>JBJXFD010000433.1:0-57039 GCA_046153985.1 Saprospiraceae bacterium
CGCCGTCAAAAATGAGCTTCATGCCTTTGCTGCGGGCTTTTTCCGCCAGCGCCTTATAGGTGTCTAAGCTCCCAAAACGAGGGTCTACGCGGTAGTAATCGGTAATTGCATACCCGTGGTAGGACCAATTGGGCATGTCGTTTTCCAGCAGCGGGCTTGGCCAGATCGCGGTGAAGCCCATCCCGGAAAGGTAATCTAATTGGTCAATAATCCCCTGGATGTCGCCACCGTGCCGGGCAAAGCCCTGATTTCGGTCAATCTTTTTTTCCAATAAAGAAGGAACGATGTCGTTGCCGGGGTCGCCATTGGCAAACCGGTCGGGGGTGATCAGGTAAATGACATCCGAAGCGTTGAAACCCTGGAAGGCTTCCGGCTTTTGCTTCCTGGCGAGCAAGGGGTATTTATGTTCGTAAGCGGTCGCATTGCCCCGTTTGAACGCAATGGTGATGGCGCCGGGTTTTGCATCCGCTGCAATGGTCAGGTCTATAAACAGGTAGTTTTCGCTGTCGGCGCGGTGCGTTTTTTCAATGCGCACGCCGGGGTAGTCAATGACCGGGTTGAGTTGCCCGGCTTTAGGCCCCTGGACCAACAATTGCAGGGATGTGCTTTTCATGCCAACCCACCAGTTTGGGGGCTCTACCCGGGTAATTTGGGCAGACATCGCTATGGAAAAGAACAGGCAGCAGAAGAGCGCCAGGAGTCGGGGGATTGAATTGAAAGCTGGTTTTGCCATGTTGTGTTGCATTTGAAAAGTGTTTCCCGCTAAGGTATGATGATTTACGAAATCGTGGTGTTGTTTCCCGCTAAGGGAGTGTTTCCCGCAAAGAGCGCAAAGGTTCCGCCAAGGGCGCAAAGGCGGGCGTCTCGCTTTGCGACCTTGGCGTATCCTCCGCGTCCTTTGCGGGAAAAGGATTCTCGCTTTGCGGGAAAAGATTCCCGCAAAGGGCGCAAAGGCGGGCGTCTCGCTTAGCGTCCTTTGCGTATCCTCCGCGTCCTTAGCGGGAAATTTTCTAAAACAGCACCGGATTCAAATGAGTATCAATCACCTCCCCGATTTCCGCCCCGGGGCACCACACCTCCCAATCCAATTTTTGGTTGTCGTTTTCCGGAGCTTTCAACACCATATTTTTATCCATATAGATTACAGTCATCACTTTGCGCATCTGGTCGGTCGTGTTGGCGCCTGCGCGGTGAAATACCCAGCCGGAGTGGAAACTGACTTCCCCCACATCGAACGGTTCGATGACGTGCCGAAAGTCCGTGATCCGCAATTTTTCTCCAATAAACGCTTCGCTTTGGTCGCCGATTTTTTTGTCGCGGCCTTCCACGATCTGATGGCTGCCCGCGCTGAACTCCAGTGGTCCCATCTCCAGCGGGGTAGCTTGCAGCGGGATCCAGGCCGTGACAGTTTTGTCGGTTTCTAATGGCCAGTAGTACTGGTCGGCATGCCAGGGGGTGAATCCGCCACCGGCTTCTTTAAACAGGGCCTGATCGTGGTAAAGCCGCACCCCTTCCACCTTCATCAGGTCGGCGGCAATTTTGGCCAAACGCCGGCTGAACACGAATTTTTTGATGGCCTCGTCTTCCCGCCACAAGTTGAATAATTGTAAAAAAGCTTTGCCGTAGGTGTCGCGCTGTTCGAGGGGAACGGCTACTTTGTTCATTTCGTTGACCTTCCGTCCAATGACCTCGTTGAAATGCGCAATGACTTCCGGCGAAAAAACCTGTTTGATTTTGATGAAACGGTTCTTTTGATAAAAATCAACCTGAGCCGCAGTGAGCTCCATTGGTTCGGATAATTGTTGCTCCCACATGACGCTTCTTATTTCTTTTGCATTAAAAACAATACAGGAATATCTAACCTTTCCCGCCAGGCTTTTTCACTGTGGTCAGTGCCGGGAAATTCCCGGGTAATCCAGGTTTTTGAGGTAAAACCCTTACTTTTCATCATCGCATCTATTTGGGTTTGATAAGGTTTGTAAAGGGCATCCAGCGTTTCGGTGCCATAATCGAAGTAAATTTTGAATTTCTGCCCCTGCGGCAATTTACGGCTCAGGTAATTGCGGAAAGCGCCGGCAACGAGGTCAACCGCAGCAGCATCCAGATGCCCGGTGGGGATCACGATTGGCGTATGGGTGGACAAGCAGGCCGCGCCGCCGAAAACGGACGGATATTCGCAAAGGGCATATGCCGAAATAAGCCCGCCCATGCTGGAACCCATCAGGAAGGTATGCTTCCGGCCTTTTTTAGTGGCGAAATGTTTATCTATATAAGGTTTGAGCTCCTGCACGATGAACTTCAGGTAATTATCAGCCAGAGGAACCCCTTTGATCTGGTCCCGGAGAATGGCTTCCCGGATGTCGGGTGGAATACTGTCCAAAATGCGCTGCGGAAAATATTCACCGTATCGCCCGCCCTCCTTCGGGCTGTTCCAGATTCCTACCACAATACAGGGCTCAATTTGTTGACCAGCGATTAGTTTTCCGAGCGTTTCGTCCACGCCCCATTCCTGTTTGTTCCAGGTGCCAGCGCCGTCGTATAGCATCTGGCCGTCGTGCATATAGAGGACGGCGTATTTTTTATCCTGACGGTATCCTTCGGGGAGCCAAATGTCTATGTTTCGGGCAGGAACAAATTGCGAGGGGAATTTTTCAAGGCGTTGCACCCGTCCCGAGTTGACTTCCACGGTTTGGCCGAAAGCTAAAACCACCTGAAGCAGCAAAAAACAGTTTGTAAGTAATTTCCTCAACATGGTAAAGTTTTGAATGAAGTCTCAAAATTATCGAGAAACGCTTAGAACAACTTTGCCTGTATTGACCGATTCTTTGCATATATTGCACTTAAATTGGTCAAAATAAAAAATATAAGACAATATAGATAAAGTGAAGCCAATTATAGAAATCATTGATGGACTTTATTTCGATAAATCCTTTCACTACGGTGCGTTGGATTTTCCGGCTTTTGAGCACTTCTGGCACGCGCATCCCGAAATGGAACTGACCTTCATTCAAAAAGGGGAAGGTATGCGTTATGTCGGTGATTCGATTCAGCCTTTTACCACCGGGGATCTGGTTTTTTTAGGAAGTTATCTGCCCCATAGTTGGGCGACTTACCGAAGTAAAACAACAGAAAATGAGCGGGTTGCTGCGAAATTTTTCCAGTTCCCGGCCTCCCTGTTTCTTCAGTTACCGGAGTATAGGTTTTTGACTTCCTTTTTTAGAGAGGCAAACTGTGGGCTTTATTTTACAAACCCTCCGGCAACCCTGCTCGACAAAATACACGATTTTGCCAACTTCCCGCCCCACCTTCAGGTACTTCGGTTGTTTGAGCTGATCCTCGAACTTTCCGCGCAAAAAAAGCGGGTTCCAATATCCAAAAAACCGGCCAGCATGCTTCCGGGATTTCATTATTTGGAAAAGGAAGAACAACGATTGGCCAGGGTTTTAAAATGGATACACGAGCAGCATGCAACGGCAATTACTTTGGAACAGGCAGCCAACGAAGCAACCATGAGCAAAACCTACTTTTGCCGCTGGTTTAGTAAAATCAACGGCTGCACGTTTATGCAATACCTGAATCGGTTGCGGATCGAGCAGGCCAGCCAGATGCTGGTGTTTTCAGATAAAACGGTGGGTGAGATTGCCTACGCATCGGGTTTTGAAAACATTAGCCATTTCAACCGCGTATTCCGTGCGGTGAAAAAACAAAGTCCGACGGCTCTGAGGCAACAAACTTCGTTGAGGTGAGGGGTAAGAGGTTTTAGAAAAGGTATATCTTTGAGAGGGGGCGGTTTGCTGCTGGGTTAAACATGAGTCATCCCGAATTTTTGGTTGAGGTGCAGCGCACCAATAACCTTTGTAGACCAGGGGAATCGGGGGTAGTAAGGTGCAGCGCACCGCAATGTAGGCATGTTGTAGCAGCCGTTGTTACGGTGCGCTGCACCTAAATGCACCTGTATGATCAATATCTACAAAAATTTAGGTGCGCTGCACCAGTATGACGCCCAAAAACGCCAAAATATGACATAATGTGCTTGAAAATTCGGGATGACTCATGTTTAACCCGCCTTACCGCATTCATTAACAGAAGGATTCATGCAACACAATCTAACAACCGAACGCCTGGTTTTAAATTCCGTGACGTCGGGTGACGCCGAATTCATCCTCGAATTGGTGAACACTCCCGGCTGGCTAAAATTCATCGGCGACCGGAAGGTTCATGACCTGCCGGCTGCGAAGGCGTACGTCCAAAAAATGAGGAGCAACCAGGACGCCAACAGCTGGGTGGTCAGGTTGAAAGCCGGGGAAACCCTGATCGGGGTCATCTCTTTTCTCCAACGCGATTATTTGGACCACCGCGACATCGGGTTTGCGTTTTTGCCCGGATTCGGAAAACAAGGGTACGCATTGGAAGCGGCATCGGCGGTGCTGAACAGCCTGATGGAAGCAGGCAGCTACGCCTGCATTTATGCCACTACCTTGCCAGACAATGTCAATTCTATTCAACTGCTGGAAAAGCTGGGGTTGCATTACGAGCGAGTGATTCGGGTGGGGGAGGAGGATTTGCGACTTTACGTCATTCACTGTTAATAAATGTAATACTATGGACGCACTATTCAAAAAACTCAACTACAAAGGCCAGCAACAAGTGGTTTCGATCAACCACCCGGCCACATTTAACGCGAACTTAGCCAGCCTTGCCGGCGAAACGGAAATCATCACCGACCTTTCAAAAAGCGAGGAGATCACCTTCATCCTCGTATTTGTGACCCAACAATCCGAAATTGACCGCCTCATTCCCCTCATCGCGCCCAAGCTGCAAGGCGACGCCGTGGTGTGGATGTGCTACCCTAAAGGGACGTCTAAAAAATACCGCTGCGACTTTAACCGCGACACCGGCTGGGCCATCCTGGGGCAATACAATCTGGAGGGCGTTCGGGCAGTGGCGATTGACGAAGATTGGACGGCGCTGCGGTTCCGGAAGGTGGAATATATTAAGACGATGACGCGGAAGTTTGGGGCGTTGTCGGAGAAGGGCAAGAAGAAGGCGGGGCAAATCAAAAAATAAAAAAATGCTTATGTGAAGTATAGTTAACAAAAATATTAAATTTGAGTGAAAAATAGTTAACCTTAAAACAATGAATGAAACGAAACAAAATTACCAGGGGTATCCCATCGTGCAGGTAAAAATACTTTCGGTACGTTCTAATAAGCTAACGGTAAGCCTGCCAGATAAAAGCAAAGGGGTAATTGCAAAGCGGGAATGGTCGTGGGAGCGCGGCGTCAAACAGATCGTACATAGATTTAAAGAAGGAGAATACATCAAAGCTGTTTTATTGCCGCCAAGAGAAAAATCAGATTTTATCTACCTCAGCATCCGGGAATTGCATGATCCCTGGAAAAATTCCCATCAATACGAACCGGGACAAACGGTCATTGGCGAAGTCATCAATATCCGCGACTCAGCAGTTTATGTTCAATTGAAGCCTGGCATTGTGCCCATTCTTTGGCCCAAAGACATGCCGCTTCTTCCCGAACAACTCCCAGGCGATGTTTTAGTCATTGGAGACAAAATCAGGGCTGAAATTACGCATATTGATCGGGACAATAGAAAAATGGAGGTTAGTCTGCTGCTACCCTTGCGGAAAAATTTTAGTTCTGATGAACAGGTAAACCTCTTGAAATTGATTTTTCGAGATAGCTTAGAAGCATTACAGGATCGGGTATTGTCAATAAATAAGGAAGAAGGAAAACAACCGGTATCCCCAAAGCAATTCATCCACATTACGCCGATTTCCAGATTAGCGCATGTTTTATTGGTAGATGATAATTCGAAAGACAGTGACGCGGTCACCAAATTACTGAAAAAGCAGTATGATGCCACTGTGCACTGGGCAGAATCCGGGAAAGAAGCGCTGGAGTTGCTGCGGCAGCAGGAGATCAGCTTCGATCTCGTGCTCATTGACATGAACCTGAATCATGGGGAACATGGCACCCAAGTCTGTAATCAAATTTTAGAAATAGCTCCCCAACTTCCAATTATCTTCATGAGTACGGACCTGTTCGCAGAATACGAAATCGCCAAAACTTTAAAGGTTGAAAATTACAACATCACATTTGCTGCAAAAAGCTGGATAGGCGGATCACATGACCCCAATTCTAATGAATTGCTAAAAGCCATTGAAAACCTGAAGCAAGGCAAAATGGCCAGCATTGCTACTGGCGAAGCAAGGCATGAAGAACAATTGGTGGCTGGCCTGGAACAATCCTTGTCTTTAAATTTGCCATTGCACGAAAAATTCCCTCAGTTTTTGCAGGAGTTGGCGTTGGAAACCCAGGTTAAATATGCCCTGTTGCTGAAGTTGGACAGCGAAAAACGCGAAGTAACCCTTTTAGCGGGTTTCCCCCGGCAAGAGGAGGCCTTGTTTGCCAGAAATATGGATGGCTTATATTACAGCCCTGTCCGGGATGTTATTGAAGAAGGAGAAACCTTCTACATAGGCCGTTTAGACGAAGAAGGGCGCCGCCTGAATATCAAAAATTTCTTTCCGGAGCTTTCGTTCATAAGTTGTTACGGACTACCGATAAAGGTTGCCGGGGCGCCATCGGAATACGCTTTATTTGTTTTAGATAAAAGAACTGATTTATTTTGGAACATCATTTCCCGTATTCGCCTGACGGCTTCCTATGTATCCCTCGCCATAGAGAAGGATCGGTTTATGATCGGGCTCCGGCAAAAATTAGACATGGCCCTCCGGGGGGAACTGATGGGAACATTTTTGCACGAATTGCACAACAAGCTCCAACCGTTGCTGGGCTTTGCAGAAGATGGCCTTACCCTGATTGACGAAAACAGGAAAGAAGAATTTTGGGAATATTTCAGGAATGCTGCCCCGGATATTTTGAAGATCAAAGACCTGGCGCAGGCTTACGGGCGATTAGCCAAAGACGATATGGAACCGGTTGATCTCAATGAAATTGCAAAAAAAGTCCACAGCCAATTAGCGCCTCATGCACAGAGCAAGGGCATCAATCTCCTGTTGCAAACCAAAGATCTGCCTTCCGTCCGGGCCATTGCAATTCATGTGGAGCAGGTATTGACCAATATTGTGCTCAATGCCATCCAGCATATTGAGGAACAAAACCGTCATTGGCGACAAGTGAACCAAAGCGCTTATCATTTAGTGGAAGAGCACTTGCAGGAATACAAATTAGTGGTCATCAGTACCTGCGCAGCGCCAGCAAATGATGCCTGTTGCATTGCTGTCATGGATACCGGCGGGGGAGTCCCGTTCAACATGCGGGAACGCATCTTCCAGTTGGGCGTTTCAACCCGCGAAGGGGGGCACGGTTTGGGGTTGTTCATCAGCCGAAACCTGATAGAAAACATGCGGGGCTATCTGGAATGGGTGGATAGTGTGCGGCCCTGGGGTAGCGCCTTTGCCATTATTTTTCCTATAACAAAAGCAGAAACCAATGGAACAGAAAATGATTAAAGTATTTGTGGTAGATGATGACGAGGGGATTCGCAATGACCTTACCCGACGGCTAAAAATCAGGGATGCAGAAGCGAAAACCTTTAGCACAGCGGAGGATTTAATTGCGCATTTAATTACCTTACCACCAGATGATTATCCCACCGCCGTTTTAACCGATTATGTACTTCCCGGGATAGGTGGAGAGGCATTGATAAAAAAACTCCTGAAGGAATATCCCCAATTGCCGATCATCATCATGTCCGGAATGGACATCCAGGGCAGCATCCGGGCCTATGGAATGGGGGCCTACGCGGTGATGCCAAAGCCGTTGGATTACAATGAGTTGATGGTTACTTTGCGGGAGCTGTTAAGAATGGACGACGTTGCCATGCAGATTGCCCGGAACGTAAAAAATATTACTGAATTTGATTGTTGTTTGCTTTGGGAGTTAGACAAACAAGACTATCCCTATTACAAAATAACCGGTTGGGCAGGTTTAGACAGAGATTTTTTGACCATTACCAAAATGAAAGAAGTCGAATATCCCAGATTAAAACATTTACGTAAAGGCGAGTTACTTTTTTTTCCGGAAATAAGTAAAGAAGATATATATATCGGAAAGGTTGCTGCTAAGGAAAGAGGCTGGATATCGCTCATCAGCGTGCCCATCCTTCGCCGGGAGCGGTTGCTTGGCTGGATTGATTGTTATAAAAATGAAATTCATGAATTTAGAACCACACAGCAAAAAAATCATCAATTAAATTCTTTGCAGAGTTATGCAGAATTGGCGAGAGAGGCACTACAGTCGCGTCAATTAATCCAGCAGTCGCGGGTGATCCACGAAACCAACCAAAGTTTGGTTGGCATTTTACAGGAATCCCTGATTTATGACACCATTCTTCAAAAGGCCATTGCCACAACAGGCGCCGATTTTAGCTGGATATACAAATATTCCAAAAAAGAAAGTAAAATCACCCTCAAGGCTTCGGCCGGCGAAGGAGCGGATAAAGCAGACAAAGTCCGCATTGCTTCTGAAGGAGGAATTACCGGGAAAGTTGCTGAAACAGGTAGATCGCTTGATGTTAAAGACATCACTAAACCGGAAGAAGGCTATAAGCCGGAAATACATATTGCTACGGATGCGCTTTTGGAAAATTCCGTTCTTGCGGTGCCTTTGCGGCGAAGAAAACGGACGTTGGGCGTATTAACCGTTGCCAGCCGGCATACCGAATATTTTGAACACGCTGACATACAATTTCTGACCAATCTGGCCGCCATTACTGCGGTGATTATGGAGCGAAATAAATTGACCCAGCATCTTCAGGGAATTAGCCAGCTGGCCCAGGAAGAGGATAATTTCGATAATTTGGCCGATTATGTCGTGAATGCAGTACACGACCTCACCGACGCCGATGTGAATTTATGGATGCTGAGCAAACGCGAAAATGAAGGGGACGACTACTTGAGGATTGTCAGGACAAGCAAGCCAGAAGTTAATAATGTGTACGATCCGGTGCCAACTTCGCCGGGTAGCAGTATCAATGCCAAAGCGCTCCACGAAAAGCGCCACATCATTATTCCCGATTTAAAGCATTACGATCAAAACCCACCCTTTGTCAATGAACGGGCGCTGGCAATATTTGAATGGCGTTCTTTTATGGTGGTGCCTTTATTGGGGAAAAATGGAGAACACCTGGGGGTCATCAGTTTGTTGAGCAAAGAAGTCAATAAATTCGCGGAAGACGACGGCATTTTAGTCCAGCATTTTGCCAATCAGGCTGCGCTGGTGCTCCAGGAACAGCGCCACATCCGCATTTTACAGGAATTGGCAAACACGGGACAGCAACTCACCATCGGGTTGTCCGGCGCAAAAACTTTATTAAAAAGGGTGACGGAGCTTGCAACTAAGATTGCAAAAGCCGAATTGGCTGTTTTGTACCCTTATGACCCTGCCCGCGAAAACTACTACGACGACGAGAGCATTGTGCATGCAGGAATATTGCGTAATCCGGGAAAAAAATTCACCCAAAAACAGCGGAAACACGGCTTAGGGGCTTTTATTCGAGAACACGAAGCGCTTATTATAGAGGATATTGACGATGCGGATCCGATTGAGATGTACATCGGATTGCGAAAAAAAAGACCTTGTTTACCCGGCACTGAGGAGTATAAACGAGCAGAAGGCCTTATCCGGGAAGCTAAAGTCATAAAAAAAGAAAACATCCGCGCGTTCATTGGCGTGTCGCTGCGGGCGGAAGAGCAAATTCCCGGAAGCAATACCCCCCAGCTGCATGAAGTGGCCGTGCTTTATTTTAATTTCCGAGCCCCCCGCCGGTTTTCCAAAGAAGAACTCCAGGTCATTGATATTTTTTGCCACCAGGTGGCGAATGTAATCCATCGAAACCGGTTGTTTTATTCGCTCAAAAAAGATCGGGAATTGATCGAGGGCGTTCATCAATCAGCGCTGCACATTCTGGAGGAAAGAGACCAATACCATCGGTTGCAAAAGATTGTAGAAGAAGCGGTTAAATTGCTGAAGGCAAAAGGGGGCAAAGCCTACCTAACCGTTAATGGCAGCAGACAAGACCTGGAATTAGTAGCCAGCATGAACCTGCCGAAAAAAATGATGAAAATTGGCGATATCCTGTCTGAAGGCCAGGGAATGTCGAGAGAGGTTTTGGAAACAAAAGCGCCCAAAATCATCAATAATTATAAAGATTACCCCCGTAGAATTGTCAAGTTGGAAAACTTTTTCTCTGCGGTTGCAGAAGTCCCTTTGTTGTTTAATGGGGAGGTGATTGGGGTACTCGGTGTTTTTGATGACCATGAGGAACGGGCCTTTGTGCCGGAAGATGTGAGTGTTTTGGAAAAATTAGCCGCCCAGGCTGCTTTGGCAATCTACAATGCCCGTTTATACGACGAATTGGATGCCTTAAATAAGACCGGTCTGCAAATAGCCCGGCAAAGTGGATTGAAGGAAATTGCTGATCTTATCCTTAAAGAACTGAAACGGGTCATAGATTACGACAAAGCAACCATCCAATTAATTGATAGTATGGATACCCCCAGAAGATTGTTAGCTTATGCGGGGTATAAAAAACCCGGCAAAACTTCGTCGTTGTACAAAGCGGTTAAAGACGATAAACTCATCCGTGGGATCGTGGAACAGAAGAAATTGCGCATCATCAATGACACCAGAAAGGAACCGCTGTGGAACCCTGCTCACGAAGCTACGCAGGATGTTCTGTCCTGGGTTTGTTTGCCCCTTGAATACGCAGGCAAAGTGTTGGGTTTGCTAATGCTGGACCACAGAATGCCGGGGTATTATACAGAGCGGGATATTCCGAAATTAGAGCGATTTGCATTGCAGGCAGCTATCGGGATATACAATGCCTCTTTAGAGCATAGCCAACTCAAAGCGCTTAGTGATTTCGCACAAACATTAGCTAACGCTGGTGAAAATGAAAGCAAAGAAAATATTTTCGCCCGCGCAATTGCTGTGTTATCAGAGGTGTTGAAAGGCGATAAAAATAAAATAGGATTTAGTTTTTACGCTAAAGATGAAAGCTATTTATCAAATAGTTTGATTCAGGCTGCCCTTGAAAATTTAATAAATACCCCTTTACCTTTTAAAACAAGCTTGTTGACCTACAATACCGTTATTCCGAAATGGGTAGAACAAGAAAAAGAAGTAAAACTGCTTCCTGAGGATAACCGAAGTTTGTTAAAAGGTTTGGGCGAAAAACTTTTGGGGCCGATATGGAGAGAGGGCTTGGTTTGTGGGGTTTTAGAAGTATCCTCTTCAAAAGCTTTTTCTGATAAAAACCTGAAACACTTTTTTTCTGCAATGCTGGCGCTTACGAGTGAAGCCATTAACAGAATACATCTTAAAGAAAGGCGAGTTGAGGCTTGGGAAAGGCGAGTTAACCCTTACATTGTTGGAGCGCCCATAAGAACGCCGCAGTATTTTTTTGGACGGGAAGCTATCGTACGACAAATCCTTGATGGAATTCACTTGAATAATTTTTTAATTGAAGATGAACGCAGGATTGGAAAAACTTCAGTTTTATATCACTTGAAATATCAAATGGAGCAACGATTGGATAAAGATTTTGCATTTTATCCGGTTATGGTAAACCTGGAAAGAACAGAAGAACATGAATTTTGGGGTCATTTACGGGACAGCATATATGGAATTCAGGGCTTAGCACGTCCAAAGGAATCAGGTAATTATGATTTTTTTGAATTCCGCGATGACCTTGACGAGGTGTTGTATAGATTGGAAGAACGGGACCCTGGGAAAGAATTGCGAATTGTATTGCTTATTGATGAAGTAGATAAATTTAAAGACTATTCCAGCAAAACAATGTTAGCTAAATTCAGGAGTTTGTTTCAGGCAGAAGCCCGAATAAAAACAATTATGGCAGGAGTTGGTATAAAAAGACGCCTTGAAGACGATGTCACGAGTCCCTGGTACAACCAGCTTATTTTGGTCAAACTCAGCCAAATGGATGAAGAAAGTGCCAGAAAACTCATAACGGATCCAATTCAAAGCCTTTATTCTTATGCTCCGGAAGCAGTGGAAAAGATTTTGGAACAAAGTGAAAGAAAGCCACTCGCCATACAAACAATTTGCTTTCACGCCTTGAATGTTATGCTTAACAGACAAAGTGGAAATAAAAGAAGCAAAGCAGAGGATTATGAAATTACTCTTTTAGATGTAATAGAAGCCATAAAATTAAATAAATTGAACAATTAACGGGCTATGGATAGACATCAGAGAAACCCTTACATTTACGGTACTCCGATTTATCAGGACGACCAGTTTTTTAACCGGATAGAACTTTTAAGAGAACTGACTATTCCCGATTCCAGGGCTTACTACCTTAAAGGCAACCGTCGGGTAGGAAAAACTTCCTTACTCCGCAGGATTGAAAGGCATCTTTTGGCCATTTCAGACTGCTTTCCTGTTTATGTGGATATAAGCGTTGGAGAATCACTTCCGGAATTCTCAAGAGCTTTTCAACGCGCCGTAAAAGAAGGAACGCAAAAATTAGGTCTTCCTCCAATTGTTTTTGAAGACCGGGAAAATGTCTTTAAAGCTATTTCTGTCTGGATTGAATACAGTAAGCTGCATGGAAGAAAAAATTGCTTCATTCTATTGGATGAATCGGAGAAATTTTTAAAATTATCTGATCAGGAACTAAAAAAACTTCACAGAGCTGTTCTAACTCGGGATCCCAACCTGACGCTTGTCATTACTGCTACTTCCAAGCTTCAGGAATTGTATGAAAAAGAAGTTGATGGCGATTATTTTCTGAGCAGCTTTATTACTAAATACATTGGTTGCTTAAATCTTGAAGATATAGAGCCTTTAGTGCGTCAGGATCATCACCTGAATAACGCTGAAAAAGTATCTGTGGACGACAGTATTATTGCGGACATCATCCGTTATTCAGGGTTGCATCCTTATTTAGTGCAACGATTGTCTTACAATTTATTTGAGTCGGAAAATAGCTCCCTTCGCCCCCTGACCCCCAAAGATTTAGTATTAGATGAATCGCTTCACCACATAATCAAAATGGACTTTGATCATTTAGACGCAGATCACCAAAAAGTCCTTCTTCAATTCACTTGGGAACAAAGCATTTCTCCCGACCACTTTAAGGGGCTTCCAGAACCTAAAGTGAATTCCATACTTGTCGAACTCGAACAACTCGGCTTCCTCCGCTCCACCGGCGAGCAATACTACCTTGGCAATTATTTTTTGGCGCAGTGGCTGGAAGAACAGCAGCCATCCCAACACAATCAGGAAAAAAGTAATTCGTTTGAAGAAGGTCTGATTGACCATGTTGATGGAAAAAAAACTGAAAACGGAACAGATACCATGCAAAAACTCAATGTATTCATCTCTTATTCCCACAAAGACGAACCCTTCAAAGAAGCTTTGGACGCGCACCTGACCATCCTGAAGCGCAGCGATAAAATCAATACCTGGAATGACCGCGCCATTTTGGCCGGCACGGAATGGAATGACGAAATTAAACAACAACTTGAGGATGCGCACATCATCCTTTTGCTGGTCAGTGCTAATTTTTTGGCTTCCGATTACATCTGGAAAAAAGAACTTGCCCGGGCCATGGAAAGGCATGATCGGGGAGAAGCAAAAGTGGTGCCTGTCTTTATCAAATCCTGCGAGTGGAAAGGCGCTTCTTTTGGAAGGGTACAGGGCCTGCCCAAAGATGCTAAGCCGGTAGGTGACCCGAATAACGACGAAGCCTGGACGGGGGTGGCTACCGGGATAAGGGCGCTGGTGGATAAACTTCTGGAAAAAGGGCTTAGCCCAAAGGAGCAAGAGGTACCAAAGATACCTGAAACTACCGGCTTCGATCAACTCAAAGCCACCGTACGCGGCTTTATTGGCAAGGCTAAAACTAAAGAAGCCATTGAAGCCATCGAAGCCTGGGCACAAGAAAACGGCGACGAACAACTCAAAAGCGACGCCTCACTTCTGAAAGGCGATTTGACAGATTTGGATCGGGATAAAATGCTGGGTATAATAGATAGTTCTGAAAAAAACACCCGGCAAAATAGATTAAATGTCAGGGTTTTAAGCCTATTAGAGCGCGTCAAAGGCCCCGAAATCCCGCCAATTCCCCCTAAGCCTATGCCTAATATTGAAGCACTCGGAAAAGCCGTCAATGAAGCAGACTACGCGACTGCTATTGATTTGTTGGATAATTACTTTGGCGATGAACCTACCCCCCAATACAGCACGCTCAAACAAAGTATTGAGCACTACCTGAGCCAGGCTTTGATACCACCGCCGGCTACATTGCAAGGTTTAAGAATGCTGATTAACAAACTCAAGAAATAATCATAAATGTCTTAATGACCAATTACATAGCAATTTTTTAACTTTACCAAAAATAACACCATGCCAGACAACCCCACTCCTGAATCCGGCCAGGGCTATGCGCTCCTCATCGGCATCCGCTATGGGCATTGGGCAAAAATGCTCAAGCCGCTGGAGGGTACTCTAAAAGATATTGAAGCCCTCAAAAAACATTTCACAGATCCGGCCAAGGCTGGCTTTAGCCCCGACAATGTCATCGCGCTGACCGAAGAAAAGGCAACAGGGCAGGGCATTCGCGATGCGCTGGATCGTTTTGCAAAGATGGTCAACCAGGATCCGGAGGCTTCTGTAATCATCTATTATGCAGGACACGGTGAGACCGACAAGAAGAATTATTTTCTCGTGCCCTACGATTTTGACTTGCCCAGATGGCGAAACGACCGTAGTTATGATGAGGACAAGGTCGTCTTGTCCAAAGATTTTGCAGCAAAAATTGGGGCTATCCGCGCCAAAAAAAGCCTCATCATGCTGGATTGCTGCCACTCGGAAAATATTCCATTAGAGCGGTCGCTATTATCCGGCCCCGACTTTCTTCAAGGCTTTGTTGACGACTTAGACGCTACCATAGAAGAAGAACAAACACCAACAGAAAGAACGCTCTTGCCGGCGCTAAAAAAAGGCAGCGGTAAGGTCATCCTCACATCCTGCGAAGCGGGAGAAACCTCCCTCGACCTTGGTACCAACGGCCTTTTCACCACCGTGCTGTTAGAATGTCTCAACGGGACCAACAATATTGAAAAAGATGGCTGGGTACGCCTGTTAGATGTAATGCGCTATGTGCCGAAAACGGTTAAAGAAAAAGCCCTGCGGTACAATGTCAGAGATGGAAAACCCCACCGGCAAAATCCAGTCTTCAAGCGCATCGAGAACCTGAGTGCAGAAGAGTTTATCATTTGCGCTTACGATATGGCAACGGTGAGAAGCCTTCAGGCGGCATCTGGTGAGCTGCCCATTCCCGAACCAAAACAACCTGCTCCTGTAGAAGGAGCTAAGCGAGAAGATGTGCCTGACTACAGTATCTCAGCCATCGAAAAAGCCCTCAATGAAGCAGACTATGTTTCCCTTATTGACTTATTGGACGACCACTTTGCCGGCAAACCTACGCCACAATACAGCACGCTCAAGCAAACCATTATGCATCACCTCAACCAGGGCCTGATGCCCCCGCCTGCAACCCTGCAAGGTTTGAAAATATTGATTAAGAGATTGTTGTAAAATTTGGGTTTTAACGGTCAATTCCCCGGATTTTTCTCAACATTCCAAAAATCCCTTACTTTTGCATGGTTACAGAATCACGCCCCAACGACCCAAAAACAAAACCAAGCCATGTTGAAAAAACTGCCGATTGGCATCCAAACCTTGAGCCACATCCTCTACGATGGGTATGCCTACGTAGACAAAACTGCTATTGCCCTGCAATTGATCGAAAGCGGGAAGTACTACTTTTTGTCCCGGCCCCGACGGTTTGGGAAAAGTTTGTTTTTGGACACCCTGAAAGAGATTTTTGAAGGCAATAAAGCGCTGTTCAAAGGACTGTTCATTGAAGACAAATGGAACTTTGAAGATCGGTATCCTGTCCTCAGAATCAGCTTTGGGGCTGGTGTGAATAAGAACAAGGCCGAATTAGACCGAAGCATTCAATGGATTTTGAGCAATGTAGCCCGTGATTTGGAATTGGAGATTGATGAGGGCAAATCTAACAGAGAGGGTTTTCAAGAATTAATCCGTCACGCCTACGAAAAGTACGGCAAAAAAGCAGTCATCCTGATTGACGAATACGACAAACCGATCTTAGACAACATCACCGACAAAGAGACCGCGCGCACCATGCGGGACGGGTTGAAAGATTTTTACTCCGTCATTAAAGACAATGACCAGTATATTCAATTTGTATTCATCACCGGCGTCAGCAAGTTTTCAAAACTAAACTTGTTCAGTGGATTGAATAACCTGAATGACATTACCCTTAACCCCAACTATGGAAATTTATGCGGGTATACGCACACCGATCTTCAGACAGTTTTCAAAGACCACTTTGCCGGGGTGGATATGAAAAAAGTCAAAGAATGGTACAATGGATATAACTACTTTGGGGATAAGGTTTATAACCCGTTTGACGTGTTGCTTTTCCTTTCTAATAATAATGAATTCCGGAGCTACTGGTGGAGTACGGGCAACCCCACTTTCCTGATTGATCTGATTTATGCTAAAGACTACGCCATCCCCAACTTGGAAAACTACGAAGCCACCGATGCCATCCTCGATAGTTTCGACGTGGATTCCATTGAGCTGGAACCCTTGCTTTGGCAAACGGGCTACCTGACCATCAAAGAAAAGTTTACGGAACGGGGCCGGATCAAATACCGTTTGGAAATTCCCAATTTGGAAATCCAGTTCTCCCTCAACGACTTTTTTATTGATGTGTTGACCACTCAAAAAAGTGAAAAACTCGCCTTTCAGGACAAGCTCTACGACGTACTGAAAGCAGGCGATTTAGATGGACTGAAAAGCATACTGGAGGCTTTATTTGCATCCATTCCGTATCAAAATTTCACCAACAACAAGATTGCTGACTACGAAGGCTATTACGCCAGCGTGATTTATGCCTACTTCGCCAGCCTCGGGTTTAACATCACAGCAGAAGACACGACCAGCAAAGGCCGCATAGATATGACGCTGAAAGTTGACGACAACGCCTATATCTTTGAGTTCAAAGTTGTGGATAAACCGACAGGCGACGCACTGGCTCAAATCAAAGCCAAACAATACCAGCAAAAATATCAGGAAAGCAAAAACTGCTTCCTCATTGGGATTGAATTTGGGAGGTCTGAGCGGAATGTTGTGGGTTTTGAATGGGAAAAGGTTGGGTAAAGTAAGACTTCCTGAATGATCAATGGAACGAACATCAAAAGTAGCAAATGTCACAACCATCCTACATTCACAACCGTCTGAATAACCTATCTGCTGAACAACAGGTGGACATCCTTCGTCGTGCCCTCGATTTGCAAAAAGAAAACCCCCGCTACCAGCCCGATGATTGTATTGGCTTGGCCATGGGCATCCCCTTGTTCCCGAAAGTCAAACGGGCTCATTATATTGATAATCACCGCTTAATCATCCATTTTAATAGTGGAGAATCAGGAGAATTAGACTTCCGTCAACTACTCGACAGCTCACGAGAATTAGAACGGCAGCTATTGGAGAACGAAACCCTGTTCCGGCAATTCGAGGTGCAGGAGGGTACTTTAGTCTGGCCGTCCGTAGGCAGGCACATCAAAAACTTTGAAGGAAAGATAAAATTCCATCCTTTTGATATAGACCCCGCCTTGCTTTACGAGTACGTGATGGCTTTAGCAGCGTGAGATAATTTGCCCACATCATCAATCCTCATTAATCAATCATCTATCATCAATTAATCTTAATCAGAATCCACATACTTCCTGGCTCCCTCCTCAAAAAAAATCCGCATCGTCTCCCGCAGCTCCCCCGGCGCAATCACCTCCGCCTCATGCCCATACCCCGCCAATTTCCGGATCAGCTCAATGGTGATGCACACGTTCAGTTGCACGCGGATGCTGCCGTCTGCGTATGCTTCCAGCAAGCGATAGGGATGGAAAGGCCGCGATACAAAATAGCGCGCCTGCAACGGCGAAAACCCGATCACCACCTCGCGGGCCTGTTCGATGGGTTCGGTGTGCATGCCATAGATGTGCAGGAAAAACTGTTCGGGTTTGAAATCGGGAGCCGGGAAGATCGTTTTGGTCAGTTCGGGCCGGCTGGCGATGCGGTCTAAGGCAAAAGGTTTCAGGTAATTGTACTGGGGTGAGTGGCCCACTACGTACCAGCGTTGGTCGTATTGGCGGATGCAATAAGGTTCCAGGTCGCATTGCTGGGCCTCCGGTTGCTGAAACGACTGGTAGCCGAAGGTCACGTGCCGCCGCTCTTCGATGGCGCGCAGCAGGGTGGGCAGGTGTTCGGTTCCTGCGTTTTGAACCGGTTCAAAATAGATAGACTTGGCGGCAGCCGAGCGGCGCACCCAGCCGCTGACACCTTTACGGATCTTTTCTACCGTTTCGCGCAGGTCGCGGAAAACCTCCAGATGCTCAAACTGCGCCAGCGTTTCCACTGCCACGTGGAGCCGGTGTACGTCTTCCGTATTCAGGGCAATTTGCGACGTGAGGTCGAACGGATGTTCGTAGCAATAGCCCTGCCGCTGCTTGTCCCAGATAATGGGCGCCCGGAATTCTTCGCGCATAAAAGCAAGGTCGTTGTCGAGGGTTCGGCGGCTGATGTCGCAGGCCCGGCAAAATTCTTCAGGTTTCACAACGGCGCCTTTCCGCAGCGTGAGCAGTTCGTGGATGCGCCGGAATCGGGCGAGTTGGTTTTTATTTTTTGACACAACAAAAAGTTTTGCCAACGCAAATAGCTTGCGTTGGGAGACCCCATCTTTGTATTATCAAAGCGATCAAGTTACCCGATAACAACATCGCAAAGATGCGAAACAACCTTGTTCAAAACAAAATAGCTGCCATGCGCTTATTCGATTTCCTATCAAAACTTGGCTTGCAGGCTGCGCCGAAGGAAGGATCGGTTTCCGGACAGGAGCAGGTATCGGGAAGTGACGAAACGATGCCCGGCAGAGAACGCGAGGTATTCCTGCGTTTCCAGGAAGGCAACTCGGACAAGGTCTACCACCTCGCCCTGATTCGGGAAGGTGAACAGTACCAGGTGTATTTTGAATACGGTCGCCGCGGAACCCAATTGCAAACGGGGTTTAAAACCCCGACCCCGGTTTCGCTGGAAACTGCTGAAAAAGCATTTAACACCCTGCTGAACGAAAAAACCAAAAAAGGATATCAACCCTACAATGGCCCTGAAGCATCCCACCCGACTTCAAACCGCAAAAAAAATCCGGTAGCCCGCAAAAAAGCCATATTGGCGCATTTAGATTTAGCCGTTCGCAACCCGGGGGCCCAGTCCGACAAGAACTGGGCCATCAACCGGGTGGTGTGGCGGGCCGGCGTGCTGCGTTTGGCGGAAGCCCTCCCCCATTTAGCCCGGCTGCTCGAAAACCCGCCAATTACAGACAACCCCGCACTGATGCGGTACTGCACCCTCTGGGCCATCGCCCGCTGCGGGATGACCGCCGATGAGGCTCAAAAATCATCCGTCCGACCCGTTTTGCAAACGCTGGCAACGGCAGGCTGCGACGCTTTTTTGTACCAGGTCTGCGTATTGGTGATCCCGGCAACGGAACGCGCTGTTTTGCAGGAAAATTTGCTCCAAAAATTACCGCCTTCATTTCAGCACCAGGTACGTCAGCAACAAGGCGAAAACCTGTTGCTGACCTTAAAAGACTACGTCGAAAATCGCCCCAAAAGCCATTTTTCGTTTGTGGAAACCCTGTACGCGCTTTCGACAGAACTGCCTTTTTTGCGCCCGTCCGTCCTTTGGTTTGCTCAAAACGCCCCTTTCAGACCGGGCTTTTTTAAAGTGCTGCGCCACCTGTATAAAGTGGCGGAAATGCGCTTAGACGGGGAGGTTTTTGGCGTGCTGACGCAGCGCTTTGCCGCCGAACTCCCCATGTTTATGAGCAGTTCGACAGCCGAAACAGTTTCCGTGCAAATAGACGGGCAGTGGCAAACCCTGAGCCCAGGCAAAGAAATGGGTAACGAAGACAGTCGTTTAGCCTTCTCCTCCAAAACCCGCCAATGGTTTCTCCGGCGCAGCCTGCAAACATTGCTGGACACGCTGGAATACGAAGACCACAGTTATGTAAAAATGGCAGCAGGAATTTTGCTGGCTTTGGACGACCAACAGCACAGCAGCATGGTCTGCACCTCAAGCCGGTATGTGTACAATGAAAAGACAAAAAAATGGGATATGGTGCGGACGGTTTTTCCGCAATACAGTGAATTTCCGGCGGTTTTTTACATCCTGAACGGAGCGAACCGGAATTTTGGCTTGAAGAAAAGAGGCGCTGCGTGGTCAATTTCGGGCGAACAGTACGACAAACTGTCCAAAACGGCCACGTTTGAAGCCCACGCCAATCGCTGGGATGCCTGCCCGCAAGCCTACATTCACTTGCTGGCGGAATCCCGGGCGGAAGTGGTGCAAGCCTTTGCTTTGCGCCGCTTCAAGGCCCACCCGGGCTGCGCCGAACTGACAGCGCGTTTCGACCTGCCATTATTGCGCAAGCTGATGAACAGTCCCCATTTGCCAACAGCTTTGTTTGCCCTCGACCTGGCCGAACAGCGGTTTGACCCGTTCCAGCCCGATTGCGAATTGGTGCTCGATATGCTCGACAACCGCCACCCGGCAGTGCGCCGCAAAGGCCACGAATGGCTGCGCGCCAATCTGCCAGCTTTTGTCAAAGATACCAACTTTGTGTTCCGGCTGTTGACCCATGCCGCGCTGGATATCCGGAAGGAAACGCAAGCCGCGATGCCAGAAATCATTGGTTTGCTGGACGAAAACCGCCAACAGGTTTTGATCGGGCGGATTCTGGCCTGGCTGCTGGGTCTGGCGCCGGAAAAAGTGGTCGCAAAAACACCGGATGCTCCAACCAATGCGGCACTTGCTGCGGAAATGATTGCTCCGATGTACCGCTGGGGCAGCGCCTTACTGGCTAAGTTTAGTCTGGAAGTCCTGGAACAGCTCCTGCACCATCCGTTGGAGCCCATTGCTTTGTGGGGCGCCGACCTGATTGCCATGCGCCCGAACAATCCGGAACAATTGCTGGACGGACTTTTGCAGGTTTTGCTCAACCATAAATCGGAAGCGATCCGCGAATACGGCATCGGCTTGATCCGGCAAATCAGCACTGCGGATTTGCTCCTACGCAAAGACGTTTTGTTTAAAAACTTAGTCAATAAATACGGGCCGGTGCGGGAAGTCATCCGGGAGGTGTTGTTGCCCGCCATTGGCATAGAGGAGGCTTTCGCCGAACAATTGCTGGGGGTCTGCCTGAACCTCCTGCTCCGCAAAGAAGCGGTGGCCGATGTCCACGAAGAGCTGTTCCGCTTTGCGATGGCGCATTTGGAGACACAGTTGCCAAACATTGAACGCAAAACAATTTTTCGCCTGCTGAATTCGGAGCAGATCGCAGCCAACACGCTGGCAGCCCACCTCGTAGAACGCTTTGTAGGGGCGGAAAGCTTAGCCGTGCGGAACATTGTCCGCTTCGGTGACCACGAGGTGGCTGCTGTGCGCCAGGTTTGCCAGCGCATGTTTCTGGAAAACAAAGAACGCATGCGCTACGAACGGGAAGACGCCGTGCGCCTGCTCGAATCGGAATGGGACGACACCCGCGTTTTTGCTTTCGACTATTTCCGGACGCATTTTGGCGAGCGGGAATGGACCCCGGAACTGCTGATCAGCGTTTGCGACAGCGTCCGAGTGGATGTGCAGGCTTTTGGCCGCGAGCTGATTGGACGTTACCTGAAAGATGAAGACGGCCCGGAATTTTTGTTGAAATTGAGTCAGCATCCCCGTCCGGAAGTTCAGGTTTACGCCGCTCAATACCTTGAAAAATACGCTGCCGGTAATCCCGGGTATTTTGAAAAACTGTCTGCTTACTGCACCACTGTGTTGATGCAGGTGAACAAGAGCCGCAAAGCCAAAGACCTGGTTTTCAATTTTCTGGAACGCGAAGCTTTGCAATCTGAAAAAAACGCCGGAGCAATTGCGGTCATCCTCGACCGGGTGTCGCTGACCGCCGTGCAGGACGACAAAGCACAATGCATCCGGCTGATGCGGGATGTTCGTGAAAAATATCCGAATGTGGTTTTGCCACTCGAAACTGGAGTGGAGGTTTTACCACATAGTTCACAATAGATGTTTTCACATAGTTCACATAGGGGTTCCACTCGTTTTCGTCAACAATAGGCTCTATGTGCCTATCCCGCCAAGTCGGGACAAGTTGTGAAAAGCCCTATGTTTCTATGTGGTAAAGAATAATTAAACTGTAAACATCATCCGACATGCGATTCAACTACAAATTTGCCGGTTCTTCTTCCGTGACCGATGGTTCGGCGGGAACAGCGATGCGATTCGCACCGGACACCTTGCGGCAGCCAACGTATTTCACGGGCAAATTATCCCAAAAAATCCCGTTCCGCGAAGCCATTTCGGCACTGAATGCGGTGGTGGTGTCCGACCTGCGCTTTGCGCCGAAAGACAAAACCGCTTACCGCGAATGGCTGGAAACGCAGGAGGAGTTGATGCTCGGGGAGCACATTGCTTCTTTGGTTGGAGATAAAGAACTTTTAGAAGCGAAAATCAACACCCTTCGCACCGGTATTGACGGCATCCGAAAAGAGGAAAGCAAACTGATGAATGTGTATTGGGAAGCGCAGAACAGGTACCGGCAGTATGTATGGAAAAACGACCCGGACATGTCTTGGGTACTCGATCCGGTCATTACCGTTCACCCCGACGCGCTGTTTTTTGAGTGCTTCAGCAAAGACGAAAGCACTTATGGCAAACTGACTTGTAACTACGAGGTATTCAAAGAAATAGATGCTTTTCGTTGCGGCACAACCAATGTTGATTATTCCACGAAACTTTACAACGAATTTCAAAAAATCAGAACGTACAAAGAAACCGAATTGAAAGTGGACCCCAGCGGGTTTGAAGTGCAAACGGCAGAAGACGAAGCGTGGAAAGAGGTGAAAATAGACTTGCCGGATACCTGGGTACGCGGCTTTTTGCAAGTCAGTTCCGCCATGACCATGCCTGCCGTTCGCTTCGACCTGCACCCGACCGACGTGTACAATATTTGTTTGAAACTGCGCCGACACAAAGAAACGGAAGGACCGCGCTCTCTGCGATGGATTTTGAAACCCGGAGAGCCCGTCCGGCTTGTTTTTGAACCCTGGAATTTAGAATTGGTTTGTCCGCGCAGTATTTTCAAAGGCATAAAAAATTTCGACATCAGGCTTTGGGGGCGCCGCCGCCTGCTGATGCTGGAGCGCCTGATCCCGGTGGCTCAGGGCTGCACCGTCACGCTTTTGGGCAGCGGCATGCCTTCCTTTTTTGAAGTGCATCTGGGCGACATGAGTTTTACGCTCGGTCTTTCCGGATGGACCGCCAACGACTGGTCGCGGGCAGGAAATTTTGACCTGCTGGCGCCCCGCGCTGAAGTGGATAGCCTGACCAAACAACGCGTTTTTGACGCCCTGCGCGACACCTGGCTGGAGAGTACCGGCAGCCTGGCACAGCGCCTCGATCTTGGCCGCGACACCGTTGCCGGCGCCCTGAGCGCCTACGTGCAGGCTGGCCGGGTCATTTACGACCTGAGCAAACAAGTCTGGCGGGTGCGCGAACTCAGCCGCGATCCGCTTTCGCCGGAAGCGCTGCGTTTTGCAAATCCGCGGGAAGCTGCCGCTTCCCAACTGGTAGAAGCCGGATTGGTCAGCGAAACGAACGTGGAACCTGCCGGGAAAGGGATGAAAATCACGGCTTTGGTGCAGGACAAAAAACGCAGCCACCGCCCCGAACTCCAGATTGATGGCGATGAGCGGCTGGTGCGTGCGGTTTGCGATTGCAGCTTTCATCAGGCCAACCAGCTTCGGCAGGGGCCATGCGAGCATATTTTGGCTGCGAGAATGGCGGCGAACTTGAGGTTATAAATCCATTTACGCAAACGCGGCGGTTGCTGACAAAAACCTTGCAATCCGGATGCTGTTTCGGCATCCATGACACAAGACTAAGCATTCGCCGGCAAATCGAATCTTCATGTTGCAGCCTTCGGCCTACCCGGGTATCTATCGCAAGTCCCCGGTGTTGCGTCGAAGACGCTGTCCTCGCGATAGATACCCGGGTAGGCCGGGCCGCGGGAGTTGATTCGCTTGCCACGCTGATCGTACGAAGGTCGGCGCCGCCGCAATTTTTTAAGCCTTTCGGCAAAAAATCAACCAACTATGACCCGGCAGGAAATTTGGGACCGCATCAAAGAACTCGGCGGACGCGATGAATTCATCCTCCAGGAGATGAAACGACTTGGCTTTTGGGACGTCTCCAAAGGCGTTCCCCAACTCAGCGAATCGCTGCGGGAACAACGCAAAACCCTGGAAGGAGAATTGAAAGAAGCCCTTCAGCGCCAGGCCATTTACAAAAACAAGAAAAAAATGCTGCGCGACCTGCGTCAAAAACGCATGGCGGAGGCCAAAGCGCGGCGCGTAGAAACGAAAGAACGCCGCGAACGCCAGCGCGCCGAAAAAGCAACCGCCTGGGCCGAAGCGCAGCAACAGGACATCGGATGGCTGGGGCCGGCCGTATCGGCAGGGTTGCAGCAAAAAGAGAGCAATGTTTTGCAATTGGAATCCTTTGGCCTCCCCGTTTTTGAAGGGGTGAAGGGCCTGGCTGAAGCGATGAACCTGCCACTGAACGAACTCCGCTTTTTAGCTTTCGACCGTGCCGTGTCGCGCATCAGCCACTATCAACGCTTCAAAGTGGCCAAAAAAACGGGTGGATTCCGGGAAATCTCCGCTCCGGCGCCGCGCCTGAAAAAAGCCCAGCACTGGATACTCGATCATATCCTTTACAAATTGCAGTTGCACGAAGCGGCGCACGGGTTTGTGCCGCAGCGTTCCATCCTGAGCAATGCCCTGCCGCACGTAGGCGCGCAGGTGGTGATCAATATGGATGTAAAAGATTTTTTTCCATCTGTTTCCTACCGCCGGGTCAAAGGCGTTTTTCGGACCTTGGGCTATTCAGAGCAACTGGCGACCATTTTGGGCCTGATCTGCACCGAACCGCAAAGCGACGAAGTGACCCTCGACGGCCAACGCTATTTCGTCGCTAAAGGCGACCGCCGCCTGCCCCAGGGTGCACCAACCAGCCCGGCCATCACCAATATCCTGTGCTGGGGCCTCGACCGCCGTTTTGAAGGCATGGCCAAAGCATTGGGCTGGACTTACACCCGCTACGCCGACGACCTGACTTTTTCCAAAAAAGCAAGCGACAATCGCGATGTGAACCGCGTGCTCTGGCAGGCCCGCCAAATCGTCGAAAACGAAGGGTTTGTGCTGCATCCCGACAAAATAAAAGTGATGCGCAAAGGCGCCCGCCAGGAAGTAACCGGCGTGGTGGTGAACGAAAAACCGAATGTTTCCCGGGCCAAACTCAAGCAATTCCGCGCGGTGTTGCACCGCATCGAAATGAAGGGCGTCAGCGCCGCAGATTTTGGCAAAGGTCAGATCCTGGAATCTATTCAGGGTTTTGCCAATTATGTGTGGATGATCAATCCGGAAAAAGGGGCTGCTTTGAAAGCGCAGATCAAAAACATACTGGAGAAGCCGGAGTTTCAGCAGGCAAAATCGGACAAAGCCATTCAGGTACAACCCCGGCGAAACTCTGCTGTAGCTACCGCAGAATCAATGGAAGAGCGGACAGGCGAGTGGTGGCGGCTTTGGTAGCAGGAACAGGATTTATCTCCTGAAAATTGTAGGCACCCCAAAAAAAAACTATACTTGCATATAGAACCCTCCGGTATCCGAATGCAGGAATAATTCATATTCAACCGCTTCGCGGCTACCCCTGATAGGTACCCGCCTCTCTACCACCGATTTCATCGGCGGCTATTCACATTCAATCCTCTCAGGATTGCCCGGATGCTGTTTTTATTCCATACCTGGCAACGTTTACTAAACTTTTAAAGTTTAGTAAACGTCATAACGTCAGGTTGATGAAAACGTCCGATAAGCTGGATATAGCCTATTAAAAACAAAAAAAATGCCATGAACGAAATAAGATTAGTCACAAAAAGTGACCTTCCAGACTTGAAAAAAGTGTTGGATTCGATTGAGTTGTTTCCTTCCGAAATGCTGGATGAACTGATTTTTGATTACCTCAACAATCCCGAAACGCAGGAAATATGGTTTACGGCGATAGAAAATAACAAGCCCATCTCCATTGGGTTTTGTGCGCCGGAAAAACTAACGGAAGGAACCTACAACCTCTATGCCATTGGCGTGAAAAGCGATCTTCAAGGAAAAGGAATTGGAGGTGAAATGATGGCCTATATTGAAAATTACCTAAGAAAAAATGGCCATAGAATCCTGATTGTTGACACTTCAGGAACGGAGGCGTATAACATGACGAGAACGTTCTATGAAAAACTGAACTATCATAAAGAAGCTGTAATCCGGGACTTTTGGAAAGAAGGGGACGACAAAGTGATTTTTTGGAAAAAGTTATGATGGATTACTGGTCCTACGACTCCAGGTCGTAGGACCAGTGAAAAACGAAAAGCTTATTTCAAACCATGCACCACCACGCGCTTCGTCGCATCCGGCCATATGGCCGGCAGGGGTGAAAATTTTCTACTCCGGGCAGTACGGGCAGAACATTTTCTGCCCCTACGAGTTTCACCCGAATGACATAAACCCCATCGTACAACCCCGAAAGATCGAGGCGTTCCGTTCTTTCCGCCGCTTCTATTTCCACCACCTTAACCGCCTTCCCATGCACATCATACACTTCTAACCGCACCGAATGCCCCGGTATGCGCTCAAAATCAAGGTTCAACTCCCCGGTGGTCGGGTTCGGAAAGGCTGTAAAATCAGGCGCGGCGGGTTGAATGACCCCGTTCGCCGGTCGTACGAGCGGCAGGACGTCCACGACTTCTACATTGGCAAAAGTGGCGGTAACTTCGCTGTTTTGTTCGTAATTGGTGGCCACCAGCCCGATTTCAAGGCAGGCATTCATACTTACTGTGACGGCCATGACCTGGAACCACTGCACGCCATTCGCAGAAGTATAGCCGACGAACTGGTTGCCCTGGCGTTCGAGGCGCAGCCAGTAGCGGTTCAGACTGGGAAATTGCTGCGGGAAAGCGGTTCCGTTGGTGGTGTAGCACACTTCCCGGCGAATGAGGTTGCTCAGGTTAGTGAGCAGTTGCACCTTTTTAGCGCCGCCGGCATTGCTCTCGCGCATGGTCAGTCCGGCCCAGCCCAGCGAAGTGCCGCTGATGCTTGTGACCTGCGCGACCAAACTGCCATCGCCGCAAAGGTCGTGCTGGGCAAACGCCATCTCGTCACTGTTGAACGGACTGGCGAAATAGCAGTCCGTACTAACCGCTGTGAAAACTTCGGGGCAGCACTTTCGGCCCCTGGTCGGTGAGGGCCACTTCGCGGTAATTGGGGCCGCGCAGGTCGTGGTAATCCAACAGCAAGTCCCAGAAATGCTGCCCGTCAATGGCCAGCGTGAAATGAAATCGGTTGCCGGGTTTCGACAGCGCGTAAATTTGCCGGGCATCTAAACGGCAAACCTGGTAGGCACTGAAGCTTTTGTCCAATTCGGCGTCCCTGAAGTTGACGATTTCGGCTTTGATCTGCGTTTGGGTGAAAAGGATGCCGGGAAGGATTGCCAGGAGCAGGTACGGAAGTAGGTTTCGAAACGTGTTTCGATGCTTTTGAAGTGGATTTTGGAAATACATAAGATATCAATGATTGGTGAAATAATCAAACCATCACTGGCGCGAAGGGAACGCGCAGCTTCAAAGGGATTTAGCAACTGTGGGTATGAAATTGATGTTGGGAGGGAGGAAAACGTTACCAAATATAGGGGAAGGAGGTGAAATTTCAAAATAGCAGAGACACAAAATCGGATGACCAGATATAAGTTTCAAGAAATCAGGCATTCATGTTGTATTTTTGATTTTGGATAAATTCTCAGAACAAATAGACTTTTACTAAATTTGTTACGATAATGAAAACGATTGGACGAAATGACCAAAAACAATGAAAATATGTCACAAGCATTGAAGGAACAGTTAAAAGATACACTCTCGAACGGGCGGCTTGATCAGGTATTCGGGCAACTGAACGACTATGTCCGTTCATTGACAGACCCACATTATGGCAACGAGCTTGCTCAGATATCTGCGCGTTGGAAAGCCAATGAACGCGCTCATAACCTCGGAACGCTTGCCGGAGCGGAGTACAACCTGGAACTCAATAAAATCAACCTGGCCTTGCTGGTTTTTATTGACGAATTCCCTGAAAGTAGCCGTTCCCAACCTGCGGGGGGTATGCTGCCAAAGCCCGCTACCCAAAGCGCCACGCTTGACGGAAAGGGTAGTTTTTGGAAGAAAATGGGATACATCGGGATTATTGCCGGCATTTTGGGTGGATTTGCCGAGTTTGCAGGCTTTATAAACCTGTTCCCTTCAGGCAATGATGAGCCGCTGCAACTCACAGTTTTTGTGCAAGGCATTGATGGCAAAACAATTGACGAGCTTCAAAACAACGGGAAAATTATCGTAGATTTTGGCAATGACCGCCGCGATCCGATTATCGGTGAAAATGGCCGCACCAACCTCGGCGAGATTCCCAAAAGGTTTCTGGGCAAAAAAATTCCCATCGTCCTGCAGGCAGAAGGATATGAAAAGACTAATCCTGCTGAACAATACACACTGACCGGCGAGCCGATTTATATTACCGTGCAGCGCGACAACAGCCTCGGCCTGATCCGTGGAATTGTCAAAAACCGGACGGGAGACCAATTCATCGCCGGGGCATTGGTGATGATTGACCAGGATACCACCACGACCACAGACAGTTTGGGGCGCTTCCGACTCCTAATGCCCCCCAACAAGCATAAGGATACATATTTACTGACAGTGACAAAAGACGGGTACCAGCCCGGAGAAGATTACTACAAGCCGAAATCCACACCGACGGAGATACGATTGGACAAAAAGTAACCGATACTTTGATATTTCACAACCTTCAATCCTCAAAACCATGCGCACTTGCTATCTTTTTCTTTCTGCGTTTTGCCTATTGATTGTTATCGCGCTAAATGCTCAGAATAAACAGATCAACAGTACGCTCAAAGGCCGTATCTTGTATCAAAGCAGTGGCAATAAACCGGCAATTGGAGTCTACATAAAAGATGTAGACTCCAACACTGATTATTCTTCCAACCCCGATGGCGATTACAGCCTGACTTTTCAGTCTAAACGCAACGGGGCTGCCCTCGCCTTGAAGGTTGGCTCCGACAATTGGCTAAAGCAAAAAATAGAATTGGTTAACGAAAAAGAAGTAAAAGCTGCCCGGGTGCCGGATCATTCCGATGCAGTTTTGGATATTATTGTTTGCCCTGCCGGACAGCGGGATATCGCTGCGCAGAAGTACTACCGTATCCTGCGTACCACCGCCGACCGGGAGTTGGAAAAGAAAAAAAAGGAAGTGGATGGCCTGCTGGTGCAACAGGAAAAAGACTATCAAAAAATAAGCGATTTATTTGGGCAAATAGACCAGGTGCAAGCGGCTTTGGATTCCGCTAAAATCCGTGAACAGGCCTTTTCCATTGCCAGCATCAACCTGGATCGGGCTTCACAATTGGTCAAAGATGCCTTAAAAAAAATAGAGGAAGAGAACGATGTAGAGGGCGCACTTCGAATTTTGAATGCGGAGGCTTTGGACACCGCCTACCAGCACGCCAGTGCGCTGAAGAAAAAAGCAGAAGTGGCCATCCGGCAGGTGATTGAGGGGTATGAGTTTAAGATCAGTTTGCTGGAGCCGCAGTTTCAGTATGGGGAAATTGCGGCGTGTTATGAGAAGATAGCAGGGATTTATGAAAACGAGGGGTATGATCAGGAAAAACTGGCACTTTACTGGGCTGAAATAGGGAAATACAAAGGTACTAATGGAGAATACCAAAAAGCTCTTGAATTTAATTTGAAAGCCTTAAACCTTCGCAAACAAGTACTTCATGAAGACCATCCTGAATTAGCGACCTCTTACAACAACGTTGGAGTGGATTATGGTAACTTAGGTGAATATCAAAAAGCGCTTGAATGCCATTTTAAAGCCATATCCCTAAGAGAAAAAAATTTTTCAGATAGTTTAGCTCTAACCCAATCATACACTAACATAGCCTTTGTTTACAGCAAACTTAGAGCGTATCAAAAAGCATTTGAATACTACCAGAAAGTTTTATCTATTCACAGAAAAATATTATACGATAACCATCCGGAATTAGCAAAATCTTATCATGATATGGCTTTCGCTTACAATAATCTAAATGACTACTCCAAAGGATTAGAATTCAACTTAAAAGCCTTAACTATTAGAGAAAACATTCTTACTACTGATGATCCTGTTTTAGCATTATCTTATCACAATTTAGCCGCAACTTATGCTGATCTTGGCAACTATCAAAAAGCCTTAGAATTCAATCTAAAAACCTTGGCCATACGTGAAAAAGTGTTGCATCCCGCACACCCTAAATTAGCAGAATCATATAGCAATCTGAGTTTCGTTTACGGCTATATAGGAAACCACCAAAAGGCTTTGGAGTATAACCTGAAAGCATTGGCTATTTGGGAGAAAGTATTGCCAACAGATCATCCCGATTTAGCTTTATCTTATCATAATTTAACTATTGCCTACGGCAATTTTGGCAACTATCAAAAAGCTTTGGAATTCAACACGAAAGCTTTAATGATTTATGAGAAAGTATTGCCGGTAGGCCATATTGATTTGGCTCAATCTTACCGGAGTATGGCTTATATTTATAGCAATCTTGAAGATTATCAAAAAGCTTTTGAATTTTATGCAAAAGCCTTGAATATCACAGAGAAAAATCTCCCTTCTGACCATCCTGATTTAGCAATTTCTTACAACGATATTGGCCGTGCGTGTCGGGATACGGGCAACTTTGAAAAAGGAATTGAATATAGTAAAAAAGCTGTTCGCATAGGGGAGTCATCGAACCCTAAGCCTGACTACTTAAATCTTATTTATGCTAATCTTGGGATCACCTATCTAAGAGCGCATCAATATACGGAGGCCAAAACTGTCCTCGAAAAAAGCGAAAACTTGAAACCAGGGGAAAGAGTTTATCGTGGCTGGGCCATGTACTACGCCCTCCAAAAAAACATTCCCCGCGCCCTCGAAAACCTGGAAAAAGCAATTGACCTGGGCTGCAAAGACCTAAAATGGATAGAAACAGACGATAGTCTGGAAAGCATCCGGGGTCAACAGGGGTATAAGGAGATTGTGCAACGGCTGAAAAAAAGGTGAGCAACCCTTTGTTTTTGACATTTAACAAATGGATTATTCGATTTCAAATTTAGCGCCAATGAGCAAGCATCTTGAGATTCTAAAAAAGGGAGTGCAAGCCTGGAACCAATGGAGGCAAGAAAATCCAGACATTATACCAGACCTGGCAGGTGTTGAACTTAAAGATTTCTGGCTTAACGAAGGAATAAACCTCAGTAGGGTTGATTTATCAGGCGCGAAGTTATTTAATGTGTTTTTTAATAAATGCGATTTAAATAATGCTAAGTTAAATAACGCTACGTTAATGAAGGTGTTTATTTATGAATCCAATTTAATTAATGTTGATTTTAATAATTCTTTTATGCCTCAATCTACATTAATTAATAATAATCTAAATGGCGCTACTTTTATAGGCGCTAAACTTGACGGAAGTAACTTCGAAGCATCTAACCTAAGATTGGCTGATCTTAATAGAGCAAGTTTAATGCGTACTAATTTCAAAGCCACAACGTTAACACATGCAAATTTACAAGAAGCTGATTTAGAAAGAGCTATTTTTGAAGATGCGATAATGAAAAGTGTAAACTTATCTTGGACAATTATGCATAAAACATACCTTAAAGGTGCAAACTTAAGTAATGCAAATCTGCAAGGCGCTTCTTTGATAAAAGCTAATGTTGCGGGCTCAATTATTACTGGATCTAGAGTGTATGGAGTTTCTGTTTGGGATATAGAAGGAGATATTCTAGAGCAAAAAGATTTAATCATTTCTCCTGAAGGTCAAACGATAATTACAGTTGATAACATCGAAGTTGCTCAATTTATTTATCTAATTATAAATAATCAAAAATTAAGAGATGTAATTGATACCGTTACCTCAAAAGCAGTTTTAATTCTTGGGCGATTTTCTGATGAAAGAAAAAAAATATTAGATTCTATAAAAAATAAACTTAGAGAATTTAACTATCTTCCAATTTTATTTGATTTCAATAAACCCAATAATCAAAACCTAATTGAAACTGTAGCTACCCTGGCTCGAATGTCTCGGTTCGTAATAGTTGACATTACAGATTCTAAGGACACGAGGAGAGAAATAGACGTATTATTAAAAATACCAGCATTGCCCATTCAACCAATTATTTTAACATCATCAGTCGAAGTTGAAGCACATTTCATTAGCGATATTTACTATGGCGAGTACAAAGTAAAAGTACTTGAATTATTGAAGTATGATACCGAGGAAGAAGTATTGGATAACTTCAAAGAAGATATTATTGACCCTTTAGAGCGTAAGTTTTTTGAATTAAAAGGATAAAAACGACTCGCCCCCACACCCTAAGTGGCCAGATAAGCAGCCTAATTTTCAAATTTTCAAATCCTTCCTCAAAAAACCGGTTCCCGAATCGCGAAAATTGAGGCAACACCTGCCGCTTTAGAGCGGCGAGATGTCGCCTCAATTTCCGCTAAGTTGACGACATTACCCCCAAGTGGCCAAACAAGCCGTCGAATCTTCAAATCTTCAAATTTTCAAATCCGCCCTCCCTTCTTTTTCCCGAAAGCTCACCGCAAACAGCAGCAAAATCACACCCGCAATGCCCGCCGGAATCAACCAGATGGTTTTCCAGTCGTGGCCGCCGTCAATCGCGTAAGCATCTACGATATACCCCGAAATGTAAGAGCCGATGAACATACCCGCACCATACGTGGCAAGCGTAATGAGGCCCTGCGCTGCGCTTTTGAAGCGTTCACCCGCTCGGTTGTCGGTATAAATCTGGCCGGTGACGAAGAAAAAATCGTAGCAAATGCCGTGCAGCACGATGCCCAGGATCAGCATCCAGGCGCCGCCGCCGGTGTCGCCAAAAGCAAAGCACACATAGCGCAGTGCCCAGGCAACCATGCCCACCAGTAACATCTTTTTCACGCCGAGGCGTACAAAAAAGAACGGCATCAGCAGGAGGAACAACACTTCCGACATTTGCCCCATGCTCATTTTCGCGGCAGCGCGCTCCATGCCCACCTCATTGAGGAAGGCATTGGTGAAGTTGTAGTAGAAGGCCAGCGGCACACAGATCAGGATAGAGGCGACGAAAAACGTCAGGAACGATCGGTCTTTTAGCAACCCCAGTGCATCGAGGCCGAGCAAGTCGCGTGCCGTCACCTTTTCATCCCGCGATTTGGGCGGCGGGGTGTTCGGGAGAAAGAAGCTGAAAATGCCCAGCAGCAAAGAAGCGCCGGCAGCCATTTTGAAGGTAGACGACAATTGATTGGCACTTTCCCAGTTGAAATAGCCGATGAGCAAACCCGCTACGATCCAGCCAATGGTGCCCAGCACGCGCACGCCGGAGAATTCCTTTTCCGGGTTTTTCATTTGCCGGAAGGAAATGGCGTTCACCAAAGCCAGCGTGGGCATATAAATAATCATATAGGGCAATACATAGGTGTAAAAGCCCGAAAAATCAGTGGCTTGCGAGGCTTGCCACAACAGTGCAGCACCCGCGAGGTGCAATACGCCCAGAATCCGCTGCGCCGCAAAAAATCGGTCGGCAATCAACCCGATGATAAACGGCGCGATGATGGCGCCCACCGATTGGGTTTGGTAAGCCAAGCCGACATCCACCCCGGAAGCTTTCAGGTTCGTGCCCAGGAAAGTACCCATCGTAACGAACCAGGCGCCCCAAATGAAAAATTCGAGGAACATCATCACGGAAAGCTGAATGCGGATGTTTTGATTCATGCTGTGGATTGTTTGTTGTCCGTGGAAGCAAGTGAGGGCGTCACTTTAAGTGACACCCTCACTACCCACGTCGGACTGCACAGTGCGATCAAGCTGTGGCTTTTCGGCTGCGCATGTAAAAATACAAGCCGCCAAACAAAACAATTAATATTGCCGGAAAAGTCGCCAGAGAAGCCAGCGTCATCTGTCCGGCGGCCAATTCTGCCGCGTCGCCAGCCAGCCCTTTCGCTACTGCTTCAGCACGGTTGGTATCAATCCAGCCGCCGATGATGGGGTTCCAGATAGACATGGCAAACATGCCCGCACCGCCAACGAGCGACATGCCCAACGCCCCTGTTTTAGGCAGGTATTCGCTTGTAAAACCAATCATGGTCGGCCAGAAGTAACAAATGCCAATAGCAAACAGCACGGCAGCGACATACACCAGAGGACCGGTAACCTGACTGAGCATAAAAATGCCCAAAGCAGAAATGATGGCCGAAGCCCACAAAACCCCCGTAGGATTGAGGCGGTGAACTAATGGACCGGCAAAATAGCGTCCAAGTGCCATCAGACCCGTTACCAACGCCAGAATAATCAGCGGCTGTGCGCCTGCATTCCCCAAAATGCGCTCTACCCATTGCGTGGTTCCGAATTCCGTGGAAGCTGTCAGCGTCATACACGCTGCAATGAACAGGAAGAGCGGACTGGCTAACCCCTTAATGTTTTTAGCCGTAGAAGATTCGATGTGTTCGGTCTCCGGGAAGGTTTGTCCAAAAATCAGGTAAGCATACACCAGGGTCGGAATCACCATAATGCCAATCTGGGCCTGCCAACCCAGCCCCATGCTTCCTCCCATCACCTGAGCGACCAAGCTTCCAATCACAATACCGCCCGGAAACCAGACGTGAAAGCGATTGAGCATCGTGGTTTTATTATTGTGGTACATGTCTGCAATCAAAGGGTTACACGCGGCTTCCACACAACCATTGGCAAAACCAATGAAAAAGGTCGAAACCAGCAATCCCCAAAAACCGCCGGCAGTAATGGTGAGCACCAACCCCAGCAAATGACTGAAAAAGGCCGCCCAAACCATTTTTTTAGCGCCTACTTCGTTGTACAGCAAGCCGCCAATTATCATGGCGACCGGAAAACCCAGAAATGCCATGGAATTGACCCATCCTAACTGCGTGTCGGTCAGCTTGAACTGGACGCCCAATTCGGTCAGAATGCCTGCCCGAATGGCAAAAGTCATCGCCGTGACAACCAGGGCCACACAACTGGCCAAAAACAAACGATCGCGATTGATCTCTTTCATGTTTAAGTTATGTTTTTCGTTTTGAAAATAGTTTAGACCGTAGACGGTAGATGGTTGACGGTGGACGGGCCCGTCTACCATCTACCGTCCACCGTCTACCGTTAAAAAGTGCGGATCTTAATATTCCGGAACCACACCGGATCGCCATGATCCTGGAGGGCAATGCGGCCTTTGCGCGCTTTGCCAAAATCCGGCATGTCCTTGAATTTACTGCCGGCAATCATTTGCGTCCAAGCGCTGGTAAACACTTCGGTTTCCACCACCTTTTTGCCGTTGAGCCATTGTTCCAGCTTGCCGTTTTTGATCACGAGGCGCGCTTTGTTCCATTGGCCTGCGGGTTTCACGGTCACATATTTGCAGGCGATGAGGTCGTACAAATCGCCGGCGCGGTGTTTTTCAATCAGCGCGTCGGGGTGGCAGGCGTTGTCGAGTACCTGCATTTCCGGACCGGTTTGCCACACGTAGTCGTATTTATCCGATTCCACCACATTGTAGATGATACCGCTGTTGCCGCAAGGCGCAATTTTCCACTCTAAGCGCAACTCGTAGTTTTCGTATTCACCCTCCGTGACGATGTCGCCGCCATCCACAGCCTGCCAGCCGCCTTCGGGTTTTTTCTGCGCGTCGAGCATGATGGCGCCGTCCACCACTTTCCAGGCCGCGCCGATGGTTTGCTTTTTGAAATTGCGCCAGCCTTTGGTCGTTTTGCCATCGAACAGCAGTTTCCAGCCCGCTTTTTGCTCTTCAGCCGTCAGGGTATTGAGTGCTGTTGGCGCCGGGGCCGCTTTGCGGAAGCCCGGTTGCCCTTGCGGAATGCGGTTCAGCGTGTACCAGGCTTCGGTAGACCACAGTTCGAGGTCGTTGGCGCTGGTCCACTCGTAAGGCAAATGTACATAAACGACGTGGTTTTCTTTCAAGCCCGCCAGTTCGAGGAAGACCTTTTTGCGGTCGTCGGAGAGGTTGACAGACAGCACTTTCAGGTTCGACTCATCAAGTTTTGGCCCGCCGTAATCGCGGGTAGGCACGTACATCCACTGCCGGATTTCGTAATCAGCCGGATTCCAGCCGATGCCTTCTGCCAGCGGCTGGGTGAATTCGATCTCGATTCCATCCGATTTGGCGCGCACAGCCAACATCTCAAAAGTGGGTTTTTCGTTGTATTTCAGGCGTTGTAAGCCGTACCAGAGTTTGCCGGTATGCCCCCAGTTGCCGGTGGAGCCGATGCCGCCGATGTAGAGCGCGCCATCCGGGCCCCAGGTCATGCGGTTTACACCAGATTCGAGGCCCTGGGTGAAGCGGAATACGCAGCCCTGGTATTCGCCGCCGACTTTTTCCACAAATACGCGCTTGACACCACCGTGGGTCACTTCGCCGTGGATCATCTGACCTTTGTAGGGGCCATCGTTGAGCGCAAGCGGAGTGCAGGGCGAGTTGCCAATTTCGTCCTGTGGCAGCCACACAACGGGGAGTTTGAGGGGGAGTTGGGCCACACGGGCCGAATCCACCGCGCGGGAACCAAAGAAGGCGCCTTTGCTGACGTGCAAGATTTTGGACGACGGCAGCCAGTCGCCCTGGTTATCGGCAATAAAAATTTCATTGTCAACGCCAATACCCACGCCATTCGGGGTGCGCAGCCCCTCTGCAACGATTTCCATTTTTCCGGTTTCTTTGGAAATGCGGATGGCTTTGCCGCGGTCGGAAATTTGCGGGTTAGCGCTCGCGCCGCCAGGGAGGATGGCAATGGCCAAAGCGGCGTAGAAATAACCGTCTTTATACACCAGTCCGAAACCAAACTCGTGGAAATTGGAAGACACGCCCCAACTGTTGCACACCGTTCGGTATTCATCAATGATGTCGTCGCCGTCTTCGTCAATGAGCTGGGTCAGTTCCTGTTTTTGCATGACAAAAATATCGCCATCCACGACTTTAACCCCCAGAGGCTCCGCCAATCCTTTGGCAATTTTTTTATAGGTAATTTTGGAAGCATCGCCGCTTTGCACATTATCCAAAATGTAGACGCCACCCTCGGCATCCCAGGTACTGATAACCATCCGGCCATCAGGCAAAAAATCCATGCCGCCCACTTTTGGGGTAAAATCGTTGGGGCGTGCCTGACTCAGATCATAACTTGGGTGAACCGCGTCTAAGGAAAACCCATCCCCCGGAATTTTGCGGGATACCGCCATCGCGGGCGCCACATCCGTCGCTTTCGGTTGGTCTTTGCGGTGGTGTTTTAAGGCGGAAGTCGGGATTACCTCAAAGGCTTCGTCGTTGAACGAACGCCATTCCAGAGAAAGGTGTTTACCGCCTTTCGACTGAAAAAACTCAACGCGATAAGGGTGGTAGCCGGCATTGAGGGCGATTTCGCCATCCTTTCCCACTGTGCCGTGTTCGCCATCGTTGTCCACAATAATTTTGTCGTCTATGATCAGGCGCGAACCGTCGTCGCTGGACAAGCGGAAAACGTAGTTGTTGTCTTTCGGTATTTGAAGATACCCACTGGCTTCAATGGCAAAATCTTCTTCCAGTTTGATGAAGTCGGTGCTTTCCGCATAAATAACCGGCATGATGCCTTTAAAAGTGGGCGATGCTTTGAAATTCACATCTGCCAATTTGCTAATGGAGCCTTTGCTGACAAAAATCTTGAAGACCGAACCAGAGAACAGGTCAGCCTCTGTCAACCCCTGCTCGCCGTCTATGAATTTCAGGTTGGCCGGCATTGCTTTTGCAGGAGCTGCTTTCGTGGCTAAGGCTTCTTCATCGGCATCCAGCGTCATGATGTATTCCACCATCGCTTTGATGTCGGCTTCATCCACTTCGGGGTGGGCGGTCATGGCTGCTTCGCCCCAAACGCCGGCGCCGCCATTGATCACTTTGCCAACCAGCATCGCCACGTTTGCGTTGCTATTGGCGTATTTTTTGGCCACTTCCACATAAGATGGGCCAATCGTTTTTACGTACGTATTGTGGCAGGTTTTACAATCGTTGCGGGCGATGAGGCGGTAGCCGCGCGGCAGATTTTCCGTTTCTTCTTCGCCAACGATCTTGTTTTCGTTTTCAATGAGCGGCTTTTTGGTAAAATAGGTCGTGAAGGTGGTTGCGCCATTCGCTTTTACTTCCAGTTCCACGTCTGCGTCAATACCAGCCAGGCCCTGCGCCTCGCGGGGTTTGCTGTTGGAAACGGTGAAAGGCGCCTTGGTTTGCACGTTGCCTTCCATGGCAATCGAGCTCAGGTTGGTTTTGAAGCGCAATTTAGCGCCGGCGGGCACGTCGCTGGTCACGAAGGTGCGCTCCAGGCCGGATTGGTTGTTTGAGTTGGTAACGTACTCCGGCCGTTCGTTGATGCGGATGGCTTTCCCACCATCCAAAACGAGGTCGTAATTGACGTACACCTGTCCTTTTTCAAAACGGTGACCTCGGTAAGCCACCTGATAAGGCGCAGCTTTACCATTCATTTCCACCGTCCAGGGCGTGTCGTATTGGTTTTCAAACCAGGTATTGCCGAGCGTACTGGGCTGTGGACCGTGTACGGTGGTATAAACGGCTCCGTCGAAGTTGACGCCGCCTTTCCAGGCTTTGTAGAGGGCGCCGGTTTGCGCGCTGTAAGCTACCCAGAGGTTGTCGTTCAGCGCTACAGTGAGGATGCGGGGAATGCTGTCGAGCACCGAGCGGAAAACCCAGGGATCGTGTGCGCGTTCGTAAGCGCCGGCGTCATCCGAACCGGGACGGTTGCAACCTGCCCCGAGAAATGCGACTAAAATTGCTGCAAAAAGTATCTGTTGCTTCATTAACTGATTGTTTAAAAATCTTCCTTCTGTTTGGAAGCCACTAAGGTATAAAAAATGATATGATTGCAGGTAGTGTAAAAAACACAATAAGATTCTGTGAAAAAGAAGGCAAGAGGATTCGCGTCTTTATGTCGGTTATTGCAGATTCCTATTGGCACATTTCCTATAATTATACTAATATTGCATTGGTATATCATATCGTAAGTGGTAAGGGCAAATAATCATTTGCCCAGTTGCCCATTAAAACCAGTACCTCTCATGCGTTTGATTTCAGCTTTGATCTTACTTACCGGCCTTGCTTCCTGTTCCGTGCATCCGAAAGGCGCTTTTGATGCTCAAAAAGCGCCGCCACCTCCCGACTACGCCAATCCTGATCACTGGGCAGCGCTGCCTTCCAAAAAAGACAATGCCGACCGCCGTCCATTGGATTCTTTGCCTGACAACCAGGCCATTGCCGAAGTGGATGTGTTCTTTTTGCACCCAACCACCTATACCGGAGACCGGGGACAGAAGTTGTGGAATGCACCCGTCAACGATGCGACCCTGAATGCAAAAACCGACGGTGGGGCCATTTTATACCAGGCGAGTGCTTTTAACGGGGCCGGTCGCGTGTATGCGCCCCGCTACCGGCAGGCTCATATCTATGCTTATTTTGCAAAGCCTGGAAACAAGGAAGCATCCCGTCAGGCTTTTGAACTCGCTTATGAAGACATCAAAGCTGCATTCCAATACTACCTCGACCATTACAACCAGGGGCGCCCGGTCATCATCGCAACGCACAGCCAGGGCGCGACGCACGGAATGCGTTTAGTGAAAGAATTTTTTGATGGCAAACCCCTGAGAGATCAATTAGTTGTTGCTTACTTAGTGGGGATGCCTGTGCCGATCCAGTATTTCAGCACCTTGAAACCTTGTGAGCGCCCCGATGAAACGGGCTGTTTCTGTACGTGGCGAAGCTACCGGCGCGACCATTATCCTGAAGGGAAGACCTATGCCGCATTCATTTCGGGCATCACAGGCGGTGCGGGCGGAAGCGCCATTGCCGTGACGAATCCGCTTTTGTGGCAGAATAACGGGGATTATGCGCCCCCGACGCTGAACAAAGGCGCTTTGTTGCGCAATTTCAACCAGATCATGCCCCAATTGGCCGACGCGCAAATCCACAAAGACATCCTTTGGGTGACGAAGCCAAAGTTTCCCGGCAGCTTTCTTTTTAATACCAAAAACTACCACATCGGCGATTATAACCTGTTTTATTTGAATATTCGGGAAAACGCGATGTTGCGGGCAAAGGCGGCAGGAGGTAAGAAGTAGGTAGAAAGTAGAGGGTAGAAAGTAGAGGGTAGAAAGTAGAGGGTACCCTGTTCTTTCTACTTTCTACCCTCTACTTTCTACCTTTTTTCAATATCAAACCCCGCTTCTTCCACGGCGGCAATCACCGCATCGGCGGGCACTGCGCCTTCCACAGTCAGGATTTTATCCGGATTGGCGGTGTCAACCTCCCAGCGGACGATGCCTCCCACTTCCTTCAGAAAGCCTGAAACCGAGCGAACGCAATTGCTACAATTAATATTGGTCTTGAATTGAAGTGTATTTTCCATTGTGGATTGCTTGAATTGATGCTTATGCAATTTAAAAACGCGCCCAATCTATTCGGGTTGTGCAAAATAAATAGAATTTTGATCCCTGTCATTCCTACAAAATAACCCCTTCAAGAACAAAATCCTTTGACCACTGTTGTCAGGCATAGAAAAATTGATTTTCGCGGCGCCTATCCAAAGCACAGACCTGTCGTTTTCAGGAGGCACCGACCGCACAAAGTTCTATTTCTCCGGCTCGTATTTCAATCAGGATGGCATCATCATTGGCTCCAACTTTGATCGCATGAGCGTGCGGATTAACTTAGATAACTTAGTCACCGACAAGTTCAAAATCGGTACAAGCACCTCTTTTTCAAATTCAAACAGTACGCGCCTGAACAACGACAACAACATTTTCGGCGTATTGAGTACAGCTGTGTTGCTTGGAACGCATATTCCGGTTTTTTATGGCTTCGATTTATCTTTCTTTTTCCAGTTTAATTATGGCAACAAGATTTACAACAACACGAAAGCCTTTGCCGAAGGCATGAACAGCGTATTTGGCCAGATTGCCACGGTTCGCGATCGCTGGACGCCCGAGAATACGGACACAGATATTCCGCGCGCTGTTTGGGCCGACCCGAACAACAACCGCCGGGTTTCGGACCGTTTCCTGGAAGATGGCTCCTACCTGCGCCTGAAGAACGTGACACTGGGCTACAACCTGCCGTCGAGCTTATTGCAACAACTGCGGCTGTCCAAATTGCGCCTTTATGTCAGTGGCCAGAACCTGCTGACGTTTACGGACTATTCTGGTTTCGATCCTGAAGTGAGCACTTTCGGAGAAACCAATACGGCGCCGGGTACAGATTTTCTGACTTTCCCGCAGTCGCGTACGATTTTGTTCGGTCTGAATGTTGCGTTTTAATTTGTCCACCATTAATCAGAAGTCATGAAAAACATATTGTCAATGATCTTCGCGTGCGTGCTGGTGTTTGCCACCTTCACTGCCTGCGAAAAGAATATAGAACTGGATCCGGAGACTGCACTCGACGGTACGGCCGGCTTCAAAACCAAGCAAGATGTGGATGCAGCCCTCATTGGCTGTTACAGCGCCTTGCAAAATGCCAACTACATGGGGCTGCGCTACTGGGCGCTGGCCGATATGTACGCCGATATTCTCGCTCACACGGGCACTTTTCCAAGCTTTGCGCAGGTTGCCAACCGCAGCATCTTAGCGGATAATGTGGAGTTGCGCAACATGTGGCAGCAAATTTACATCGCCATCAACCGCGCCAATAACGTAATTGCTTCGGCGCCGGGCGTTAGTGATCCGAGTTTTAATGTGAACAATGCCATTGGGGAGGCGCGTTTTCTTAGGGCTTACAATTATTTCAACCTCCTGATTCTTTATGGAGGCTCCACTACCGGGTACAATCAGGCGAGCGGTTTGGGCGTGCCTTTGGTGACCACGCCGACGCTGACTGCTGCCGATGCAGCGCCAAAACCCCGCAACACAGAAGCGGAAGTCTGGGCGCTTATTCTGGAAGACCTGGATTTTGCCACTCAGAACATGCTCAATTCCAACGGTGTAGGCCGTGCCAACAAACGCGTCGCGCAGGCGCTCAAAGCGCGCGCACACCTCTTCCGGGGGGAATGGACGCTGGCAGAAACGGCAGCCGGAGAGGTGATTACAACAGGCGGTTACAGCTTGGTTCCGGGCGCTACGTATTCGGATATTTATTTGAAAAAGAATACGGGCGAAGCAATCTGGGAATTGCAGTTTGACCCCACGAATGCCAACTCGATTGCTTTTTTCTACTATCCGACCAGCCTTGGCGGCCGCAACGAAATGGCCTCCACCACCGGCCTGCGCGATGCGCACGAAGCCGGAGATGTGCGCCAGGCCGTTAATTACACCACAACGCCTGCCGCAAAAACACAGAAATATACGCGGGTTCCGGGCGACGACAACGTGTTGCTCATTCGCCTTGCTGAGATGTACCTGATCCGGGGCGAAGCGCAAGCCCGCTCGGGTAAACTTTCGGATGCGGTGAACGACCTGAATGCCATTCGGATGCGTGCCGGACTTGGTATGGTGTCGCCGGCCACGGCAGATGAAATTGTAACGGCAATTGAAAAGGAACGCCGCCTGGAGTTTGCCCATGAAGGCCACCGTTGGTTCGACCTGCGGCGTTACAACAAATGGTCCGATGTGGGCATTACCCAGGAATATCGGGCGCTCTGGCCCATTCCGCAACGGGAAGTGGAAACCAGCGCAGGGATCATTACGCAGAATCCGGGGTATTAATTTTGTTAAATAGACCTGGTTCAGCGGTTGAGTAAAAAAGGCAAGGGGCAAGTTGGCAAATAGGCAAAAGGCAAGTTGGCAAAGAAACCAATCAATTTGAAAAATAATTGAAACTAAATTGCCTCTTGCCAACTTGCCCCTTGCCAACTTGCCTTTAACCCGCCGTCAACAACGCCGCCCCATACACCCCCGCGCTGTCGCCCAGTTCCGGTTTTATAAAAATCGTATCTAACCGGTTGTTGAAAACGTAGGGCAAAACAGCCGCCACCCCCTCCGTATAGAGGAGTTCGATATTGCCCACACCACCGCCCAGCACGATGACATCCGGGTCCAGAATATTGATGACCTGGGCAATACCTTTGCCAAAAAAATGGATCAACCGGTCAATGGTTTCCGCTGCGAAGGGGTCTTCTTCCCGGCGCGCCAGAATTTCTTTCAGGGGTCGTTTTTCTCCGGTGTGCTGGGCATAATATGCCTCTAAAGAAGGCCCTGAAATCACTTTTTCCACACAGCCAACCTTGCCGCAATAACAAGGGCCGCCGGAATCGTCGAGCGGGTTGTGGCCCCATTCGCCGCCAATGCCCTGCCTGCCGCCGATAATCTTTCCATCCACGACTACGCCGCCGCCTACGCCCGTGCCCAAAATAACGCCAAAGACCACCCGTGCTTCCGGAAAGTGGGTCTTAACGGCGCCCATGCGGGCTTCTGCCATCGCAAAGCAATTGGCGTCATTGGCCATTTCCAGCGGAACCCCAAGGATTTCTTCCAGGTCTTTTTTCAGCGGCTGGTTATTGAGACAGAGGGTGTTGCTGTTTTTCAGAAGCTGGGTTTGCGGATCCAGGGTGCCGGGCGTCCCGATGCCAATGCGCGACGGCGACAGGTAGGTAGCCGCCGAGAGCTGGTCAACCAATTTTTTGATCTGTTGAAGGATATGGTCGTAACCGAGTTCTTGCTCCGTCGGAACGCGCAACCGCGCAATTGGCGTGAGGTCGTTGATGCTTTTGAAAACAACGCCTTCAATTTTGGTACCGCCTAAATCTAATCCCCAAAGTGCTTGCATAAGCGTTCGTTTTTTTGTGAAAGTTAACTCGTTTTTTTTTCACAGCGATATTAAGACATAAAGTTGGGAAACCTTTCTATTTTTGTACACTGGCAATCGCGCAAACCGCGCTATTTTAAAGGTTGCCCTGTATTTGTTCAAGGTAGTTTTATGGCAGCATCTGTTGTGCCTGACAGCAAAATCATTGTGGAATTGCGCACGCCTGACGCGCGCGACTTACCCGTGTTCCTGGCTGGAAACTTTAACGAGTGGCGGGTCGGCGACAGTCAATACCGTTTGGGAAAAGTAAAAAAGGGCCTGTATCGCTTCGAATTTCCGAACAAACAGGCGCTTCCGGAAGTCCTGGAGTACAAATACGTACGTGGAAGTTGGGATCAGGTAGAATTGGATAGCGCCGGAAATGAAATTTCCAATCGGTTTTTTCATACTTCGGGCGGATTCATCGCTGATGTGGTGCCGCGTTGGCGGCGTAGCAACTTATCCTACAATCCGGCCTTTTTACCAGATATCCAGGTCATTTCTGAGACGTTCAAGATTCCTCAATTGATAAAAACAAGACGGATTGCAGCACTTCTGCCATACGATTACAGCCGAACCGATCGCCGCTACCCCGTATTATACCTTCAGGATGGCCAGAATCTTTTTGACGATCACGCGCCTTTTGGCAGTTGGGGCGTGGATAAAAGACTGGCAGAATTAGCCGAAAAGGGTTTTGGCGATGTCATTGTGATCTCCATTGACCACGCTGCCGAGGCGCGCATCGCGGAGTTCACGCCTTCTTACCCGACCCGCCTGGGAACGGGAGAAGGAAAAAAATACGCGCGTTTTCTGAAAGAAACGCTTAAACCTTATGTGGATACCCACTTCCGCACCCTGCCAGACCGCCAAAATACGGGCATTGGCGGGAGTTCGATGGGCGGATTGATCAGTTTTTACGCCGGATTAATGTTCCCGGAAGTATACAGCAAATTGATGATTTTTTCGCCCTCTCTATGGGTTGCGCCCAATATTCACCATCAATCGAACGATTTGAGGAAGGCTTATGATACCAAAATCTATCTTTACGGCGGCGGCGCAGAAAGTGCAGGCATGGCCCCAAGCTTGATACGGATCAAAGAAACGCTGGAACGGCAGGGGCAAGGCTCAAAAATGGACATTCGCTTAGCCATTGACCCCCGTGGAAGACACAATGAAACCCGATGGGGAAAGGAATTCCCCGGCGCGATCAAATGGCTTTTTTACAAAAAATAGACTTTTGTATATCAACGTCTTACGTCATAGCCCCTGAAATTAAGTACCAATACAATACCTGAAAATTCTTTGCTTCATCCCAAAAGAAGCCTTGCGCATGAAGATTTTACAGGCGGCAAACCAGGCCGCATCGTATCCGCAAACGCTGATTATTCCGGTTGCCGCCCCAACAACGGACGGTGGCGCCGCAGCGTCGTTGTTCAAAACGCTGAGTGCTGCCTTTGGCATTCCGGTGCTTACGGACGGCGACTTTAAAGCAGACAGTGGAGAAACTTTATTTTTTTTTACGCCGCAAACCCGGGTTATTTTGCTCGGTTTGGGCAAAAACCCTGCTTTTGCAGAGGTGCTCAAATCTTTCCGGTCGCTGTCGTACAAGTATAAACAGAAGTTGTCCAAAGATACGGGCATCAGCCTCCAGCACCAGGACCTTCCCCAAAATCCGGCGCTCTGGGTTGAGGCTGCGGTGAATGGCCTGGCTTTAGGCGCCTACCAAATCGGGAAGCATAAAACGGGGAACGCCGATGCGCATCCGTTGGGCGATTCTGATGCAAGTCTCTTGTTGTTTTTGCCGCAAAATCTTCAGGAAGCCGGAATGGCAGCAGCCAGGAAAGGCCTTGAACTTGCAGCGATCCAACAGCGGATTTTTGATATGGTGAATGCGCCTGCGAACAAAAAAATACCTGCCGAATTAGCCGCCTGGGCGCAAGCCTCCGCAAAACGACACGGGTTCAAGGCAACCGTTTACAATAAAGAACAATCGGAGCAACTTGGTATGCACGCCTTGCTGGCCGTTGGCAAAGGAAGTGAACATCCGCCCTTTTTTATTGTCCTGGAATACGCGCCGGCCAACGCGGTCAAGCGGGTGGCGCTGGTTGGCAAAGGCGTCACATTCGACACCGGCGGGCTTTCCATCAAGCCCTCTTCCAACCTGCATTACATGAAAAGCGACATGGGCGGCGCCGCTGCGGTGCTCGGCGCTTTGGAAGCTGCTGCCGAACTTCGCCTCCCGATCCACCTCACCGGCGTAATCCTCGCAGCGGAAAACAGCGTGGATGCCCTTTCGTTGCGCCCAAGTGACGTCATCAGTTCTTACAGCGGAAAAACCATCGAAATCATAGATACGGATGCGGAAGGAAGGTTGATACTGGCCGACGGTCTGACCTATGTCGTACGCAACCACCAGCCCGATGTGGTGATTGACCTGGCGACCCTGACGGGCAGCGTTGTGCGCACTTTGGGCTATCACGCGGCGGGGATTTTTTCCAACAATGAAGCGCTGAGCAGGCAACTTTGCGAGGCCGGCGACTCAGTAGGAGAGCGCTTGTGGCCACTGCCGCTCTGGGACATTTACAAGGAAGACATCAAATCAGACATCGCCGACCTGCGCAATTTCAGTGGAAAACAGGTTGCCGGCGCCATTTCTGCCGCAAAATTCTTAGAAGTGTTTGTGGAAGAACACCCGGCCTGGGCGCATTTGGACATTGCTGGCGTCGCGTTCAGCGATTCTGAATTCGCGTCTCAAAAAGCGGCAACGGCCTACGGCGTACGCCTGCTTTTGGCCTATTTGGAGGGACTCTCAAAGCCTTAGCAATAATATTGAATCCTTTTTTGTCATACTGAACGCTGCGAATCATGTGGTTTAAGCTAAGGGCCACGCAAAAAACTAAGCAGCGTGAAGTATAAACCAACTTTACATTCGCACAAAAGTCTCAACGCCATGCAGCAACCAACTACCCGCAACCCGAACTTCCTCTACCAAATCAGCATCATCGGCCTCCTGTTCTTCATTTTCGGTTTTGTCACGTGGTTGAACGGCACGTTGATTCCGTTCCTGAAATTGGCCTGCGAATTGAATACGGTACAGGCGCTGTTTGTGACTTTCGCATTTTACATCAGCTACTTTTTTTTGGCCATTCCTTCTTCGCAAATTCTGAAAAAAACGGGCTTTAAAAACGGCATGGCGCTGGGTTTATTGGTGATGGCCGTTGGCTGCCTTATTTTTATTCCCGCTGCCAATATGCGGGCATACCCTTTGTTCCTGACCGGACTTTTTGTGCAGGGGATGGGGCTTTCGCTGCTGCAAACCGCTTCCAACCCTTACATCAGCATCATCGGACCCAATGAAAGCGCCGCGCAGCGGATCAGCATCATGGGGATTTGCAATAAAGTTGCGGGCATCCTCAGCCCCCTGATTCTGAGCAGCATTGTGTTGAAAAACGCCACGGCGATCGAATCGCAGATTATGCAGGCAACTGATGCCACGCTTAAAGCGGGTTTGCTGGATGAATTAGCTGCGCGGGTCATCATGCCCTATATTGTGATGTCGGTTGTGCTGGCTGCGCTGGCGATGATGATTCGCCGCTCTGCACTGCCAGAGGTTGACGTGACGGCAGAAGAAAAATCCAATGCGCCAAACCTGGACCTTGCTGTCGAAGGCACAGTGCTGGACGCCGGTATCGGAATGCAGCCAGAACGGCCAACCTTGAACCTTGCTGCAGGGCGTACCAGCATCTGGCAGTTCCCGCACCTGCTGCTTGGAGCGCTGGCGCTGTTCTTTTATGTAGGCGCTGAAGTGATGGCCGGGGATGTGATTGGCATTTACGGCAAGTCGCTGGGCTTCAGCCTTGACCTGACGAAGTATTTCACCACCTTCACGCTGGCTGCCATGTTGCTGGGCTATGTGCTCAGCATTGTGGCCATTCCCAAATACATCTCACAACAAAATTTCCTGAAATATTCCGCCATTCTGGGCGTGGTGCTGACCATCCTGGTTTATTTTACAACCGGCTCAACGGCGGTGACCTTCATTGCACTCCTCGGTTTAGCCAATGCGGTCATGTGGCCCGCCATTTTTCCACTGGCCATCAACGGACTCGGGAAATTCACGCAGATTGGTTCGGCCATTCTCATTATGGGCATTGCCGGCGGCGCTGTGTTGCCGCAGGCTTACGGCTTGATCGAAGAATCACTGGGATACCAGGCGGCGTTCCTGATTTCGATGCTGCCGTGCTATTTGTTTATTTTTTATTACGCGGTGAAGGGGTATAAGCCGAGGTAATGACCGGGCGGAGCCCGATGAATAGTAGACACGAGGCCGGAGCCTCGCGCCAGCGGAACTGTGTTTTGTAACAAAAGGAAACATCCGGTTGTTTGTTATCGGAACATTCTGTATTTTTGTTACTGAATACAAATCACAAAGATGATGATGAGATTAAGTCTGTCCCAAAAACAAATTGGTCAGCGAATCACAGCGTTACGCAAAGGGAAAGGGCTTTCGCAAGAAGCATTAGCGAAAAGTATCGGAATATCCCGTCCCTCATTGGCACAAACAGAACTTGGCAATAGAAGCTTAGATGTCTTTGAATTGTATAATTTGTCGGTGGTGCTGGAGTTTTCATTAGATGAATTCCTGTCTCCCGACTTTAACGCGTCTGATGAATTCCGTTCCGAAAAACGTGCATTGGCCCAGAAGGCCGATATTCGCATTTCCATCCCCGAGCTACAGGTGGATAAATTTAAAAATGTGCTGCTTTACCTATTAGAACGCTGTGCCGGCAAACCGAATATTGGTGAAACGGTGCTGAATAAGCTGCTTTATTTTTGCGACTTCAATTATTACGAGTTATACGAAGAACACCTCACCGGAGCACGGTATAAAAAGCTGCCTTACGGGCCTGTCCCTCAACAACTTGACCGTATTGTTAACGAAATGATTGACCAAGGGCAATTAAAAAGAGTAAAAACCGAATACCACGGTTTTCCGCAAACGAGGTATATGCCTTTGGAGAAACCCGATTTAACCCGACTATCCGGCGCTGAAATAACCGTCATTGATCAGGTCATTCAGCAAATGAGCGATTGGAATGCCAATAAAATCAGCGATTATTCCCATGAGGACAAACCCTGGAGAGCAACCACTGATGGCGATTACATCAGCTATAACCTTGTTTTTTACCGCAGGCCCCCCTTTTCTGTAAGAGAATATCCTGAAGATGAGCAAGGTGACCTTTGAGGAGCTTATGGAATACAAGAAAGATTTGAAGCGGCTGTTGAAAAAGTACAGGACGCTGAATAGTGATTTGGACGATGTCAGAAAAGACTTGAATGACGAACCGGGCGCTCATCCTCCATTTAGTTTCAGAATTGATAACCTGGGAATAACGACCTGTGTAATCAAAGTAAAGAAAATTGCCAGCGACAGCTTTAAAGGCAGAGGTGTAAATTCAGGCTTTCGACTGATTTATGCTTGGTTTGAAGACGAAATGCGCATTGTGTTTGTGGAATTGTATCACAAAAATGACAAGGATAATGAAGACAGAGAACGGATTTTAAACAACTTTAAATAGCGCTATGGTCAACGAGCTAGTTTTAGCCGAATCGCCAAAAATCCATTCTCTGAAGTCCAGTCCTCTTCCTTGTTTGGCCCATTTTCCTCAAACGAATAAATATCAAACTGGCCGATGTCCGCTTTTATGGAAGCAAAAAATTGCTTCAGGTAAGCAATCCGGCCTTCGGTGAGGCGGCGGGGTTTGTCTTTTACGGCAATTTCCAACCGGTATTCCGGAAGCCAGCGAATGGATTTGCCCATCAGCGACAAAAAAGATTCCGACATGGCGCCATACTCGAATGCAGCAGCATCTTTGCCGGTGAACAAGCTGACCCGGTCGCGCTCAAAGCGAATAGTTTTGCCATAGAGAAGGATGAAATTTTCCAGGTCGCGTTTGGATTGCGGCTTGATCTCGATCTGGCTGGCGTCCGGCGCTTGAACGGCGTAGTCGTCGCAGGGGACAACCTCGATGGGGGAGATAAAATCCATCAGCAAATGGCCGTTGTAGGCCACCATCGGATTGAGGTAATAAGCCTGGAAAGCAAGGTGCGTAATTTCTATCTTTGGCGTAAACACCAGTTCGTAGGGCTGCCAGTCTTTGTTTTTGACCAGATCCGTCAGGGCAAGCAACTGCCCGGCCTGGCAAAATTTTTTGCCGCCCCACAGCAAGAGGCGAATCGGATTTTTGTAGCGCACCCTTGTGCCAAACACCGGACTGACCGCCGTGTAGTATGCCGACTGGGCCAGATGGATCGTCAGCCGGTAACAGCGCCCCGGTTTCAAAGGCGCCCTGAGCCGCTGCCCCACCGCATCCCATGTAAAATTATCGCGCACGGCAAGACTGAAATAGTTCTTGCCTTCAAAGGCCGGCTTATCCACTTCATAAGCGCCGGGTTGAAACTGCAGCGGCGCTTCCGACAAAAAGCCACAATCCACCCAGTCGGCGGTATCATTCACAATATAGGTCAATACCGATTCAAAAGATGGATTAAAAATTGGCAGGGAAAGGTCTTCCTGTCCCTGGAGCGCAAGCGGCGTAAAGCACCATAAGCTGAGGATGAAATGGGATGTGTAGCGCATGTAATGTTTTTTTTAAGTTCGATATTATACCAAATCATGAACTTGAGGCGTTATAGTGCCATCTCCAATACTTGCTTCGGCCTATTCTTTAAACACACTGGTGTCCATTCAAACCGCATCAACTTATTTCCGTCACGTGCCTAAAGTTACCTTTTGTATACTGTACGTCTAAAAGTTGAAAATTTGGCGGCAAAAGGTGTATCGTTTCCAAATTTATGGCATTTTAATAACTACTCAACCAAATTGTTGCATCATGAATCAGTTACTTTTGGCGCTTGCGTTTTTTTCGCTTTCGAATAGCGCAGACATGAACCTTTCAGACATTTCTAAAGCCATCGGCGAAGGGAATGCGGATGCATTGGGGCAGTATTTTGATCAAAGCGTTGAGGTGGCCGTTCCGGGCGCCGAAGACGTGTACGATAAAGCGAAGGCGGTAGGCGTGGTGAAGGATTTCTTCACGAAAAACAAGCCGAAAACCTTCAGCCAGGTCCACCAGGGCAGTTCTTCCGGCAGCGCGTCGCAGTACTGTATCGGTAATTTAGTCACGGCGGGGGGTACCTTCCGGGTCTACATTTACATGAAAGTCAGTGGTGGCAAGCAGTTGATCCAGGAGCTGCGCTTTGACAAAGAATAGGTCCCAAAAGTCATCCCGTACAAAAATGAACGGGGCGTTGTGTTATAGCAGCGCCCCGTTTGCTTTTTCCAGCACGCCGATCCCGAATAGCGCAAAATCGTACTTCACCGGGTCTTCCGGGTCGAAGCGGCGCAGGTTTTCCGTCAGTTCCAGCGCAGCCAGCCAGTCGGTTTGAGGCCGGGTGAGCAGCCCCATGCGCCGGGCGATGCGCTCCACGTGTACATCCAATGGAATAACCAACTGATGGGGCTGAATCTGATTCCAGAGTCCAAAGTCCACTCCTTTATCGTCGCAGCGCACCATCCAGCGCAGAAACATGTTCAGGCGCTTGCATGAGGAGCGGCGTGCCGGCGTGGCGATGTGTTTGGTCGTGCGCGCAGGTGCGTCGGGCAGCGAAAAAAAGCGGTTGTGAAAACCGGTCAGCGCATTTTCCACGGTTGTGTCCCCGGGGCCGAGGTGTTCGGCGAAAGCCGTTTCGAGGGAGTCGTAGCGCCGATAGTAGTCTTGTAAAAACTCCAGAAAGTAGAGCGTGTCGGTGGCCTGAAACGTACGGTGTTTAAAATCCAGCAGGCGGCGCCGGTCTTCGGGGCTGTGATGGAGGATAAAATCATGCGGCGCCCCATCCATCCGCTGCACCAATTCCTGCGCTTTGCTGATGATGGTTTTGCGTTGCCCCCAGGCCAGCACGGCCGTCCAAAGCCCCGTGATTTCTATGTCCTGGCGTTTTGAAAACCCGTGGGGAATGGAAATCGGATCGGATTCGATGAAGTCCGGCGCGTTGTATTTGGCCGCGTAAAAATCGAGTGTCGCTTTTATGTCGGATAACATTCAAATTCTTTTGCCGGCCAATATAACAGAAAGGTATTGGTGTGTCGTTAAATGGTAAGTCTTGTTTGAAACTCTTTGCTAATTTTACTCACATGTTTATGACAGCTACCTTAACTTACACGCTGATTTTGGCAGCAATTTACCTCGGCAGAAAAGCGATTAACCTGATAGAAGAGGAAAAAGTATAAGCGAATAACCAACCCGGATATGCCTGCACTCATTTTGTCTATTCCTTTTTTTCTGATGGTCGTGGTCTTGTTCTGCCTGATCCTCTGGGTCAGCGACAGCTACGCGCCCTATTTAGTCATCCCATTTGTCAGTCTCGCGGTGATCTATGTCTTCAGCCCGGAGGTCAACTGGTGGTGGTTCAAGCGCCATCCGCCCGATGTGCCTGACCCGTTGAAGCCGTTTTTTCGCTACAGCGCTTATTACCAGCGCCTGCCGGAACCTCTGCAATTGCGCTTTCGCCAAAAAGTTGCGATGTTCATACTCGGTGTTGATTTTAAAACACCGGACGAAGAAGGCGCCGTGCCTGGCGACATCAAAGCAGCCCTTGCGGCAAGCGTTGCGCCCATGATTCTGGGAACGGAAACCCTGCTGTTTGAGCCTTTCGAGCACGTGGTGGTGTACGCGACGCCTTTTCCCACGCCGCAATACCCAACGCGCCTGCACCTTTCTGAAATTTACGAAGAAGACGGTGTGGCGCTGTTTTCCGCCGAACACCTGCTCAAAGGTTTTGTGCAGCCCGAGCAATACTTCCCAATCGGCTTGTACGAATACGCGCGGATTTTTTTGCGCTTGCGCACAAAACAAAACCTGCCTTCTCCCACGCCAGAGGCTACCGACTGGTCCTCCATCGAACAAATCGCTGGTTACTCCCGCGCCCGCATTGCCCAATGGATCAACTTAGAAGAAACTGATATAGAACTGCCCGCTGTGGCCATTACCCACTTTTTCCTGTTCCCGGAGCGCTTTCGGGCGTTGCTGCCTGAGCTTTACAGGGCTTATTGCGGGGTGTTTGAGCAGGATCCGCTGGATTTGGGGGGATTGGAGCGGCGGTTGGCGGTAAAGACAGATACCGTTGAATGAGCTTCAGATTACCCGGTATAAAGACTCCGTCACTGTTTCACCATCCACCAACGTCACCACCCTGCGGGTTGGGGGCATTTCAGTCCGTTCAAAGGTCACCACGCGTGCCTTTATCCAACCAGCGCTCTTGAGTTGGGCTGTAACCTGGTTTCCGGTGACGTCTATTTCAAAGCAGATCGGGTATTCCGTATTATTCCGGATGCGCAGGTCTTTGTACCCGTAGGCGACCGTGGCGTCAGCACCCAGCGGGGTGAACCGCTCCGCTTCCGTATAAATATCTAAGGAATGGTTGTGCCGCTCCAGGATTTCAAGCCCGGCCATCAGAGAAAGGTGGTAGAGGATGCCCGAGACTAAGCAAATGCCGCCGCCGTAAGCGAACCGGATTTTTCCGCCGATCAGGTTGCGGCTCCGGCGGTACCCCCTGAGGCGATTGGGCCAGCCAACAACCGACCAAAATGAAAATACCTGCCCCGGCAAGACCACAATGCGGTTGATGCTGGCAGCAGTCAAGCGCATATTGGCGGTTTTGTTTTCAAAAAAAGCGCCCGGCAATATGGTTTGCTGGATTGACAGGCGACACACCCAGTCGGCTTGTGCTTTGCCTGCGCTTGCAAATTGACGCGCCCACCCCTGCTCCCTGTCCTGCACTGCACGATGGAGTAATTTGTAAGCTAAGCGGATGTGTTTGGGGATAACTGCTCTGAGATGCATTGTGTTTTGAGGGTTTGTGGGTTTAAACCCATGTTATCTTGTCCCGGTTCATGATGAGTGATTATGTTCTTTCAATTAGAATTGGTGTAAAATTAAGAACGGGCTGTGATTTTTTATGGATTGGGTGAGGTAAAAGCTTTTTTTTATCAGGATGCCATTCGCACCCCGGAAGTTGCGTGAAGAGCTCGATCAGTTGTTATGAAGCTTGTTAAAAGCCATTCATTTACAAGGTATGGTGTTGAGCGGCGATCGGGATTTGCGCAAAGAATGCTTCCGACATGGACTTGAAGTGCATGGCTCGATTTGGGTGGTCAGGGAGGTATGGATGACCATAAAGGCCAAAAAAACTATAACTCGCCAAGTTCTATAAATTATTCATACATTTGGCGAGTTATAAAAATGATCCTGCACATGAAATTAATCGGAAGGATTGAAGAAGCGTCGTTGTTAAAAAGCGAAAGCAACAGTAATTCCTGATTTGCCCGCGCCAAAAACCTCGGCATCATCAGCGACAGTGTTTATGCCAAACTCAGCCAGGGCTACCGCAGCCGGCATTACAACCTTGACGAACCCGGCAAATACCCCGGTGAAGAAAAAGCGCTTCGCTTTTATCAGCTTTTGTACAGGGAATTGGCGGAAGATATTATTACGGTTAACCAGGCTGCGTCTTTGTGCAATGTGACGGTGGGGGAGTTGCGTGAGGATTTGGGTGAATTGTTTTGAAGGTTGTTATTGATAATAAACCAGGCTCAATCTGTTACCTTAGATTCCCAAAGTTTTCAATATTTTTTCTTCCACATACCGTTTGAAATCATCAACAGTGGTAAAGTATCGGAAGCCTTTCTGATTTGCTAACGCAATTACTTCTGGACCCTCATCAATTAAGACAGAAACAGGCTGACTAAGACCTTCTTGCAATCCACTAGGCCAAGCTAAATCAAAAACTGCTTGTTGTGCGCCACTTTCTGGATCAGCAACATCATAGAACACAATGCCCCTTGGCAACCCTTGAGATTCGACCCAATCATTAACGCGCTCTAATTCCTCTTCTTCTGCCTGACTGGTAGTGCCGCCGACAATTACAATCGGATTTAAATTTGATACTGCTTTTCCTTCCAGCCACCGAACTTCGCTATGAAGAAGTTCGGTAAACCGTTTATTGGCTTCGATGGCTAAAATATCTTTTCTGGCCTCAAGAAAATCAAGATAATTTTCAATTTTCCATAAGTTAGGATCAGTGGGTATCCACTGTGAAACAAGTGCACCAGGATGTCTTTGTTCTACTTCATAAAAGTACTTCTCAGGAAATTGATCACTTATTATTAGGTTCGTATCTTTTGTCAGGAAACAAAAATTAGCTAAAGCATTTACTTGTGAACGAAGATAGCCGTGCTTATAAAGCTGCGCTTTTGGGAAAATATGATGCACTTCTAACCGATTCATTTTGCCCAATAGATTTGCCTTTAATGGCAGTCCCGTTCCCCAGTCTTGGGATTGTCCCATGCGGGTAAGCAAATACAAAACAGGGTAGAAGCGAGCACCTAGACTCCAGCCTGTGAAGTGTCCAGGCTCAATCCGCAAACTTCCATGCCAAAGCCGCAGTTGGTCGAGCAATTTATCTAATCCTCCATCTTCACCTTCTAATGTGGCTAAATCTTGGTCGATAAAAGATTCTGTTGACCCGGAGAACCGTCCCCACATACCAGCTTGAACAAACCAAAAAAGTAGTTTATCTCGCTCTTTCTCAGAAAGTGGGGTATTTTTTTTGTCCAAATATCGAACCATAACCGGCACTGCAAACCTTCCAAAAAATACTTGATCGTGGTCTAAACCGAGGCGGCCACTGATTAGATTGAGGCAAGTATCAATATGCTTTGTTGCTCGTAATAATGCTTCTTTTATCTCTGAAGCATTTTTGTCATGCAAATACATAAACTTGGCTTCTCCTGTAAGCACTGTATTGACGGACCGAAGTAACCAGTCCAAGTTAAAGTGAAAATTGGCATCACTCCATACTTTTAGTTTGACTTTCATTTCATCCCGAGCTTCAGGCCATTCAGCGCATATCTTTGCCAGAGCTAAATCCCCTTTGGAAAGTTTTGTGCCGCCACTATTCACTTTATTGAAAATATCTACAACTATATCTATAGTCTTATCAGCTCCTGTCACCTCTTCAATGTGAAGATCAATATCTGTAATGCTAAGCAGGCGAGAAAGACGGCCAACGAAATCGCCGATTTTGGATGAAAGCTCCGGATTTTGGGAAAAGCGTGCAATATATTCTCCAAGTCCAGCACTTCCTCTTCGCATTAATTCTGTCACGTCAATCCATTGCGCATCACCCTGCATTTTCAAAGGCTGAAAAAAATTGAATGTTTCTGAATCTAAGTGAAAATAAAGGCCTGTAAAGGCTTGGGCATTGCCATCAAAGAACTTAGGCGCTTTACCACGTACAACACCATAAAGAGAGGTTAAACGCTGCTGTCCATCAAGAAGAAGTTTAACAATGCCCGATGCCAAGACTGCATCTCCTCTGTGTTCGGCTGTTTGCGACTCGGTCGCCCAAACCAAAAGACCACCCACGGGGTGACGACGATAAAGCGAGTCAAATAGTCCTCGAACTTGGTCACGGTTCCAAACATATCCTCGTTGAAATTCTGGGAGAGCCATGTGGCCGCTATCAATGTGATCTAGAAGGGTTGAAATTTTCATATTTATCAATTAGATTATGTTCCTACAATGCTTAGTATTATTTGCCTTTAATTTTATTTTGAATCTTGTGGGATATGAACCCTCCACTCCACTACTGCGTCCCCAAATATGAATCTTCTTACAGGCGAAGTTATCCATTTTTTTTAGACCGGCAGGCCCGGCAGCCACTTTTTCTGATCAACTCATCGAAGTGAGGTCAGTTTTGGATTGGTACAGGTGTCGGACACTT
>JBJXFD010000442.1:0-39038 GCA_046153985.1 Saprospiraceae bacterium
TTGTCTTTCTCGCTTAAATTATCGAAAAAAACGATCATTAAATCTTCTGTATCTTTGTCGTATCTTTCCATATCCCCAAATATAGTCATATCTCAAAACTGACAGTTATTTTTTCAGCAGCCCTAAGAGCATGTTGGTGATTTCATGATTGACTTCGTCGAATCTTCGATTTGAGCGAGAGCGAGGAAATTTTATTTTAGGCAAGGCGGATTTTGCAGACATAGCCGGCAGCTATGTTGAAAAAATCCAACGCAGCATAAAATAAAATTTACCGATCGTAGCCAATTGATGAATTCCCAACATGCTCTTAAAGGTTTTTCGTGATTCATGGTTGTTTTGTTGGCCTTAGTTCTGCGCGGGCAGGCGGGTAAAACCCGCCAAATAGGACACGCGAGGCGGAGCTTCGACTTGACTTCGACTAAGCTCAGCCACCAGCTCAGCTACCGCCTCAGCGCGAGCGGTTTATTCATATGCCCCCAATCTGTTTTTGATGGACATCAATTCATCTTGCAACGCTTCCAATTTTTGCAACAAATTAAACACCACATCAATACCCTCCGGATTAACGTTCAATTCGTGGTGCAATCTAATCATTTTTTCAACGTCGTTGATGCGATCCGGGTGGAGGTATTGGGATTGTTCTAAGATTTCGATTTCAATCAATCCTATTTCATTCAGGCTGCTGAAAAAGGACAGTTCAACCTGATAATGCTGACACAACTGGGTTAGCGGGATAAGATTTGTGTTCATGACGTCCTTAATTTATTCCTCGCGCCATTAGCGCGAATCCTTTTTTGTCATACTGAGCGCTGCGAATCGACTTGTCCCGAGTTTTTCGAGGGATCTAAGCAGCGCGAAGTATAGCCAATTCCCCAAATAATTCTTTTTCCTTTTCGGTCAGGTTTTTCGGGAGTGCGATTTGATAAGTGATGTACAAATCGCCGAAACTCCCTTCTTTTTTATAGATCGGAAAGCCTTTCCCTTTCAGTTTTACTTTAGTTCCATTTTGAGTTTCCGGGTTTATTTTCAGTTTCACCTTCCCGTCAAACGTATCCACGGTAATCTCCCCGCCCAACAATGCTGTGTACAGGTCTAAATCAACCGTTGCATATAGGTTGTCGTTGTCTAACTTGAATTTCGTGTTGTTTTCAATGACAAACCGTATGTGCAAATCGCCATTGGGTCCGCCATTGACGCCTTCTCCGCCGTGTCCTTTGATTTTGATGACCTGTCCGTTTTTTACGCCTGCGGGGATAGTCAGCCGAATTTCTTTCCCATTCACGGTAAAGGTGCGTTTCTGGGTGGTGTAAACCTCTTTTAAATCGAGTTTCAGCTCGGCGTGGTGGTCTTGTCCCCTGAATTTTATCGTCCGGCCTCCGCCCCTTCTTGCTCCTGCGCCAAACATGGATTCAAAAAAGTCAGAATAATCGCCTTCAAAGGAGCTGCCGGAGCTTTCCTGGCGCGCCGACCGGTTTTGTTGCTGGGCGTGCTCAAACGCTTCCGCATGTTCCCAGTCCTTTCCGTATTTGTCGTATTTTTTGCGGCTTTCAGGGTTGCTCAGCACCTCGTTGGCTTCATTGATTTCCTTGAATTTTATTTCAGCCGTTTTTTCGTTAGGATTCAGATCCGGATGGTATTTACGGGCTAATTTCCGGAAGGCCTTTTTTATCTCTTCTTCGGTCGCGGTTTTGTCAACGCCGAGTACTTTGTAATAATCTATGAAAGCCATGTTTTTGGTTTTGCTGTTCAATATTATTTCGCCAAATATCCGCCGTCAACCGGGTAATAACTCCCGGTGACGAAAGAAGCCTGATCACTGCTAAGCCAAAATATCAGTTCGGCGACTTCTTCACTTTTGCCCAGCCGGCCAATCGGGTGCAGTAAAACAAGCTGCTTTTTCATTTCAGCATCCAGGGCATCCAGCAATGGCGTTTCTATAAATCCGGGGCCCACGGCATTGATCCGGATATGCTGTGCCGAATATTCGAGCGCCGCCGTTTGCGTCAAGCCAACTACGCCATGTTTGGCAGCTGTGTACCCGGCAGAACCTGCAAAGCCAACTGCGCCCAGGATAGACGCCACATTCACGATGCTGCCACTTCCGTTTTTCAGCATGGCCTGAATTTGGTATTTCAGCCCGTAAAAAAGGCTGTTCAAATTCACCGAAATGACCTTTTCCCACCCTTCGATGCTCATGTCTGCAATGGGGTTTAGTTCGCCCCCAATGCCGGCGTTGTTCACTGCAATATCGAGTTTGTCGTAGGTCTTTACCGCGAAATCCACCAACGCTTCCATTTCTTTGGATTTAGAAACATCGGCTTTAAAAAACGAAGCCTTTCCACCGCTTGCGTTGATGTGTTCAACGACTGCTTTTCCTTCTGCTTCCTGTATATCCGACACCACGACCCGGGCGCCATGTTTTGCATAAAGTTCCGCTGTTGCTTTCCCAATCCCGGAGGCAGCTCCGGTAACGATGACCGTTTTATTTTTCATAATGCATGTGTTTTAATGCCCTAACAAGTTAGGCGTTTTTATGCATTCATGCTTACACAATTATTTCAAATACTTACAAAATCCACGCTTTTTGAGCCGGGCAAAACGCAGCTATTGGTCTGCTAAAGACAGGCGCCAAGCGTCCCTTTATTTATGCTTAGAAACCTGACAAATGCCCTTATAATGGTTTGGCAAGCAAATCGAAAGCGGGTTTATTTACAAGAAAAAAAGAATATGAAGAAACGTGGACTTATTTTTCTCCTAATGTTGTGCACTTCATTGGCTGTAACGCTGACCGCACAAGAAACCATCATCCAAAACGGTAACCTGCGCTGGCGAATGAGCGGCAATGGCCGATTGGGGCATAATAGCGGCTGGTTAGAAATGAAAAACCAGAACGACTGGGTACATCTGGTATTTAACCTCGGATTGTGGGTGGCGGGAGAAGCCCCCAATGGTGAAGTTGTTGCAATGACCACAGCCTTTGGTGGTCAGCCACGGCTCGCCGGCTCGGATTACATCATGGATAAAGTTTGGGCGGTAACTGCGGAGGATATTGCCCGCCACCGAGCTGATTTTGAGGACAATGGCGTAATTGACAACCCTATTTCCGCTATTTTTAGTTGGCCAGCTCAATTCAACCCGTTTTTTAATGAGTACAATGCATTTGCTTTGTCGGATGAAGATAGAGGTCGCCTGGGCGCCGGGTATTTCGACGCCAATGGCACCGGCCATTACGATCCTGACCAGGGAGATTTTCCTGTACTGCCGATCCAGGGGTGCGGTTCTGAAATCATACCCACCGAGATGCACTATTGCGTGTTCACCAGGTTTAGTTTTGGGGGCATCGGCACGGTCGCGGTCTTGCCGTTGGAAGTACAGCTCTATACCTTCTACTTTGGCTGCACCGAGGAAAACCATCCTTTAAACCAAACGGTGTTTACTTTACAGAAGGTTACCTACACGGATAGAGAAGCGGCTCCGGGTGATACACCTGTTTTTAGCAACTGCTACTGGGGGCAGTGGGTAGATCCCGACTTGGGTTGCCCCTATGATGACTACATTGGCTCTTTCCCGGAGCGGAACGCGGCCTATGCGTACAATGCGGCAGGCACGGACTGTACCTGGGCTGGAGAGGCTGATTTTGGTGACCAACCGCCCGCGCTGGGAATAGATGTCTTGCGCGGTCCCCTCGATGAGCAGGGCAATGTGCTGCCCATTAACTCCATCAACTATTACAACAACGCCGGTTCGGCCACTGGCCAGCCAGCCACTACTGACCCCGGCAATGCGATTGAATTTGCCAACTATCTGCGTGGCTATTGGCGTGATGGTACTGCCTTGACGGTGGGCGGCACAGGTTATAATAATGGCTCCACACCTACCCAATTCGCCTTTCCCGGCTTGCCAGAGCAAGCGGGTGGATGGACAGAATGGGAAGCACAAAATGATCCTGGCGACCGCCGCATATTGCTCAGTTATGGCGACTTCAGCCTGGAGCCGGGCGCTGTTAATGAAATGATCACCGCTTATACAGTATATCGTGGTCCGGGCAATCACCTGGAACAAGCCACCGGCCTGCTTGATCAGATTGACCTCGTGCAAAATCTTTTCAATACTTGCTTCGATGTGGAGAGCACTCCCGATTTTCCCGTCTGCACAGCCATTTCTACGAATGTTTTCTCCGCGCCACCAGTAGCTGCACTATCCATAGCCCCCAATCCTGCCACCACGTGGCTCGATTTGGACCTACCCGCCGCCGGAACTTACGCCTGCACGCTGCGCGACCTGCACGGGCGGGTGGTTTTGTCGCAAGTATTGGCTGCCGGCCATCAACGATTGCAGTTGCCGACGCTGCCTGCCGGGCTATATGTGCTGAGCGCGCAGGCGGACTCAGGGAAGATTATGGTTGCAAAGGTGGTTGTTGCGCAGTAAATAAAAAGTGTCTGTCTTTATAGTCCGATAGCTGCGTTATGTGAAGGCCCAAAAGTGGAAGTTTACTCGCGTAAATGACCAATTTTGGGCCTTCGCATGCCTTGCTCTCGAACTCTAAAGAACAGACACTGGACTAAATGGACGAATACTAAAGAGTGTGTGGGAAGTCTCTGGCTTGCGTTCCAGCAAGTCGGAGACCACACTTTTGCTTTTTCCTATCAGTTAGCTTTTACAGTAATCAGCAGTTCACTGTCAAAAATTGCAGCGGGCGAAATGACGATTTCGTCCATGGGGATTTTGTTGCCATAGCGTGCTTTCATTTTTTGCTTCACTACTTCATGCGTCAAATCAAAGTCGCGAAGTTGCTCCAATTTACCGATTTCAATACCGGTTGCGCGTTGATAGACCTTCCAAATCAATTCGGAGCAATAAATTTTGTCATCCGACCATTCAAAAGTCAGGTCATAATTTTTGCCATTAAATTCTTCGCCAATCGTTTTCATTTTTGCCAGTGCTTCAGGCGTTAAAACCTCGTCCGCATTTTTGAGCCGCTTGACAACGTATTTCCCTTCTTGCCCCCTGGCAATCCATCGGTACAACGGCGTTAGTTTTACAGGCTGCACGGCTTCGAAAACTAAATAATCCTGACCGTATTTGTAAATGATTCCGCAATGCGAATAGGTTGATTTGGTCGCCAATTGAATGGCTTCGCTTTGTGAGGAAAGCGAAGTCTGAAAAATAAGGTCTCCGTCCCGAAATTCATGTTCAAATTTCTGAACGGGCTGATTTAATACCTGTACCCGCTTGTTCCAGGTTTCTACTGGTCCGGCAGAACTGAAATGCCATTGATAAAAACCATAGCCACCTGCAAAAATCAGTGCTGAAATTCCGAGTAGGATGATTGTTTTTTTCATTACACCGCTATCAAACACCATTTAGTCTGTAGTCTGTTCTTTAGAGTTCGAGAGCAAGGCATGCGAAGGCCCCACGTTTCGGCTTCGCTCAACGAGCGGTCATTGAGCGAAGTCGAAATGAACGCAGCTATCGGACTATAAAAACAGACTACCGTACCCCGTGCATTTTCTTCCTGATAAAAGGCGCAAAAGCCACCGCCAAAACGGCAATCGCGATAGAAATGATGGTCAATATCCAGAAGAAATAACTAATGCCTTTTTCATCAGCAATCTTATCCACATTCTCTCCAAATTTCGCAGCGCCTTTCATGCCAATCGCCACGGCTAAGTACCAAATGCCGTACATGATCGCAATCATTCGGGCGGGCACTAATTTGCTGACATACGACAAGCCCACCGGAGAAATACACAACTCGCCCATCGTGTGAAACAGGTACACTAAGATCAGCCAGATCATGCTCACTGAGGCCGTTTTTGCACCCGGCTCAATCGAACTGGCGCCAAACGCCACACAAGCCATACCCAAAGCCAGGAAGGTCATCCCAATGGCGTATTTCATATTGGCTGGCGGGTTGTATTTGCTTTCCCACCATTTGGAAAATAGCGGCGCCAGGCTGATGATGAACAGGGAATTCAGGGTAGAGAACCAGGAGGCCGGAACTTCAAGTGTGGCTTCGGCCATCTGATTTTGCAGCATCCAGATGGCAATGCCCCAGACAATGACAAAGCTGAAGGCCAGGATGATGTTGGCAACGGTGTATTTTTTGAACGTTTGCTGGAACAGTTTGAAGAGCACCCAGGTGATGATGCCCAGCGGAACGACGGTCATCAGGGCATTGACCACTTTGAAAATGGTGCCGGCGTTGCCCTCCAGGATCCGATTGGTGTAGTCCCGGGCGAAAATGGTCAGGGTGCCGGGCGACTGCTCAAAAATGGCCCAGAAAAAAATGACCAGAAACGCAAAGAAGGTGACCGCAATCATCCGGTCGCGGGTTACGACCGCGTATTTCGACAACCGGTACACCAGCAGCCCGATGAACAGCGCCAAGGCCAGCAATATGGTTAAGTTATTGCCCGATAAGCCCCATAGATTGAAGTTGAAAATATCAATGCTCCCGCTTGAAATAATCTTGGCGGGCTCGAATATGATCCACAACAAACCCAGAATGATCATGACTGCAATCAGCACCATCTGCCCGACGCTGAACGGGTTCAGCTTGTCGTCGTTTGCATCCAGCATCCGCTGATCTGACGCTAAGGTAGCGGCGTCTTTTTTTACGGGCTTTAATCCGATATTCCCAAAAATATTTTGCGCCAGCCAGAATTGCAACAGCCCGAAAAACATAAAGATGCCGGCGAGGCCAAAACCCCAGCTCCAACCCACTTTTTCGCCCAGATAGCCGCAAAGCAGGATGCCGAAAAACGCGCCAGAATTAACGCCCATGTAAAAGATGGTATAAGCGCCGTCTTTTTTCTCCGGGTGGCTTTTATACATTTCCGAAATGATGGAGACCATATTTGGCTTAAAAAAACCGTTGCCAAACACCAAAGCTATCAGGCCCAGGTAAATGGAAGTCCCAGTCTCCAGTGCCATAAAGCCGTGCCCCAGCGTCATCAGCGAGGCGCCGACCACCACGGCCCAGCGGTACCCGATTATTTTGTCGGCAAAATAGCCGCCCAGCATCGTAGACAAATAAACCAACCCCACGTAAGAGCCGAACAAGGCCATGGCCTGCTCCCGGCTCCACGCCCATCCGCCATCGAGCAGCGACGAAGTCAGGAACATCACCAGCAGGGCGCGCATGCCGTAGAAAGAGAACCGTTCCCACATTTCTGTGAAGAACAGTACAAACAATCCGGCAGGATGGCCAATGACTTTGTTTTCAAAAAAGGCTGATGTATCGCCCTGTGATGGTGGTAAAGACTCGTCTATAATACTCATGGTTTGCTGTTTACTGGCGGTTAACTAAAAAAACAATGTGTTTTCCCTGTGGCATTTTGGCAAATATAAACTGCAAAGCCTTATTTCATGACTTTCGGGTCATCTTTTTGCGTTCCTGACGGATTGGGGACGAAAGCACCGGCCGGTAAAGAACCTGCCTGTTTTGGCGGTGGTTTGGATAAAAAAGCCTATCTTGCAGTCCAATCTCAATGGAAAAGCGACTCAGGCGCGTGGATAAAACCATTTATCACACGCTCCGACAATCCATCAGCAAAAAATTATCACCCGGAATGTTCTATCAATCAGAATCAGCCGAAGACCGCGAATTGTTGAAAAACATGGAGGTCATCGAACAATTGGAGGGCTTCGTTGGCGATGCCGTCAAGAATATTTTAGTAGACCCCAATACCTGCTGGCAGCCCAGCGATTTTTTGCCGGATATGACGCAGGTAGACGCCTTCGATCAGGTTCGACTCCTCCGCGAGCGGGCAGCAGGCATCCCCAGCGAGGTCATCACTTCCTTAATCGGCAACATGATTACGGAAGAAGCGCTGCCAACCTACCAGACCTTTTTCAACATGGTGAAAGGCATCAACGAAGAAGGCAGCATGGTTACCGAACGCGGCTGGGGCAAATGGTCGCGGGCCTGGACAGCAGAAGAAAACCGCCACGGCGACCTGCTCAACAAATACCTTTACCTCTCGGGGCGCGCCGATATGAAACAGGTGGAAATTACCATCCAGAAGTTAATCGGCAGCGGGTTTGACCCGAAATCGGGTCGCGATCCTTACCAGGCCATGATTTATACTTCCTTCCAGGAGCGGGCTACCAAAGTTTCGCACGTCAATACGGGCAAATTGGCCGACAAGGCTGGCGACCCGATACTTTCCAAAATCTGCAAAACCATCGCCGGCGACGAAGCCCGCCACGAAAAAGCGTACAAGTCGTTTATGTCCAAAATTTTTGAAATTGACCCGGACGGCGCCATTGCAGCTTTTGAAAAAATGATGCGCAAGCAAATTGCGATGCCTGCCATCCTGATGGATACGAATACTTCGCCCGATGGACTGTTCGCGCGTTTTTCAGCAATCACGCAAAAAATCGGCATTTATACCACCTGGGATTACGCCAACATCATTCAACACTTAGTAGATTCCTGGAAAGTGGAGGCACTCACGGGTCTGAAGGATACTTCCGCCAGGGCCCAGGATTATCTCTGCCAATTAGCGGAACGCTACAAGCGCATCGCTGAGCGCATTAAGGCGCCGGACGAGGTTAGCCTGGCGTGGTTGCCTTATTAGTGTCTACGGATACGTCGGCTCCGGCATCGTACCCAGCAACGCATCGAAGCGCTCGCGCAGGGTTCGCATGGAGTCGGCAACCTGCACGGGGCCTTCTGCATTCACCAGGCCGTTGCGAATAAAATCGGCTAAGCGTTCGTACTGCGTGCCTGTTCCATTGGCATTCAGCGCCGTCATATTCAGGCGGCATTCGCCAAAGCGCAACTTTTCCTGACTTTTTTGTTCGGCGTTGTCCAACAACGAGCTGAATTTTGGACTGTCTTCGTTTGCCAGATCGAGCAGGCGGGCATAGAGCAGGGGTTTTTCTTTTTTGAAAACGCTGAGCCAGTCCTGGTTGTCCACCGCCTCGCCGCTGTGCGCGAAAGGCGAAACCCACAGCGCCGACAACAGTTCTTCCCTGAACTCGAATATTTTCCGCTTGCATTGCTGCAAATAGTACTGCCAAACCTTGTTGAAATGTACGCGCCGCACGGTCATGGGCGCTGCTTCAAATTCCGCCGAACGCATTTTTTCACCACCCGAACTGTACCAAAGCCGGCCCTCGTTGCCAATCAGGCCCCATTCATTCGTGTTGAGGTAGAGGTAGTCGCGGCCGTCGCTGAAGGCAAACGCTTTGCGCAAAGCGGAGACCTCCGGGCTTTTCAGCGCCTCGGTGATGCCCGTCAGGTCTTTGACCGGATCGTGGCTGCGGCGGTGCAGGAACGCCAGCGCATCGGCTTGGGGCGCAGCGGCCAACAACGTTTGGATGAGCGAAACATAGTCTGCGCGCTCGTTGAGGAGGAAAAGCCGGTCTTGCGCGCTGCCTTCCACCTCCCAGGTTTCATAACCCGATTCGGGAAAAGGCGGATCGCTGCGTTTCCAGCAACTCCAGATGATAAAGAGATACTTCGGGTGTGGTGTGGTGTGTGTCATAGTATGTGTATCGTATAAATGACCGTTTTTGGGCCGAGCATAACGCAGCTATCGGACTATAAAACTCAGACATTACCTCCCAAAAAAACCGACCCCTTTCGCCACCAAGGTAGCCAACAGAGGCAGGATAAACAGGATCAACAGCTCCATCCGGAGCAGCATTTTCACCATAGGCGGCACCGTGACCAATTCTTCGCGGTTGTCGCCTTTGCGTTGTTTTAAAAAGAAAATGGTTGGGTAAATGGACAGCAACCCAATGACCAGAAACAAGCCAACTTTCAGATGAAAAATCCAGTTTTTGCTGTAAATCTCAGCCGGCTTGCCCACGCCGCCCAGCCACAAGGTCAGTCCGGCAGCCAGCAAAACGATCGAACTGACGCCGTAAATGCCGTCTATGATAGAAATCCGCTGCAATTCATTCCTGGTCAATTGCGGTTTCAGCAGGAGGTGTTCCGCCGTAAGCGATGCGACGATGCCAAAAATGGCTAAAAAATGCACGTACTTGACGAGGATTTCGATGGTCATAAACAAAGGTATTAAGTAAGAGAATCCCGACAAAGCTATTAAAAACGCGTGAAATTTTTGCAACACATTCAATTTTTACCTGAAGAAGAGGGAAGGAGAACTCCTGAAACAATGCAGAAGAATATTTTTTTTAAAAAAAACAACTTGAATATTTTGATTAAATAACTTAATTATAATATTTTTGCCTTGTAGAGAAAGATAACATCTTCTTTCAAGCGGTCTCCCCAAGTATAATTCTTTATTTCTGCCCAAACAAAAAATGACACCATAGCGATTTGTTTTATATATTAATAAAACAATCGTTGGTAGTAGAGTCTTGTTAAACTATACCCTGCGTCGTTAGGCGTAAATTTTTGGTTGTTGTACTAATCGCTGCTAATCATGTGATTAGACTAAAAGTCATGCGCGGATAATTTGATTATTCACTTCTTTTCAATATATGGGTATATTCCCGGGGTATGAATAAATGTTACAAAACATGGAAAACGTGTTCCCTTAGCGCTTCTTACCAGTGCATTAACCTTTTTTAGGTTAATACCATAAGTATGTTTTGCTTATTGCAAGTGATACTCGCCTGCAAATAATCAACAATTGAAGGCTGTTCAAAATTTTGATTGAAATTTACAAAAACTTCATTTGATAACTGCTTTGTTGTCAGGTGAGTGTTGTGCTTTGTAAGTTTTAATTCCTGAATTTTGTCGTAATTATTAATTAAAAGGAATGTTTTTCTTTAATTAATAATTAGAGCTTGTTCGGGAATTCATCAACGGGCTGCGAGCGGCAAATTTTATTTTATACTGCGTTGGATTTTTTCAAGATAGCTGCCGGCTATCTCTGCAAAATCCGCCTTGTCTAAAACAAAATTTCCTCGCCCTCGCTCCGTCATGAAATCCCGAACAAGCTCCTAATCGGCTGGATTTTCTGAAATTTTCCAATGCAATACGTGTTGGCTGGATTTCTATTGTTTTTAATTAATAACATTTTTCAAACTAAAAACAATTTGTACCATGAGACAGATTCACATTTTTGTATGCTTTTTATTCATGTTTTTCGGGCTAAATAATACTGTCCAGGCAACCATACTAACCGTTTCGAATGATCCGTCTTTGTATACGGCGCAATATACCAGTATTTCAACAGCTGTTAGCGCTGCGGGTATTGGCGATACTTTGTATATCCATCCGACGGGGATAACGTATCCCGGATTTAACCTCACCAAGCGACTGACTTTAGTTGGAATCGGACACCGCTCCATTCGCTCGGGATTGGGAAGTTTGATCGCGAATTTAAGCCATGTTAATGTATATAATGGCAGCAGTGGCAGTAGTTTGATAGGGCTCCAGATAGGCTATATAAATTTTCTGGACAACGGTTTAACCAATCTGCTCTTCAATCGTTGCCGGTTTGTGGATAACAGTTATAATATCTTATTTAATAACTATGACATTGACTGCGTTTTTGAAGGCTGCGTGTTTAATCGTACTATTCAGGATATAGACGACCCGGGATCTGCTATATTGTTTATCAATAATGTCTTTAGTAGCAACTCGAGCGGTTATAGCATGGTCAATATTGTCAACGCTGCTTCGATACAATTTGTCAATAATGTATTCTTAGGCAGCTACAGTAGCCCCATCAGAATCGGGAGCAATGTCACCGGTGCTTTGTTCGTCAACAACGTCTTTCATGGAAGAACCGTAAATACCACTCCCGGCAGCACGGATTTTAACGGCGTTGTTTTCTCCAATAACATCTTCCAGACAACGGGCATTGCAGCCATTGCCAACCTGAATGCCCCGTTTGCTGTGGTCAATACGGATCCGGATGGGGATAACCTGTTTTTGGGTGCCTCTGATATCGTCTTTGAAAGTAATCCAAGCACGGCGAACAAGACCAACTTCGCTTATGATCAGGATTACAACACCGTTGTTGCTATCGGCGGCGGTCAGGGCGTACAGGGGAGTACCATTGGCTTGCTGGAATTTAATGACAATGGCACACCTTTCAACCCCGTCATTCAGGAAGTGATTATGCTGACGCCTGTTGTTGGCGGGAATGATACCATTCGATTCAGAGTCAAAGCCGTATCGCAGAATAACGACGGCAATTAAGTATCCTGACAATTGAGATGCCTGTACATCAACCGGGGGCTGTGAAGAATACAGGTACCTCCGCATATCCTTTGTTTGCTTTAGGTTTCCGGGTGAATGAGGCAAAATTCGACCACATACCATAAAGCAACAATCCTGCGCACTTATAAATCTGATAAGATGAAACAAATTAACCTTTTTCATCCATTGCAGCGGCTGGTATATTGTTCAGTCTTCAGCATTTTATGCATTCATGGACTACAGGCCCAGGTGGATATCACCAGTATTTACAATCAGGTTTACAATATCCGCCTTAACGGCGCTTATATCAGCAATCACAATGTTGTCAGGGCCGAATATTATATAGATACCGATGCCGGTATCGGGCAGAATACGCAGGTAACGCTCAACGGGGCCAACCCAATGCAGTTTGTCGAGGATGACGTGTTGACTAACCTGCCTGAAGGCATCCACACGCTGGGCGTACGGGTAAAAGACGCGGCTGGATACTGGAGTCATACCCTCACGACGCGGTTTTTTGTCAAGGATCTGAGCGCGTTGTCGGGCAACGTCAATGCTAATGTTGTCAGGGTAGAATACTATATAGATACCGATGCCGGAGTGGGGCAAAATACACAAGTGGCACTTAGCGGCGCCAACCCCATTTTGTTTGTGGAGGACGAAGTGCTGAACAACCTGCCTGAGGGCATCCATACGCTGGGCGTACGGGTGAAAGATGCGGCGGGAAACTGGAGTCATACCCTTCCGACGCGGTTTTTTGTCAAGAATCTGAGCGCGTTGTCGGGCAACGTCAATGCTAATGTTGTCAGGGTAGAATACTATATAGATACCGATGCCGGAGTGGGACAAAATACGCAAGTGACGCTCACCGGTGCCAACCCCATTTTGTTTGTGGAGGATGAAGTATTGACCAACCTGCCTGAGGGCATTCACACGCTGGGCGTACGGGTGAAAGATGCGGCGGGAAACTGGAGTCATACCCTTCCGACGCGGTTTTTTGTCAAAAACCTGAGCGCGTTGTCGGGCAACGTCAATGCTAATGTTGTCAAAGTAGAATACTATATAGATACCGATGCCGGAGTGGGGCAAAATACGCAAGTGACACTCACCGGTGCCAACCCCATTTTGTTTGTGGAGGATGAAGTGTTGACCAACCTGCCTGCGGGCATTCACACGCTGGGCGTGCGGGTAAAAGACGCGGCGGGATACTGGAGCCATACCCAGGTGTCGCGTTTTTTTGTCAGGGATCTGAATCAATTTGAAAATCTATCCAATCATATCATTACGGGGGGTGAATACTTTTTCGACAACAATGACCAGGGACCGGGCAATGCCCCGACTTTCGCTATCAATATGCCGGATTCCATCATTAACGATGAAGAGATTGAATTAGAGTTATTGCCCTATAACCTTGCGGTAGGCAACCACAAAGTAGTTATTCGTTTACAGGATGATAAAGGAAATTGGAGCCATAGCAATACCGCCAGTTTTACAGTTAATGAACTTGGCTCACAAAAAATCAAGCTGACCTATCCCAATGGCGGTGAAGTTTTGTATAGCGGCAACACCTATAATATTACCTGGGTATCCAGCCCGGATGTTGTCACCGAATTCGTCAATATTGAATACAGTGTCAACAATGGCAGTACCTGGGCGCCGCTTTTCAGCAATATTGCCAATACCGGTAACTTCGCGTGGACCATTCCCATGGATGCCGCGTTCTATTCGACGATTGCCAAACTCAGGGTATCATTAGTAACCCAGCCGACTCAGGTTGATGAAAGCAATTCCGTATTTACCATAGGGCCTTGTCCATCCCTGGCATCAAATGCAGGGCTTGACCAGAGCATCTGCGGAAATGTTGTTACACTTGCTGCCACAGCAACCGTCAATGGCAGTTGGAGTGGAGGCCTTGGAGTGTTCAGCAATGTAAACAGCGCCGCCGCTAATTATACGGCAGCCCTTTCTGAAGCCAGTTCAACCGTAATCTTAACCTGGACGATCGCTGACCCCGATGGTGCCGGTGTCTGCGCAGGCAGCGCCGATCAGGTGGCAATCACTTTTGACATTCCCGCAACATCGAATGCCGGCTCGGATCAAACCGGTATTTGCGCTGGAACCCCGGTTAACTTGAATGGCAGCATTGGCGGTTCTGCTTCAAACGCTGCCTGGACAGCCTCGGTACCGGGGGGGACTTTTTCCCCGGATGCGACCGCCTTGAATGCTGTTTATACCCCGCCTGCGGGATTTTCTACCATCGTGCTAACCCTTACTACAAATGATCCTCCCGGAGTTTGTGCAGTTGCCGGCGATGCATTGAGTCTTTCTTTCAATACCATCGCGAATGCGGGCGTAGATCAAACAATTTGTGCAGGCAGTACGGTCGCGCTAACCGGCACAATCAATGGCGCTGTTACCACGGGCAGTTGGAGTTCGGGCGGCACAGGCTCCTTCAATAACCCGACTTCGCTGGCGGCAATTTATACGCCTTCTGCGTCCGACATCAGTGCAGGTACAGTGACGCTGAATTTAACATCAGACGATCCGCCGGGCGTTTGTCCTGCTGTTTCCGATCAAATAACGATTGTTATCAATGCGCCGGCTACTTCGGATGCCGGCCCGGATCAGACCGTTTGTGCGGGCAATCCGATAACCCTTTCCGGTATACGTGGAGGGTCGGCAACCGGCAGTACCTGGAGCAGTAATGGATCCGGGTTTTTCAGTAATGCCAGTTCCCTTACCGCGACTTATACACCATCGGCCGGCGATGTCGCTGCCGGTACGGTCACTTTGACGCTGGTGACCAATAACCCTTCCGGACCTTGTGTTGCTGCTTCGGATGACATGGTCATTACCTTTAGCCAAAATGCTTCGGCGGATGCCGGTGCAGATCAGGATATTTGTGGCAGCACGACGGCGCTAAGCGCAATTCCTGCTGCGGGGGGTATCTGGAGTGGCGGTTTGGGCTCGTTCAGCAACACGAGCCATGCGGATGCCACTTACACGGCAGCCACCTCAGAAACAGGAACTACTGTCATACTGACCTGGACTCTGCCCGACCCGGACGGAACGGGGCCCTGTACCGGCTCTGCCGATCAGGTTGCTATTCTGTTTAGTGCACCAGCAACCGTTTCTGCCGGCGCGGATCAAACACTTTGTGCAGGGAACATCGCAACCCTGGCCGGTATCCGGGGAGGTTCGGCAATGAGCAGCTTCTGGACAGCCTCTGTTCCCGGAGGCAACTTCAGTCCCAATTCAACCGCTCCCGGGGCTTTGTATACGCCTCCTTCGAGTGCAGGAAATGTAACCCTCATCCTGACGACCAACGACCCGCCCGGCGCATGCCCTGCCGTGCAGGATACCATGGAGATAACCGTTAGTACGATCGTCAATGCCGGTGTTGATCAATCTGTGTGCGCCGGCAGTCCGGTGGCGCTTTCCGGCAGCATTGGCGGCCTCGTGAGCATTGCTGTATGGGCAAGCAGCGGAACCGGAACTTTCAATGATCCAACTGCACTCACCGCTGTTTACACCCCGTCGGCAGCAGATATCGCAGCAGGCCTGGTAACGCTGACGCTGATGACCAACGACCCGCCGGGAGCTTGCCCGGCTGCCAGCGACCTGATGAAGGTAATCATTGGCCAGGCGGCCAGCATTAGCGCCGGATCCGACCAGACGATTTGTTCAGGCATACCCGTAACGCTTGCGGGTACGCGAGGCGGCTCAGCAACGGGCAGTATCTGGACCGCATCGGCAGGCGGCGGCACTTTCAGTCCCGGCCCTGCAGCGCTAAATGCGACCTACCTGCCGCCATCGGGCGTAAACACCATCGTTTTGACCCTGACGTCAAATGATCCTTCGGGTGCGTGTCCGGCAGTGAGTGACCAAATGATGATTTACGTAGAACCAGCCGTTACCGTTAGCGCCGGACCAGACCAGGCCGCGTGTCCGGGCAATCCAGTAAATCTACAGGGGAGCTCAGGTGGATCAGCAACCGGTGCAACCTGGTCAGCTTCCGTCCCTGGGGGTACTTTCACCCCCAATGCATCGGCATTGAACGCGGTATACACACCTCCGGCAGGAGCTTCCAGCGTAACCTTGACTTTCACCACCAACGATCCGGCAGGCGTTTGTACCGCACAGAGTGATCAAATGGTAATTTCCATAAATTTATCAGTAAATGCAAACGCTGACCAGACGATCTGTGCAGGCAGCCCGGTTGCGCTTGCCGGTACACGAGGAGGCTCGGCCACAGGCAGCACCTGGACAACAAGCGGCACAGGAACTTTCAACAACCCGGCACTACTGACGGCAATTTACACGCCTTCCCCAACGGATATCAGTACAGGGAGCGTTGTCCTTACCCTGACGACTACCGGACCATGTGCTGCCATCAGCGATCAGATGATGGTAACAATCAACCCTGCAGCGACGGTGGACGCCGGCACCAGCCAAACGGTTTGCACCGGTAATGCGGTTGCTCTGACCGGTACCCGGGGCGGGGCAGCCACAACCAGCACCTGGACTGCTTCTGCGACAGGGGGCATATTCACGCCGAATGCCAGTGCGCTGAATGCCAGTTATACCCCTCCTTCAGGCTTAACCAGCGTAACCCTGACCTTAACCACCAATGACCCCTTGGGTGCCTGCCCTGCCGTAAGCGATCAGATGACGATCACGGTCAGTGCTCTGGTAAACGCTGGTACGGATAAAAACATCTGCGCAGGCAATCCGGTACTTTTAAGTGGCAACATCAGTGGTTTGGTGACAACCGGGCTATGGACGAGTACGGGAACAGGCACATTTAGCAATGCCAGCTCGCTGACTACGGAGTATTTCCCTTCGGCCCAAGACATCAGCGCCGGATCAGTGGTACTGATCCTGACTTCCAGTACTCCACCAGGTGGTTGCCCCCCGGTTTCTGACCAGTTGATCCTGAACATAGGCCAGCCCGGAGTCGTAAATGCCGGATTGGATCAGGCTGTTTGCGGCGTTGCACCGATAACCTTAGCCGGAACCCGGGGTGGTTCGGTAACCAGCAGCTTATGGACCGCCTCTTTAGCGGGCGGCGTCTTCACGCCAAATGCCAGTGCCTTAGATGCAATCTACACGCCGCCTGCCGGAGCAGCTCAGGTTATTCTGACGCTGAATGCCAGTGATCCTTCCGGTGCCTGCCCGATTGTAAGCGATCAGATGATCCTTTCCATCAATGAGCCGGCAGTGGTCAACGCTGGCACCGATCAACCTTTGTGCCTGGGGTCGAACAACATCAGCTTAGGCGGAATTATTGGCGGAGCAGCTACTGATGCAACCTGGACGGCCTCCGTACCTGGCGGCATTTTTACGCCTGACGCCTTACAATTGAATGCCGTGTACACGCCGCCTGCAGGAATAACGGCCAATATCATACTGACCCTGACTTCCAATGACCCGGTCGGTATTTGCCCTGCTGTCAGCGATCAAATGGTGGTTAAATTGAATAACCTGCTGGCAGGCTCCTTCGAGTCTGTCAGCCCGGGAAATAACACCGTCAACGTCAATCTTCCGACCCTGTTTAAATGGAACCCGTCACAACATGCGCTCCGATATGAACTGACGGTATGGCCAACTACCCCTATGCCGGATACCCTGAGATTTGAAAACATTACAGGAACCCAGTTTCAGGTAACACAGGGGATCGAATACGGGAAAAGTTATCAGTGGCGCGTCAAAGCTTTTGGGGAGTGTAATGAAAAAACGACCTCTATTAAGCGCTTTATCACTAAAAATATCCCTGACCTCACGGTTGATGTGCTTGGAATTGGCGATACGGTTGAAGCGGGAATGGAGCATAGCATAGCCTGGAGTGTCATCAACCAGGGATTGGTGGCAACGGCCAGCAACCAGAACTTTACTGACCAGATTTATTTATCCGTAGATACTTTACCGGGCGGCGACATTTATGTGGGTCAAAAAGGCACTACAGCCACCCTTGCCGGATATGGCGGCAGTTACCAGGTACAGGAAATCTTCACGATACCTGCCAGTGTGCTTGCAGGTAACTACTATGTGATCGTGACCAGTTTCGGCGGGGAAGACCTGGATCCGGCCAACAATTATGCTGTTTCAGATTCGACCTTGTTTGTTGAAGGCATCCGTTTGTCCGACCTGGTTCTTTTTGAACTCAACCTGCCGGATACGGTAACTAACAATTCGTCGGTACAGATCAGTTACAGGATTAAAAACCTGGGTGACGGCCCGGTCAACAGCATTTATTACGACCGGGTGTCCTTGTCTGGAAGCAATAACCTGACCCTTGCAGATGTAAAAATAAGCCAGACAGGGCTTGACAACAGCGGCAATTTGATTGAGTTTAATGAACTGCTACCCGGCGACAGCACGGCTATTTCAGCTTTTATCCAAATTCCGGGCGTTCCTGCCGGCAACTATACGCTGCGTATCCGGGCGGATATTTTTAATGGCATAAGCGAAAGTGCGGAGAACAACAATACGCTTGAAGTTCCAATTCATGTATTGGCAACACCATTGCCCGATCTGCAGCCGGTTCAATTTACAACATTAGGTGCCAACCTGCTATCCGGCGCTTACGAGCTGGTAGAATGGAACCTTGAAAACATCGGTACGGCTGATATTGCCCTCAATCAGGATTGGATCAGCAGGGTCTACATCAGCCAGGCAAGTGCTTTTGATGTGGATTCCAGTATTTTAGTTGGTCAGATATATACCCGTGCCAATACCGGCGACCTGTTGCCTGTTGACTCAACCCTGGCACAGTCGGTTCAAATGTTTATTCCTTCCGGAATATTCGGGCCTTACTACATTTATGTGCTGTGCAATTCGGATGAGCGTTTGGCAGAGCTTGACCTCGGGAATAACCTGCTGCGTTCAGCCGTGCCGGTCAATATTACTCCCGGTCCGCCTTCTACCGGAATTGCCTGTGACAACTTCTTCGATGCCTGCGATATTTCCATTGGAAATGGCAATTATGACTATGGAGAAGTCCCGTTATTTTTTGATCTGACACAAGCAACTATAGAAGCAGGCGAGCAATTTGACAGTGATATTCACCTGGGGCACAACAAAAGTGTCTGGTACCGATTGGAAGTGCCGGTTACACGCTGGATTGAAATCAGCATTTCCGAAGAAGATAACTATTTGCACCTGTCCAATACAGATATCGGCTTGTCGGTTTTCAGGTCACCTCAAATCCCGGGTTTGCCCCGGATTACCCTGCCGGGCGGACAAAATGACCTGGCGGATTTTACCCAATTGACAAATTTCGGCAATTCGGGGAATTATTGCCTCGAGCCGGGAACCTATTATATCCGCTTCAGTGCGAATACCTACCGGCTCAATACGCCTATATACGCCAATGTTGTTTTTGGCTCTTCCGACGAATCTCCGCTGAGTCCGTTTAAATACGACCGGGCCGATCATCCTTATCAATTTGGATTCGTAGACAATGAATCTGCAGCGGTATCCTTCGACGTTGGATGCCTTTCCATTGACATTCCGGAAGAAGTTATGCCTTCTCTGGGTGCAGATTATCAAGCGTATTCACAGACTGCCTGGTTTGTTTTCAATACCGATAATTATTCCGACGCGATGCGATTCCAACTGAACGGGGCGCCGTTTTTTGATGTCAATAAAGTTGGATTCAAGCTGTATCGGGGAGATCCGCGTACAGGTTCTATCCTTTCCCTTGTACCTTTAGATTCGATGATTATGGAGCGTGAGAATGAATATCAGGGCGCTCCCTATCTGGATTATTACTGCAACTTTGAGCCCAATCAGGTTTACGCGGTTCAATTGTTCTTTCATAAATTACTGGAAAGGAGATTTTCGCTAATCCTGCAGGACGTTGGGGTACAACCTGCAACCGGCATTGACCCTCAGGCCCCTAATGAGTTGGGCGTTTTGGAACACAATGATTATCCCGGCGTTTACGACAGAGAAAATGACCGCTGGACGATTCCTCCGGGCAAAGAAACGGTCGCACCCAATTATTTTGCCTGCAATGCACTTATGGCCGGCAATATTACCTGCGATGTGATGCCGGCAGACGGGGTCTACACCGGACCCGGGGGAGATTATAACCTCTCGTTCTGGTACACCTTTGAACTGGATGGCTATGTGAATCTCCGGATGTTCAATCAGATTTTCAAAGGCAAATCCTTAGTCAGGTTATTCCGGGGGGATGTGCGCGATTATTGTCAAAACAACGGAACCCCGTTGTCATTAGTGGGAGAATCGAGTTCTGCGGGCAATGCTTTCGGTGGTGGTTTTACGTTTGAATATTTCTGCTTTGAGGCGGGTACCTACAGTGTACAGGTACTCGGATGGCTCAATGAGGAAGATGTTTTCAGTTCAATTTTGGGAACCCGTGAATACCTTAAATTTTATGTGCAATCCCAGGCGCAGGAACACCAGTTTAACCTGGCAGATGCGACGCGGGTGGACCGGGTAAATGGTGGAAATCCAATTCAGATGAATACCATTTATACCCTGCAACCCGATATTTTCGGATGTGCACCCACCATTCTGCCCGCTACGGGAACTCAAAACCTCTGTTCCGGCCCTGCACAAGGCGCCGTGTACCGGGTGATTAATATTGCTCAGGCAGGGTCGCTGGAAATCAGTTTTCCCGAACACATGGCTTTTTGCAACCGTTTGTATCGGGGTGACGCTACGGTGTTAGGCCAACCTTTCAACATCGCAAATCCCATAGTGTTTGATTATGAACTTAGTGGTAATAAACCCATTGCGCCAAGCCAGTCGTATTTTGATGCCGAAACGTTCTGCATCACACCAGGGGTTTATACCCTGGTTTCCATTGGTACCACGATGCATACAGGCGTTATAAATGCGCCCGTGATCAGATTACGGGACTATGGCGTTTCGCAATTTAACGGGCCGGATAAAGCAGAAGATTTGGGCAATATTACACCGGCTCTTGCCGCCGGACAAACCATAGTCAGTACCCCCGATGTGGTTACCTGCGAATCGAATCTGGTTCAAATTGACGGCGAATACCCTTGTAATCCGTTTTATGATAAACTATTTTTCTATCAGTTTTACCTTGATTCGCCTCAGACCCTTGAAATTACAGGGGCTGCCGGTTGTGGAGGCACAAGCCCCCCTGCTATCCGGCTTTATGGCGGGAAAGTAAAGGGAGAAAACGGGCAATTGGATAATTTAACCAAATTGCAGGGTGTGTATTCAAGTGATCTGAACAATGGTTGCAAAATCGGAGGATGTTACAACCCACCCAAGTGGCTTTCGAATACCTGCCAACCCCTGCCAGCTGGCTGGTACACAGTGGTCTATTATGCCAGTGCGGGAAGCTACGATGGGCTTGGAAACGAATATTTCACCAACAGCGCCGCCGGACAGGATGTCGGCATCGTGATCAAACCGGTTGTGGTTAATGCGCTTTCGCAGTACAACCGGCCTCAAACTGCGCGCAATGTCGGTAACATCAGCTGGCAATTTGATTTCAATACAACGGGCGTTACCCCTGCGACAAGCAAGTCGTTTTCTTTTGGACCGGAACAATTTACCTGTGCGCTTGATACGGATGATCCGGTTTTAACTCAAATTCAAACTTTCCCGGAAGGATACAACCGGGTTGCTTACTACGTTTTCAACCTGACCAAAGAATCTTATTTCAAAATGAATCTTGGGAGCACTGCTGCCGGGCCGGTCAAAGGGGAAATTTACCCCATTGACATTCGCGTACCGGAACAGTTGGAGTTGTATCGTAAAGACGGGCCTAACCCAATTCCGCCGGTTTCGCCATGTGCCTCCGCTTTTGAATATTGCGGGTTAGAAGCCGGGATATATACCCTGGTCGTCTATATTGCCGGCGGAGACGAACTCAATGGCGCCATTATCAACCCGGGAGTCTATCTGGAAAAAATTGAACCAAATCTTTATGATTATGCAAGCCGTGCTTACGACTTTGGCATCATACCGGACAATGGAGGGGTTTATTATTCTTCACTCGAAGACTTGTTTACTTCCAATCCAACCTACCCTGGCCGAAACATGTCCATGGACTTTTTTACCTGCAAATCGAGCGCTTTTGGGGTAGACCCGCCTACCAATGAACTGCTGGAATTTTTCTGCCACACCAGAACAAAAACGAACTGGTACAGTTTTCAGGTCGAAGGCGCCGGAGAGGTCAGCGTTCAGGTAAACAACCTCACTTTTGGAAAAGGCGGAACGGGTAATGGCAGCCGGATTCCCCTGGATGAAGATGTCTACTATCAATATCCTTTTTCGGTCTATGAGGTGGACGAAAACTATGCCCAGTTTACGATAGAGGATTTGTATCAAATGGGTGCGCTGGATACTACTTCCAGCCTCAGATTTGTTGGCTGGAACAGCCGAAGGAGCCCGTTTGGTTTTTGTACCCCTGCAGGACGGCAGGTAAAATGGAGCCTGGATCCATGCCAGCCACAAATGATCCGACGCTATTTTGTAGTGGTAGACATGCATACTCAATTGCTGCCCAATGCCCAGATGGAAGTGGGCGTTTCTCACCGCCGCATCCCGAATACACCATCGGAAAACGATCATTTCTGGCAGGCGTTCAACATCAATAGTGTGGGAGACCGTAATGTGGTGGAAACTTTAACAGACGGCACTTACGAAGGACCGACTTCAATCCACCACTGTGCGTCAACAGATCGCTATGACCAAAATAGCTGTGGCAGCAGAACTATATGGTGGAAATTTGAATCAGGAATATCGGGTAAAGCCCGCATCAATTATGATGTGGATAATATCCTCGCTTCCCTCAACGATCCTAATGCAGAAATTGCATTGTACAAAAGGATTGACTTGGATCCTAATGATCCGGCCAGCACCGACAGTGTAAAATTGATCAGGATACCGCTGACAGAAGTGTATGGAAACGGTGCGAGATGGGGAGAAGGGTGCCTGAATACAGGAACGTATTACGTGGTGTTGACCGGCTGCACGGCTACTTCTCTACCTGTCAGACCCCGCATTCAACTCATTTCCAACGAAGGTGACCTTTGCAGCAACCCGGTTTCCGTAGCCGTTAACGAGCAGGAAATAAAATTCACGGGGGTGGTCAACATTGATTGCCATTCCTGGGGAGACGATTTTGGAGAAGCCGGATTCACCAATACTGGTTGCTTCTTTGATGGCAGCGCCAACAGCTTCCCGGAAGATATGAAAAATGCAGAACTGGTCAAATCCAGCTGGTTCAAGTTTTCGGTTGGCGACATCGGCAAATCAAATCTGAGGTTTGAACTCGAATTTGAAAACGGAGGAAGCGCATTTGTGGCATCTTCCGACATCAAATACAGGGTCATGTATGGCTCCTGCGGCGCTATGACTGCAGGGGAGTGCCAAAATACCTATAACCAGTATTTTCAACTGGACTGTATGCCGGCCAACCGCGATTATTACATACAGGTGATCGCCCCGGCTTTTGTTAGAGGAAACGTCAAATTGTCTATCACGGCGTTGCCTACGGTTACCCCTAATTGCATTCCTTCGGTATTCCCGGATGTGGTGTCTGATTTCCGAATACAAAATGCCTGCCAGGGGGTAGAAATCTGTGTCCTCAACAATTCTACTCAGGGTGAAGATATCAGTTACCTGTGGGATTTCGGCGACGGCTCGACTTCATCATCACTGGCACCCTGCCATGTTTACCCGATATCCGGTGTGCCGGTTATTTATGCGGTCACTTTAACGGTTACCAACAACATCACCGGGATTTCGCAGGCTCAAACCCGCGAAGTGATTGTTTATCCGCCTGTTGCTGCTGTAATAGGGCTGAATTACCCCGGGGCGAATGGCAATAATTTTGTGAGCGCCAATACGCCCGTCAATTTTCAAACCGTATTCAATGGGCCGGAGTGGCCAAATCTGGACTATAGCTGGGACTTTGGCAATGGCCGGATCTATGCTAATGCATTTGAAAAAAATCCTGCCGGAATTGTTTACTCCCCCGACGACATCGGACGCCGCATCATTCAGTTGACCATTTTAAATGGCAATTGCGAGACGCAACGCTATGATACGATTTATGTAATCGGAGACAGTACGCAAACTATACCCCTCTGCGAGGGGAACTCACTGACGCTGGGTAGTAATGCCCAGGCTGCCGCCTATTTCTGGTCAACAGGAGGGACTACTTCCCAGATTACCGTGAGCGAAGCCGGTAGCTATTCCGTATTGGAGGGCTTTGAAAATGGTTCTTATTCATCGGTTACGTATGTGGTAAACCTGTCTGCCCCTCCTTCCGTCAGCCTTGGCGAAAATCGCGAATATTGCGAAGCACAATCGTTGTCCCTGGCACCGGTAAGCGCATCCGCAGACATCGTATCCTATCTTTGGTCGAGTGGCGAAACAACTGCGGAGATTGTTGTCAATCTTTCCGGGCAGTACTGGCTTGAAGTAACCAATGCCGGAGGCTGTACTTACCGGGACAGTGTATTGGTGGTACCGATTTCGGTTACGGCCGGAGCCGACCAGATTATTTGTGAAGGGGGGAGCGTTTCTTTGTCGGGGCAGGTAAATACACTAAACGGGACTGGCGAATGGAGTGCTTCTGTACCCGGTGGAACTTTTACGCCCAATGCTATGGCGCTGAATGCCGTGTACCTGCCTCCATCAGGAGTCAGTAGCGTGGTACTGACCCTGAGCAGTACGAGCTGTTCTACTACTGCGGACCAGGTCTTCCTCACCATTAACCCTGCAACGACTGCCAATGCAGGTGCCGATCAAACGATTTGTGCAGGTGAAGCAGTAACGCTAAGCGGTATTGCAGGTGGAGCAGCAACCGGCGGTAATTGGACGAGCAGCGGCGCCGGTGTTTTCAATAACCCGGGAAACCTGTCCGCCGTTTATACACCTTCCGGTCCCGACATAGCCCTGGGAACGGTAACCCTGACGCTGACGGCGGTAGATTCTACAGGCTATTGTGCATCTTTCAGCGATGAGATAGTCATTGTCATTAACCCGGTGGCAACAGCTGATGCAGGGGTAAATAAAACGATCTGCGCAGGCGACGACGTCATCCTGAATGGCATTCTACGCGGAGCTGCCACCGCCGGGAACTGGACGAGCAGCGGTACGGGTGTTTTCAGCGATGCAGGTTCGCTTTCGACGACCTATACGCCTTCCGTTGCCGATATTGAAGCAGGTAGTGTTATATTAACCCTGACAACAGAAAATCCGCCCGGCCCCTGCCCGGCAACCAGCGATCAGATAATCGTTACAATCATTCAAAATCCGCTATTTGATTTGGGGGCAGATATTGAGCTCCCCGTAGGCAACTCGGCCGTTATCGGAGTTACCGGCTTTCCGCCTGCATGGCAGTATAGCTGGTCATCCGGGCAAATCACGCCGACCATTGTAGTCAGCACAGAAGGCATTTATCAATTGACTGTGACAAACGATTTTGGCTGTTCCTATGCAGATACCATAACCGTGACCAGGCCTGATGCAGGCATTGTAATCAACCTGGGGCCAGATCTGACCATTTGTAGAAACCAGATATACCTGCTCGATCCGGGCGCTTTCCCTGGATATACCTACGAATGGTCAACGGGTGCAACAAGCCAAAGTTTGCAGGTAGATGAAGCAGGCCTTTACCGGCTAAACCTTAGGAATGCACAGGGAGAAGTGGTTGCTTTTGATGAAATCAATATTCAGGTCATCAACTGTGTTCCTGATTGCGAGGCAATTCAACTCTCGGCAGGAGCACTTTGCCGGATAAGTGGTACGCCAACCAAAAATCGCTGGAAAATAACCAATGACTATTTTCAAACGCTGGATATTAACTGGGAAATATCGGGCGCTTCGGCGAATCGGGGTTACTTGCGCATATTGCCCAACAGCAGCGTTGTGTTTGAAAGTACGGTTGTCGGCAGCTCGGATATTTTGCTGGTGTACGCTTTCGGGGCGCTCCGGCAATCGGTGCCGGCCAATACTACGGTATGCGCAATGCCGGTTGATTTTAGCGACGTGGTATTGAAAAGTGCCTGTACCGAATCTGCCAGCCAGAAATGGTGGCGCATCACCAATCCATATCTGACTCCGGTCTCTGTAAGCTGGAACGCCCCCGGAACCGGTGAAAACGGGACAATCGTTGTTCCTGCCCAGGACACCCGATTCTTCATTACAAGCATTGCTGCAAACGAGATTCTGTGGCAGGTAAGCGGTGAATCCGGATTCAGAACAGCTTTGGCAGGCGGCGCAGGATGTGGGCATATTACGCCCCCGTCCGGTCTGGCAAACGTAGCCCTCACCCCGGAGTGTACGTTTACTCCTGCGACGACCCGGGGATGGAAAATCAATAACCCGTACGCAAGCGAAGTTAAAGTGAGTTGGTACCTCGGGGGAAGCGCTCAGGCCGGCCGGGCGACGATACCCGCGTATGGAAGCATCCGCTTTACGACCAACGTGATTCCGGGCGATAACCGGGTTTATCTTGTCCTGGAAGGCGTCCCGGCTGCTTCTATGTTGCATACCGGTTCATCATGCAGCGGTTATACGTTCCTGTTAACCTCCATGTGTTCAGCCAATCCAAGCAAAACAAGGCGCTGGAGGTTGCGCAGCACTTATGCGGAAGACATTTTGGTGAACTGGCAGTTGTATGGTACCAGCCTTACCGGAAGCGTACTCACGAAAGCCGGAACCGATATGTTTTTTGAAACGCCAACGGTTGGCGGTGCCAATACCCTGATTATCAAAAAAAATGGCGTCAATCTTACGACCAAGGCCAGCGGCGGAGCTACTTGTAGCCACAATTGCCTGATTTCGGCACTCGTCGGTGATGATGGCGGCGGGCCGTTGGAAAGTGGTGCCCTGCGCCCTGCCCTCGTAAAGAATTTATATCCGAATCCCACCAACGGTGAAGTCATGGTCGAATTTTACAGGAACAGTCTTGCACAAATTCGCCGGGAACAGACGACCGGAGTGGACATTACGGTACGAGACGTCTTCGGCCGTGTGTTACAGGAATTGCATTACGAGCCGGAAGAACTGGATTTGAAGTTGCAATTCAATTTAGCAGCAGAAAGCTCCGGAATTTATACGGTGGAGGTAAGAACGGGAGCGAGCAGTTCGATTTTTAAAGTTTTGTGTATCAAATAAAGTTGCCAATACCGGAAGCCTGTTTGGAAGATGTTCCTTCGGCAGGTTTCCGGTTTTTTAAACAACGATTGTTCAATGGAATAAAAAATTGACTATGAAGCGCTTTATACATACGATTGTTCGATATGGCGTCCTGAATGCCATTTTCTGGATGCTTTTTGTACAGGGAGTACAAGCTCAGAATCCACCTGAACCATATAATATTTCTACTTACCTCGCTGAGCAGGGGGTTCCTATTGACGATATAAACGGCCTCTCTATTCAAACCTGTGGCAGGTGGATGGCAGCTTCTTACGGTTCAGGGCCTACCAACCATGCTTTTGCTGTTTCATTTAACGCCGCTAATGAGGCGACTGCTTTTTATGATCTTGGCTCCGGATTCGTAAAGAACATAAGTTGCGAGGGCCATGTCGCCATAATCAGCTCCGACGGGATAGGCCGGGTAGCGCTCTATGCAGGGGGCAGTTATTTTTCGAAACTCATCAATGTACCACTGGGCGCATTGCCTCAGGAAGTGCGTGATCATCCCGATAATCCGCTCCAGATCCCGGGGTTGGTAACCAGTGTGGTAGGGCCGGCTTTTCCTGACCCACGTGTTGTAACGCGTACCCTCGTCCGCAGGCCCAGTTGGAAGTCATACAGAGAGTTGAAGGCTTATACAAATGAGACAACTTCTATGATTGGCCGATTTGTTTTTGATACACGGGATATTCTGGAGGAATTGGGGAACCCGAATACCGAACCTGATTTTGGCCCCCGGCCCGGAGATTTCAATTTACTGAATGTAACAGATACGATGATAGAGCCGGAGTATTTCTGGACTAACTATAATGTTCCATGGCTTGAGGCCGCAGTCAGTCGAGGTGATGAAGTGACGGTGCTGACCAATCCTAATGACAGCAGTAATGTCTTTATCTACGACTCAATAGCCATGCAGTATACCGAAATGCGTACTTTTTTTGGAAGAGAATTGAGATTCATGGACAGTGTTGCTACCAGTGGCAGTTATTTGTGGGTAGCATCAGAAGGCAAATACATTCCCAACACCCAGGCCTCCAATCCCGCAGCCGGTTTTTTTACGATAACCATCAATGTACCGCTTTATCAAACAGCCCCGGATCTTACCGTTCCCCTTCCCTTTTTTAACATCAATATTCCACAGGGAAACTTCAGAGAATATTCGCCCTCGCGCGCTTTCATGATGAATTTTAAACCTGTTGTTGACAACAACAACCAGATACTGGATCTGATTCCTACCGAAGCGAACACAACAGAACCCCGGCACGTCATCCCCGTAGGTTTCCCCCTTACTTTTATCCTGAACGGAATCAGTGAAGCCAGTCAAACTGACGGAACGACTGCCATCGGTTCCTCCAATATGGAGGGAGTCGGGCGTTTCGACCGATTGAAAGGTTTTTATGCTGCCGGGGATGACATTTCCGCAGAAAGCGGTACAACCATCAATGCGTATCAGGTTTTTCCGGTAAGTTCGCCTCCGGGCTTTTTTGCCGGGAATGTTGAAGTCATACCCAATGACGGGTTAAGGCCCTTTGTCATGAAATTCGTTGACACCAATGTGAATGTCACCTGCGACGATGAATACGAACCTAATTTGTATTACCGGTATGCCCTGCCGCTCGAACTACGTTCCGGTCTCCTTCGCTCTATGAATGCAGAGGGCTGGGCCAGCGGGGTTGGTTTTTTGCAGGGATCCACGGATGGCAGGGCACGGGGTTGGATCTGGAACTGGTGCACGCTGGGCTGTAATTTTCAGGACGGCGGCTCCCGGTTGTTCAATTTGAGCGAATTGTGGAAAAGAACTTACGACATTACAGATAACGACTACAATTACACCATTACTTCTGCTTACGGCTACAGCAATGGAATTGCTGTCGTAAAAGGAACGCACAATGCAACAGGAAAGGATCGGTATTTCCGATACAGCCCGGTCATCCCTCTGGAATCAGAACTTTGCCCTTGCCTGTCAAGGCTTGAAGATTTTGAGGTTAAACAAAATCGCCCCAAAGAATGGAATTCAAGGAATCCTATTAATTTCAATACGACTTTTTTACAAAACGCTCCGCCTGCTGATTTACGCTGGTTTGTAACGGATAAAAAAACGGGTATCCGAAATGAGATAACCAACCCGACTCAATACTATTTTAACCTCAACGGCCGGGATGAATGGGGTGCCGTCGTCATTTCTGCAGGGTTCCGCAATGGAGATGAAGAATTGTTCATTTGCAAGGAAATCAAACTCGAGATTTTAGATTACGGCATTTATTTCCTGGATGCGACAGGAAAAGGTCATAAACTGAGTCCGGATGATACCAATGGAAACCCCAACTTCAACCCCTCCAAACCAACCGTTATCTACGTGCACGGGCTCAACGACAATTCAGTAAAAAACCACAAACGGGAAAACCTGACCACAGAAGACGGCACTCCCCTGAGCGCGAAGTGGATTGCCGAAGGCTGGAATGTTGGGGCTTTCTATTGGAACCAATACGCCGATGTGAGGGTCATTGGAGTTGAGAACTGGAACGTAGTATCGGTACTGGACGCTGAAAAGACCATTTATTTTGAAGGCGAGGCTTCCCTTCGCTGGAGAAGGGAAAATGGAACCGTCACCACCAACGCAGTAGAATTCAAAGGCGTAAACGAGCTGTTTGCCGATGCCTGTACCTATCTGAAATCGGTACTCAATCCAGATTCGGAAGTACGAATGGCTGGCCATTCCCTGGGGGCTCAGGTCATTCTGACCGGTTCCGAAATGTTGCCCCTTCCCAATCGCCCCAAACGTATTGCGCTATTAGACCCCTGGTGGTCATCGGAACGATCACTTGGGTTAAGCGCAGCTACGCACAACATCTCTAACCCTGATCTTGCTTTGGAATGGTACACTTCCACAAAGTTGCAAGAAGGGACGCTGATTGCACAAAATTTTGCAGAACAGATTCCCATATTACTTCAAGCTGGCGGGTGTGGCCAGAATCCTGCGTGTTGGGCAGATGTCTTGGTTGGGTTCACAGAAGAATTGCAGGAAACTTTAGAGGAAAGTGCCTCAGTCAATGCAATGAGAGATAGCATGGTCTTTATTGAATTGGCGCCTCGCTATACCTCTGTGATCGATTTTCTTGACCTGGGTACTATTTTTACTTCGATCAATGAACAACACCGGGCTGCGGTAAACATCTATTTTAATTCTATTGACGAAACTCAACCCATACGGGTATATACCCAATCCTTTGAAGAACTACTTTCGGGCGAGTACGATTATGTCCATGACACTGAACCTCAAGTCAAGTTTTTAGGGGAAGACGAAATGATGGTTAATGCCTCTTCTTGCTTCGAGGAAGTAAAAGGCCGGCAGGGCCAGGCGGCGATCCAGGTAGGCGGTACTTATACCCTGACAACGGAAGATGATTTAATGTTTGTAATCAGGAATATTCATAACCCCGATTTTAATACGCTATCTGGCCGTGATTATTCTGACTTAGTTGAAAGAACCGAGGATGAGGAGAAAAATAAAACGCTCAATGTACTACCTCCGAGTGGGCAAGCCGATCATTTGGTGTTTAAAAGGCCGACCTTAGATTTTACAGCCGGCATGCTCAAGGATTCCCTCCACATGATTGATCAAATTCTAAAGATGAGTTTTAACAATGACCGCAAAACTCCAAACTGGGTTGCTTTCAGAACAGGGCCTGGCGATATTGGCCCGTATACAAGAGGACAGGTTAATGATCCATTTGCTGTTGATCCTGATTTACCTGCCGGTTTTGACAGGATTCTGCCATTCACAATCAATCCCAAGAGAAATAGTTTTAATAAATACAGTGCTTCCAATTGTTTGATATATGAGTTTGACCGGGGGCACTTTATGCCCTCCAGTTATGCCAATGGTTCACTTGACCGGATGAGGCTTACCTATTATATGTCAAATATGGCTCCCCAAAATCCATCTTTAAACCGCCGTCTTTGGTCAAAACTTGAAAATCATATTTATAAAAAGGTAAAAAACGATGGCTCGGAAGTTTATAATTATACCGGGATTAGTGGTATAGGCGGGAGAACGGAGCTTAATTACACACCTGTTGATTATAATTCCATTGAAGTTGCCACAGGAATGGGAGGTCTGGCTAATGTCAAAGTGCCAGCTGCTTTTTGGAAGGTTGCTGTCATCCTGCCAGATATGGATGGGGACGATATTGCCCGGCTTGCAGATGCAGAAATACTGGCCATATGGATAGATAACTACCCGGTTCAACAACTGTATAACGGGCAAATAGGCGAGCAAAGATGGCGGCAATATCTTATTACTGTGCAAGAGTTGGAGACGAGGTTGAATGCTATGACCTCCGAAAACAACGGCCTTGTTTACGATTTTTTCAGAGATATCACTACGGCCGTCGGTGATCCACTCTCTCCTGCTTTTGTTGACTGGATGAAAAATTACCAGTTTGAAGGCAGCAATCCCCCCCCACCGCCACTAACCACCCTTGCGATTAATTCACCCGACACCAACCCCACTTTAGTCTCTGGCGATAATACCGGCTCGGCTGCGCTCATTGGAAAACTCTATCCCAATCCTACAGGCGATGGCAGGGTTACGCTCGAGTTCGACAGGAGCTTTATGCAGGCCCAGGAGAACTGGCAGGCCGGAGTGAATATTGTCGTAAAGGATCTGCTCGGCAGGCTGTATTTTGAACAACAGATTCCGTCAGATGCTGTTACCGGGCGACTGGAACTGGATTTTGAATTGGAAACCCCGGGTATTTATACGATTGAAATTAATACAGATCGCCTAAGCCAAACGATTCGACTGTTGTTTATGCAATAAAACCGGCACCCTGATAAAATTGTCTTTGGGGCGTAATTGTTCCAAACCATACTGCTGCACATTTTTCTGATCCCGGTTACCTGGATTATATTAAATGTACAGTAGTATGGTTCTAATCGTACCCTCTTTTGATCAAAACTGATTTTTGAATCTCCTGTCTATGAAAAGTCTGCTACGTTTGTTTGGCTGCTGTGGTTGCATGATGCTTTTATGTATTCAAGCGGTAAGCGCACAAAAAAAACCGTTTAATATTGCCGGATTTTTAGCGACGACCTACAGCATTTTGCCGGATCAATTGGAGTTGGCCTCTTTTTCTGCATGTGGCAACTGGCTATTGGGAAGTTACCGGGAAGCGAAAGTGGAACAAATATTTGCCATTCAGTTTAATACACAAGATGAAGTAGAAGGATGCTATTTTTTAGGCGCCGGAAAGCCGGGCAGTATTTCTTGCCAAGGTCATGCAGCCTTCAATGCAAGCGATGAAAGCGGAAACGACCTGGGCATGGCTGCTATTTTTACCGGAGAAGGCTATTTTATTCAACAAATTGCCCTTCCGCTGGAACTTTTGCCGGCGGCCATTCAAGCGCATGAAAACAACCTGCCGTTGATTCCGGGTACGATCAGCTCAATAGTCGGGCCGAATCCGGAACCAGGCAATTCGCGGAAACCACAAAAAACGCTCGCTTTTCAGCCGGGCTGGAAAACCTGGCGTGTATTCCACAGCTTTAAAAAGGAAACACTTGTTTTAATTGGCAATACAAAAGACATAGAAGCTGCTTCCCAGGCGCTCGGATCAATGACTGCTTCGGAATTTAAGGTACTGACAATAAATGCTGGCGATGACTGGGAACAAGTCCATCGCCCTTCCCTCGTTGCCGCAGTTAACCGGGGCGATAAGGTCGTCGTCTTGAGTGATCGGCAAGAGGCATCCAATTTGTACGAAAAAAAGGTGTCCGATGAAAATACGCCGGCAGCTTGGACCGCTTTTGCCAAAAATCTGGCATTGATGGATAGCGTTGTCCAAGCAGGTACTTACGTTTGGGATAGTTACAAAGGCGAATACCTGGCTTATAAACCAACTAATGACGCAACGAAACCAGCTAATATATTTACAGTCGGAATGACTATTCCCGTCTATCAGAAATTTCCAAATGCCGATCCGGCCTATTGGTCGGGTGTTGTTGGGATCAATATAGAGACAGCAAAGCGAAAATTTCGGGAATACTCCCCCCAACGCGCTTTCGTACTTCGCCTCGCGCCGGTGTTTAATTCAAGTGGGCAAATTATTGGATTGAAACCTTTAGATCAGCGGATAGCCAAGCCGGTGACCCCGGTCGGATTTCAGATAAACCAATTGCTAAACGGAAAAAGCAAGGTAAATTATGCGAACCAGACTGGCGCATCGGGCTCCGCAGATATGGAGCCGGTGGCGTTGCACGAATTCGGAGCGCCCCGGTTCGAGAGAATGAAAGGCTTTTTTACACGCATAGATCAACCGAATGGGGAAAACCACACGCTGGTATTAGCGCATCAATCAGAGGCATTCAGGCACGCAGGGGAATTCATTGGCGGTGCTATAGAGGAACAGGAAGGAGCGGCTTCTAAATCTTTTGTTGTGAAGCTTCCCGCTAATAAAGAAGAAACAGGAAACTGCACCCATCCTTATTTACCTGAATACTACTACAAGCACGCATTACCACTTGGTACGCTGGAAAGCACCCTTTATGCCGTCAACAAAGCGGGGTGGGCTTGTGGTGGCGGAGACTTTGGCGGCCCTGCCGGAAAGAGCTGGCGTGCCTGGCTTTGGAAATGGTGCGATTCAGGCTGTAACTACGAAGGAGCCGGTTCGGTTCTCATTGACCTGAACGCAGTATGGATGGAAGCCTATAGCCGCACAGCAGACAGCCTGAACTATATGCTCACGGCCTGTTTGGGATATGAAAATGGCTCAGCTTATGTAGTGGGCGAGCACAAGAAAAACAGGCAAAAAGCAGTCTTTCGCTTCCAGCCGGAACTTAAAGCTGCCTTTCCGGCTCTTAACGGGTGCAATAATGAATAAGATCGTCTCCAAACTTGTTTTCGTCGAAACAGCCGGGCCATTTGTGCAAATTAAGCGACCTTGCATTAAGATTTAAGAATCACCCGACATGAAAAAACACCCAACCAAAAACGCATGGCTGTGGGCAGTTTTGGCTTGCCTTTTCAGGGCAAACGCAATGCTTGCTGCGCCATACACCGATGTACCCGACCCTCCGCTGCTGTTTGCCGGGGGACTGAATTTTCCGCAGGCCGTACTGGTCAGTCCGCACACCATCCGGATTCCGTTTACCTGGGTGGGCCGGTTGCCTGCTGTTACCGCCCGGATTGACACCACGGAAGGGATTTTTTTCTTTGATACCGGTGCGGAAAGGCTGTTGCTGAACGAACGCTACTTTACCGGAGATACCCGATTGGAAGGGATTTCACAATACGGCGTTACAGGTGGTAGCCATTCGGTTTTTTCCAAAGAAGTAGACACGCTAAAATGGGAAAATTTATACCTGCCGGATGTGACCGCCCACGTCCTCGACCTGTCTCATATTGAAAGTAAGCGCAACGTGCGGGTCGTTGGCATCATTGGCTACGAGATTTTTAAGGAATACGAAGTGTTGCTGGATTACCCGATGCGGCAGATCGTTTTGAGCAAATTAGATGCGCGCGGGAAAAAGCTGGATCAAAAAGCTTTCCCTGATGCGGTGTTCGACAGTTTAGATTTTGTGCTGGCAAAACACGGGATTGTGGTGAAGGCAGAAGTGGAAGGTAAAATCCTGAATTTCAACATAGACAGCGGCGCAGAGATCAACCTGCTCGACCGGAACGTGAGCAAAAAAGTATTGAAACAGTTCAAAGTGATCAAACGGGTCAACCTCAACGGGGCGGGCCAGCAAACCGTGGAAGTCCTTGCCGGCACCTTAGCCGGGGTGCAATGCGGAATACAGCGCAACAACCCCATGAATACGCTGCTAACGAGTACAGAACAGTTGAAATCTATTTTTGGGATGAGGATAGACGGCGTGATGGGCTTTGAATTTTTGCGGCCAAGGCGCACCATCATCAACTATAAGCTGCAAAAATTGTATTTTCTTAAGCTGATAATTCCGTAGGCATGCGAATTCATAACCATCCATATCTGGCTTTTCTGTTGGCGCCCTGCCTGCTGTTGCTTCAGGGGCCAATCTCGCTGTCTGCCCAAACGCAGTCCAAATCCTACTATTTTGAGGAAGACGAAGTCGTTTTTGAATTCGATATCCGCCTGTACCAAAAGGCAGAAGCGGACGGGACGCTGGAAAGTTTAGAATTTGCTGATTTTGACATCAACCAGGTCGCCATTGCCGGCGATTTCAACAAATGGTCGAAAAAGGCCTGGAAAATGAAAAAAATCGGCCCTTACACCTTCCAGTTGCGCAAAAAAATCAAGGACTTCAACGATGATTTTACCTGGCAGTTCAAGTTCCTGATCAACGGACATTACTGGGCTGACCCGGCCAACCTGCGGGTGAATGAAAAGATCATTTCCGACGATATCTGGGAAGGGGTGTACAACCTTGATGTCTACAATGTTCAACCGGTCGAGCACGGGAACGCCTCTTTTTTCCTGGAAGGGTTTCAACATGCCCAACAGGTCATCCTTTCCGGGGAGTTCAACGGCTGGAACGAACACAACCTGAAAATGAAAAAGGTGGACAACGGTTGGCTCCTGGACCTTGAATTGCCGGTGGGGCGTTACGAATACAAATTTATTGCAGACCGCGAGTGGTTGCACGACCCCGCCAACCCGGAAACGGTTAAGAATATGCACGGTACGCTCAACTCCGTGCTGCGCCTGACAAAGCCCGTTGTCTTTGAATTAGACGGCTATCTGGATGCGAAAAAAGTCATCCTGGCCGGTACGTTCAACAATTGGGATGAAAATAAAACCCGGATGGAACACACAGAATCGGGTTGGAAACTTCTCATGAACCTCGCTGCCGGCAAACACTACTACAAATTTATTGTGGATGGCAAATGGATGACGGATCCCAACAACCCGCTGAGCGAACACGATCCTTACGGGAATTTGAATTCGATTTTGCTGGTGCAATAGGTAGAGAGTAGAGGGTAGAAAGTAGAAGGTAGAGGGTAGAAAGAGATTGCGTATCCTATGAAACGATGCGTATCCAATGAAGCGAAAGCTTACCTTCTACTCAGGTAGATAGTAGAGAGTAGATAGTAGAAAGAGAGTAGGCATCCAATGAAACGATAAGTATCCAATGAGACGAATCTTACCTTCTACCCTCTACTTTCTACCCTCTACCCTTTCTTATTAAACTGCGTCATTGTCAGTTGCAGTCCGATGGCGGCAAAGCTCTTGATGGTATTGCCGGCGTATTCAAGCACTGTTTTGAGTTCTTCAGCTTCGTCTGAGCTCCATTCTCCGAGTACAAAATCTACTTGTTTCCCTTTTGAGAAATCGCTGCCGATGCCGATGCGCAGGCGGGCGTAGTTGTTGCCCCCCGTGATTTCGTCAATGTCCTTTAGTCCGTTGTGGCCGCCGTCGCTGCCCTGCGGGCGCAGGCGTTGTTTGCCGAAAGGCAGGTTGAGGTCATCGAGCACTACCAGCAGGTTTTCTTTCGGAATATTTTCCTTTTGCAGCCAGTAGCGCACCGATTTGCCGCTGCGGTTCATGTAGGTGGACGGCTTCAGCAAAATGAGGGTGCGCCCCTTGTGTTTCAGGGTGGCAATGGCGCCAAGATGGTCGGACTTAAAAGAGAGGTCGGCGGCTTTGGCCATCGCATCGAGTACCTGAAACCCCACATTGTGGCGGGTGTTTTCGTATTCGGCGCCGATGTTGCCCAGACCGGCAATCAGATATTTCATGGTGTCGGGTTCGCTTTTTTCAGGAAAAAAGAGATTTAAGAATCGTTTGAGCATACCAAATAAAATTATGGAAACCCGCAAGCAGGCGCTCCACATCATCAATCCTCATTTATCAATCATCTATCATCAATTATCCTCGCTTCGGTCAGGAGATATTATACTGCCACACTATGTTCCCTCAGTGCGCTATTCAGCGAAACTTTCTTATCGGTGCTTTCCTTCCGCGTGCCAATAATCAGCGCGCAGGGAACCTGGTATTCGCCCGCGGGGAATTTTTTGGTGTAAGAACCCGGAATGACCACCGAGCGTTCCGGAACCAGGCCTTTATACGTAACCGGTTCAGGGCCCGTTACATCAATGATGTGTGTGGATTGGGTCAGCACCACATTTGCGCCAAGCACCGCCTCGCGCCCCACGCGTACCCCTTCCACCACAATGCAGCGCGAGCCAATGAAGCAGTCGTCTTCGATGATGGTGGGCGACGCCTGCGGCGGTTCCAGCACGCCGCCGATGCCTACGCCACCACTCAGGTGAACGTTGCGGCCAATCTGGGCACAGGAGCCTACCGTGGCCCAGGTGTCCACCATGGTTCCGCTGCCGACCCAGGCGCCGATATTGACATAGCTCGGCATCAGGATAGCGCCGCGTTCGATGAAGGCGCCATAGCGCGCCACTGCGGGCGGCACCACGCGCACGCCGATGTTGGCGTAATCGCGTTTGAGCGGAATTTTATCGTAAAACTCAAACGGTCCGACTTCTATGGTTTGCATTTCCTGCAAAGGGAAAAAGAGGATAACCGCTTTTTTAACCCAGGTATTCACCTGCCATTCGCCTCCGGCCAACGGTTCTGCCACGCGCAATTCACCGCGATCCAGCATCGCAATGACGCGATTAACAGCTTCCCGCACTGGTTTGTCTTTCAGGCGCTCCCGGTCTTCCCAGGCTTCTTCGATGAGTGTTTTTAGCACATCCATATTTCTCTGAATTGGTTACTGGTGTATTGGTTACTGGTTATTGGTTACTGGTTATTGGTGTATTGGTTACTGGTCAAGGTTAGTGGTACCCCACCAACGACTAATAACTAATAACAGATAACCAATAACCACCAAAATAGTGGTAACCCACCAATAACCAGTAACAAATAACCAATAACTACCTTCAATAAACTTCATCACATGTTATCAAGTATTTCCCTCCTCGCTTCCGTAAAATATTCCCTTGCCTTTTCGATTTGGATGACGAGGTCTTTGATTTCTTTGGTCGAAATTTCGTCGCCTTTCTCCACGATGAGGGAAAGCAGTTGATCCAGCATCATATCTACCGGCTGGAGGTGCATCAGCATCGAAAAATCGAATTCTTCGGGCGCCGTCATCCGCAGGTCAATTTCCCGCAACAAGCCGATAAATTCGATTTTGAACTGAATGGTTTTTTTCAAAAGCGAAACCACCGGCAGGGGGAGGCGTTTGTCTGCCCAGGTTTCTGCAACGGATTCTGCGAGCTCGTTAAATGCCTTCGAGAAGTTTTTCTCCTGCTTTTTGTTGTAAAAAGGCTCTATGCCCGATTTGAACAAAATATTGATCACTTCGTCTGTAGCAATTTCTTGTCTTTCGTGCAGTTGCAGCAAAAATTTAGCGCTCACAAAATCAGGGGTGAAGCTGCTGCCCAGTTCCCTGAAAATGCCATCGAGGTCTTTCGCTTTGCCCATGTCCTTGGGATCCATGGTCGCCATGTCCTCCATCGCACTGTCGAAAAGATCTTCGTAGTAGTCTTTCATCTGGATGTGCGCAAAACCGGCGTCGAAAAAGATTTGTAACTCTTCGTGGTTGTTGAGGAATGGGCCCAGCGGCGTTCCCGGGAGCTCCGGTAGTTTTGGATCGCCAAGCGCAAAAGCCCAGAAAAGTGTGATATCCGCCGGAATGACCTCATCAATGCCCAGCAGAACATCGTCTATCGCGTCCGTCAGCAATTCGTCCCTGCGCTGAATGAGCAATTGCTGGGCGGCAACTTCTTTTCTGCTCACCACTT
>JBJXFD010000458.1:0-30260 GCA_046153985.1 Saprospiraceae bacterium
GTCGAAGAAACAACTACTGCAACTGCCCCGGATACGGTGAATGTAAATAAATAATCAAGCAATTGAAAGAGGAAGATTTATTGCACGCAGAAACCTTCAGAGACCGCGTCAGTTCGGTCTCTGAAACCGGGCGCCGGAATTGGGTTTACGCATTAAAGCCATCCGGGAAATGGACGAATTACAGAAAGTATTTAGCCTGGCTTTATCTGGCGGTATTTTTCATCATGCCTTTTATCAAGGTGAACGGCATGCCTTTCATGATGATCAACCTGCCTGAAGGTAAATTCATCCTGTTCAGCAAAATCTTCTGGCCCCAGGACTTCTTTATTTTTGCAATAGGGATGATCACTTTCATCATCTTCATTGCGTTATTCACCGTAATTTACGGGAGGTTGTTTTGTGGGTGGACTTGCCCCCAAACGGTTTTTATGGAATTTGTTTTCCGACCCATTGAATGGTTGGTGGAAGGTTCGCCATCCCAGCAAAAGAAGTTGAACGCCGGGGAATGGAATGCCGGAAAAATTACCAGGAAAACCATCAAACACAGCTTGTACCTGCTGATTTCTTTCGTCATTGCGCACACCTTTCTGGCCTATATTCTGGGGATAGACGAATTGGTTAAGATCATCAGAGAACCGCTTTCGGATCACGTTGGTATGTTGAGCGGACTGGTGATTTTCACCCTCCTTTTTTATGCCGTATTTGCCTTTGTCAGGGACATTGTCTGCACAACAATATGCCCGTATGGGCGACTCCAGAGCGTCATGTTTGATAAAGACACGATGCAAATCGCGTACGACTACAAAAGGGGTGAACCCCGGGGCAAATTCAAAAAAAATGTAGAAAGAACGGAAGGCGATTGCGTTAATTGCCTGAAGTGTGTACAGGTTTGCCCAACCGGAATTGACATCAGGGATGGCGTTCAGATGGAGTGCGTGGGTTGCACCGCGTGTATTGACGCCTGCGACGAAGTCATGGATGCGCTCCACTTCGAAAGGGGCCTGATCCGGTATGCTTCTGAAAATGAAATCAGTACGGGAAAACCGTTTCGGTTCAATACCAGAATGAAGGCGTATACTGGCTTGTTGGGGGTTCTGTTGGTGGCAATGGTCTTTCTGGTGGCTACCCGAAAAACGGTGGATACTTATATTTCAAGGGTGAAAGGCCAACTCTATCAGGAAGTGGAAGGCGGGAAAATCAGCAACTTGTTCGATGCGAAAATCATCAACAAAACAAGGGAGGAAATTCCGCTCACGCTCAAATTAGAGGACATGGACGGCACGATCAAATTAGTCGGAAATCAGCAAATTACCTTGAAAAAAGAAGCCATCAACGAGGTGACTTTCTTTTTGGAAATACCGAAAGGTCAAATCAAAAAACGCAGCTCGACCTTGCGGATAGGCGTCTATCAGGGAGATGAAAAAATTCAAACCGTGAAGACCAAATTTTTGGGACCATTCAAATAACATACCATGAACTGGGGACATAAAATCACTTTTGTCATCATCACCTTCATCGTGGCCATGCTAACTATGGTGTACGTTGCGATGCGGCAGACCAATGAGATGGTAGACAAAAACTACTATGCACAGGAATTGAAATACCAAACCCTCATAGACGCTGCGCACAACCTCAACGCGGTGAGTACAGATACTCTGGTATTACAGCATCCTAATGGCGGGGTCGCTGTGCAAATTCCTGCCTCCCTGCTTTCGGGTTTTAAAAATGGCAAGATTGAATTCCTCAGAAATGACGATCAGGATAAAGACATCAGCCTGGAGTTTTCGCCGGATACCAACGGCGTATTCCTGATTGACCAGGCTAAGTTTTCCCCGGGACTGTACAAAGCGCGGATTGGCTGGGATAGCCAGGAGAAACAATATTACGAAGAGCAGGAAATCAATATAAAAGGATGAACGAAATCGTCGTAGTGCTGCTTTCCGGGCTTTCTATTGGATTAATCGGAAGTCTTCACTGCGTAGGCATGTGCGGGCCGCTGGCTTTGTCTTTGCCGGTTCATCATTTGCCCGGTTTTCAGAAAACGGTTGCGATTTCTTTTTACAATATTGGCCGGGCGGTATCCTACGCTTCGATGGGCTTAATTTTTGGATTATTGGGGCAGGGATTTGCGCTTTTTAAAATCCAGCAATGGTTATCCATTGGCGCCGGGCTTTTGATTTTAGTCATTTTATTGAACAACCAGTTCGGCAATCCAAACATCAATGCCCTGAGCCGGTTCACCCAAACCATCAAAGTCAAACTGGGGCACTACCTGAAATCTGAAAAATCGCTATTTTCCTATTTAACCATTGGCGCCGTCAATGGCTTTTTGCCTTGTGGCTTAGTCTACGTGGCCATCGCGGCAGCATTGGCTGCCGGTACTATTCTCAAAAGCAGCCTTTTGATGTTTGCGTTTGGGATCGGCACCTTACCCCTGATGGCTTTGACAATGGTGTTTGGAAAATTTATTCCCACCGGGATCCGGATGAAATTGAATAAAATGGTTCCCCACCTCACCATGGTGATTGCGGTGTTGCTCATCCTGCGGGGTTTAAATTTGGGCATTCCGCTGGTAAGCCCTGCGCATCATCCTGGGGGAGGGAATATAAACCCGCCGCCCGTTATTCATTGCCATTGAGCATAAGCCGCGCACTCACTGCAACACCACCTTCCGTGTCAGCCGGTCTTTCCCTTCTCCCGCTTGCACCATATACACCCCGCGCGGCAAATGCCCTACGTCAAGCGTCGTTTGGAAGGCAACATTTGGTATACATGGCTTCACCGCTTTATAGACCACTTTCCCGGAAAGATCCACCAATCGAACAGGCAAATTGATGGTATTGGGGGCTTTGCAACGCAGCGTCAGTTGATTTTGCCCGGGAATTGGGAAAACATCCACCGTTGCCTGAAGCACAGGGATTTCTTCGTTTGAAACGGCGTCTTCCAATTTAAAATCCCAAATTCCGCGGCCATACGTGCCAAAACGCACCGTATTCAGTTCTTCCACAAACTCCACCGACCAGTAAGTTTGGGTTGGCGCACAATCGCCGAGCATGTCGTACCATTGGTTTTCTTCTACCACATAGACGTAAGCGCCGGATTCCGTGGCGGCAAAAAGCAGGCTTTCGTCGCTGTTGGCAGCTAAGCCCAAAACTAAAGTTGACGGCAATCCGGAAACAACCGGTTCAAAATTTTCGCCACCGTCTGTCGAGCGGAATACCGCCGGGTTGGAGTATCCGCTACCAGCAACGTAAACAGTATTTTCATCAAATTTGGAAACAAACAACGCCTGACCATAGAGGTAGTGGCCTTCCGGAAAGAAGTTCACCGCCTGCTCCCAGGTTTCACCACCGTCTTCAGAACGGAATACCCGCCCGTTCGTGGTGGCCGCGTACCAGCGAGCACTGTTGGATGGCGCAATGGCGATCGCCGAAACTTCCCCACCGCCAGATTCGACTTTAAAATCGAAATCGCCCTGGCTTGGTATGATTTCGTCGCCGACAACGGTCATTTTGATGATGTAGGAACCCGACCCGCCATTTATATTTCCACCGGCCATGTACGCCGCATTTTCCGCAGGATCGGGGCTGGCCACCAATGGTGGGATCCAAACCGATTCATTATTGGATTGTACTTCGTAGGAATGGGTCAATTCCCCCGATTGCGCATTGGCGTAGCAGGTGGCCCAGCCACCGGGATAAACCGTCCAAAGCGACTGACCGCCATTGGCAAAAACAATATGGCCATAATCGCCGGAGATAACCTGGTCAAAGCTTTCCGCTTCCGGCTCGCCGGTTTCAAAACCATCTGCCAATTGAAAGCCCTGATCCTGGGAACCGGCATACACATAAGAAGGATTGATCGGGTCGGTCCGGACGCTGTAATATTGGCTTACATTCAGGTTGGACAAGCCGATATTGAACTGGTTTTCCATATAATTTGGGGTATAGGTGACGCCGCCGTGGTTGCTGACTAACAAAAACGGCTGGCCGTCGTCAGACCCAACAAACTCGGCGAAGTGCATGATATCCGCGTGGATTTTTCCTTCCACATTGTCGTAATATTCCCACCAGTTATTGACTTTGGTCCACTCTACACCGGCGTCGGTGCTCACAAAACACTCCACGGCGCCCATCAGCAACACATCCGGATTGGAAGGCAATACATACATTCCGACTTCCCAGGGGCGTTCAGGCAATTCGCCTTTCAGGGTCCAGGTGAGGAGGTCTTCGCTTTGATAAACCTTCAGCGTGCTGCCTGTTTGGGTATAGCAATAAAAGCGTTGAGCAACGTCGCCGACCCAGCCGATCAGGTTCGCTGGCGCGCTGCCAAACTGGACGGCGCCTGTACTCAGCATCGTGATTTGATTGGTTTCCGGATTGTAGCGGGAGAACTGTGCTGCGTTCTGCGAGTTTTTTTGAACAAGATACAAGTCGTTGGAATTGTGTGGATTGCACAACGCGAGCCGACTGGATTCGTTGGTTGTAAAAGTTCGCGCTACCGCGAAACTTTCACCCTGATCATTCGAACGGTAAAGCTTGAAGTTGTCGGAACCTGTTGACTTTGAGAAAACAAAAATGCTGTGATCTTCATTTTGATATACCAGCGGATTATGGCAATTCCCACCGCCGTCGTTGTGATAGATGCCGGCGGAAAGATTCCAGGTTTGGCCATCGTCGTTCGAATAATGGGGTTTGCGATTGCTGAAAGCCAGCAACCTGCGGCCATCGTTGTGGGGAACGAATTGCAGCAAGCCGCCATCGAACTGCAGGTCTTGATTGACCACAGCCCAGCTTTGGCCAAAGCGATCGCTGTTCCAAAGTGTTCCCCCCGCAGAAACCGCCCAAAGTTGGTCTGCCGCCGGGTCATAAGTGATGTCCAATACACTGCCGGCCTGATCGATGCTGCCCCGCTCAGTCCAACGACCGGTGAGTTGCCCGTTCGCCAGCGTCTCAATATCGCCACACTGACCATCCCTAAACCCGATCGCTGCCGCCCGCCTTTGGTGGCGCGCCATTTGATTTTGCCATTCGATATTCCTCCAGTTGACGCCAGGTGCAGCCTGATGCATCAACTCCAGCCAGGCGCCGCGTTTATCTGCGTTTTCACCTTCTTCACCGTGGTGAATGAGGGTGCGGCCATTGCCGGGCAAAGGCAAGTCGGTGACTTTTAAATGGCGAAAAAAAAGAAAAGAAGCAATGCCAATAGCGAAGAGGCCGGAAGCCGGAAGCAGCAATTTCATAGAATTCAGTTTGAATTTTGAACTTGCCGCCAAAGATATAGACAGTTTTTAATTTTTACAGTCGGCTGTCCGTCACTTGGCACATCCGGTGAGTACGGTTTTGTCTTTTTCAACTTTGCTGGCGTATGGATAGACTTCATCCGACATACCGTCGGAACATTGGCCAGCTTCGATAATGATTTTGATGTTACTCCCGGAAATAGCAGACTCAAAAATTGTTTGGGCGCCTTCCTGCCTTGGCAAAGTGTAGGGATAACGGGTAATTCCTTCATCCATTTGGTTGTAAATGATGCCGCTGTCTGGCTCGATTTTTACATGCCAGAATGGTTCGGTTCCTACACAGGCGAAACGCGGCGCCTTTTCCATGGCCGCTTTTTCCATGTTCTGGGCGGCAGGCGCACCAGTAGGAGGCTGGTTTTTACAGTTTTGAAAACAGAAAGCCAGCAGCGCGCAAAACAATAATCTGGTAGGTGACATGGCGGTGGTTGATTGATGTTGTGTAAAAATACAGAAATGTTTTTTAGAAAAGGGTGTTGGTAAAAACGAAACAGCCCTCCGGATGCTTCCAAAGGGCTGTTTCGCATAAAAAAGCAAAAATATATTACCGGAGCAAGGTCACATCGCCGCGATAAAGCAGCGTCACCTTGTCTAAAAACTTAATTTCGATCAGGTAAACATAAACGCCCGGATTCATTAACCGGCCATTTTTTCTGCCATCCCAAAGCCGCAAGCCCCCTTCGCAAACCGGAAGTAAACTATCGGCTTCATAGACCATACCGCCCCAGCGATCAAAAATCTTCACAGAGTTGATGATGGTCACCCCAGTACAGGCAAAAATCCTAAACTCATCGTTCGGGCCATCGCCGTTGGGTGAAAAAACGTTGGGGATATAGACATTTCGGTTAGCGTCCAATTCCACAAAAACATCCGCAGTGCCAGTACAGCCATTGATGTCAGTGACCAACAGGTTGTAATTGCCGCTGGCCAAGAGTTCAACGAAGAAAGGGCTTTGAACTGTGTCGGACGATAAATACGTCCCCGGCGACCAAAGGTAAGACTGAATTGGCAAGCTGGAAACCACGATAGGCTCTAATCGGGCGGTTGAATCTCCCAGTTCCACCACTATTTCCGCAGGCAGGATCACCTGAATTTCAGCAGGTTGATCAATGTTCACCATTTCTTCTATCCGGCAACCCGCGGGATCTTCCACTGTGATGATGTGCGGACCTGCAAAAACAGTCGCCGGCTGATCGGGTGGGAAGCTAAGCCCATTGTTATCAATCTGGTACGTATAGTCCATCAGGGAGGTTCCCGTACCGCCATAAATGGTGTCAATGATGATTTGGGTCGGATTGCCAAAACACAATGGCGCAACCGGCGGCACAATCACGACAATCAGCGGAGGCGGCTCAGAAATGGTATAGCTCAGCGAATCGCGGCAACCTTTGGTATCCGTAATGGTCACGCTGTACGTTCCTGGGCCGAGGTTGTTGGCGATGGAGGAAATAGCCGGCGCAACACCGTTCGACCAGGTAAACGGCGCATTGCCAACCGGGTTGATGTTTTGGCCGCTGTTGAAGACCACGGAAATGATCCCGTCCGTGCCATCTGCACAGGATACGGTTGGTGTAGTCAGGCTCGGATCAATCGAAAGCATCAATTCATCGGGTTCGCTGATTTGAACATTTTGCGTTCTGGTACATCCGTTCGCATCCGTAATGATGGCGCTGTATACGCCTGCAAGCAAACCCGAAATCGTTGGCGTCTGCTGACCGGAAGGCGACCATAAAAAAGAAAAAGGCCCCGTGCCGCCGGCTGGCGTCAGGGTAATCGTGCCATCTGACAAACCATTGCAGCTTACAGCCGTAGAAAGTACATTGATGGTGATGTCTTGCGGGCTCGGGATAGTAACCGGGAGAATAACGCCGCAGACGCCGTCGGACACCGTCACGGATTGTGTACCCCGGCAAAGTTGCGTAGCGTTTGCATTGGCCACTCCCATTGCCGTTTCGCCTGAAGACCAGGTGAAATTGAACTGGCCTGTGGTGCCGTCGCTGTAAAGTGCCGTCGCCGTCGCCCTTCCATCGCAGGTTTGATCATCCGGACAACTAACCGGCAGGATACCGGAGAAACTGACCTGAATAGACGGTGGGTCAGGGAGCGTTATTGGCACAATCAGCGGATCGCAGCCATTGGCATCTGTTACGGTAACAGAATAGTTGCCGGCAATAAGCCCCGGAAGCGGGTTAAGGGTACCCGGGATATTGTTCGTAGACCAGGTATACGTATAAGGCAGGGTTCCACCGCTTGCAAAAACCGTGATGCGGCCATTGCCATCCCCCGGGCAATCCGGGAGGCGCAGGGACGTACTGTCTAAGGTCAAAGGCAACGGTGACAATACCTGTGCCGTATCTGTAATGGAACAGCCGTCTTCTGCTGTTACGGTAACGATATAGGTGCCAGGCGCCAGGTTGTTGATGGTTGGCGTAACGCCGCCACCAGTCCAGGCGTAAGCGGCAATAGGCGCTCCGCCGGGCGTTGCAATGACCGTCAAAGAACCGTCGGTGTCTTCCGGGCAACTGACCGTGTCATCCAAAAGTGTAACAATGCTTGGAGGTGTGGGCGCCAGTATATTTGCAGTGAGCGTACCGGTGCATCCGTTGGCATCTGTAATATCTACGGTATAGGTATTTTGCGACAAGCCGGTAGCGATGGAGTCTTGCAAAGTAGCATCATGCGACCAATTGTAGGTGTAGGGGAAAGTTCCTCCCGTTACGCCAACAGTAATGCTGCCATCGTTGCCAACCACACAGGTTTCATTCACTTGTTCGAGAATGGTTGCGACGAGCGGCTGGGGTTCATTCACCGTGAAGGTGCGAACAATTTCACACCCGGCAGGATCGGAATCCGTGAGGGTTAGTGTGTAATTGCCTGCGGCAAGCCCCGTCAGCTGGCTGCTGGTATTGTTGTTCACCGGCGGGTTGCCCACAGCACTCCAGGTAAATGTATAAGGCAGCACTGCCGCAGCGCCGGTAGCGGTACCAGTAATGAAAATTTCACCATCGTCAACGCCGTTACAGGAGGCATCTGTGATGACCGGCGTGGCTCCCAGCACTTTCTGGGCGTTTACAGTATAACAGTTGTTAAACAAACAGCCGTTGTCGTCAGATACCGTCACGCAATATTGCCCCGGATCGAGGTTGCCCACCTGAGAATTGGTTGCGATAACCGTACCCAGACCATTGTTCCAGGAAAAAGTATAACTGCCGTTTGCGCTCGTACCACCCGTGGCCATGATCGAAACTGCACCGTTTTCTGCGCCTTCACAAGTAGCGTTGGTAATGTTTGTGTTGGGGCCCGTAACGGTGAGTGGCGCTGGTTGAGACAACGTGGCGCTGGCCATCGCCGTACAACCACTTGGGTCGGTCACTGTGACCGCATAAAATCCGAAAGGTAAATTTGTTAAAACCGGTACATTCCCGGGATCGGGCATGGTATTCCAACGGTAAACATATCCAGGGCCTGGATTGGGCGTTGCTACGCCGTTCAGCGTGACAACAGCCGTGACGCTGCCGTTACTCTCACCAAAGCAATTTGGACTATCACCCTGGATCTGAACCCCTAAAACTGGCCCGCTGAGGATTTGCGCCGTATCGCGGGAAACATTCATCGGGTTATTCGAGTCCATCACGGTCACTTCATACAAACCGGCCTGCAAGTTATTGGCCGTGAACATGCTGCCAGCTGCGGGTACGGCAAAAGGGCCGTTCACGGGTCCGGCAGGAAGCCGCCTCCAGGTGAGCTGATAAGGCGGTGTGCCAGCGGCAACGGTCGCTGTGAACGAGCCATCGGCAAGCCCGGGGCAGGAGACGCTGTCGGTACTCGTGACCAAAAATACAACATCGTTCGAGATGTTTACTTTCCCGTTGATGCCGATAAAACCATATTCATTGGGCTGCGGGAAACCGGGGTCACCCACTTCAATGGCAGTCGGTTGGTCTGAAAAATTCAACGGGCTGCAATCGCCCAAATTGCCGATGACGTCAAAACAAACTTCAAAAATTGCTTCCCCGTCGTTCAGGGTAACGCCGTTAAAGGAAAGGTCTGCCCAGGTAAAAGTCAGCGTGTCGTTTAATGGAGGGAATGCATTATTGAAATCGTTCACATCCAGGCCGGTCACGTTGGGATTTAGGGTATTAATGTTGGTGAAATCGAGGATAGCTCCATCCCAGGTCATCGTAAATTGCATCGAACCCACATTGACAAAATCCTGAACCGTAAGCGGCACACAGATGTTTGTTCCCGGAGAAGCGTTAATCAGCGGAAAGTTGAAGGTGACAGCCTGGCACGCGCTCATGTTCATAGTAAAGGTGGCGCCGCAGCTTTTGCCATCCTCAACTGTGATGACATAAATGCCCGGCTGAGGCACCACAAATTGAATGGTGCTGCCATGCGTGGCGACGCTGTTCGTGGTGCCTGTAATGGACGGGTTACTTTGCAGCGCGATGGTGATGTCGTAATCCGTAGTATTGTTGTCGAATTCCGGCAATCCGCCCCTGACGACAAAAGAGCCTTCGCAACCGCTTGCACCCTGATTGGCCATCTGGTTGGTGGCCGTAATCGCATTCAGATAAACAATTGAGAATGCTTCATCCGTGTTGACATCCACACATGGGCCACCATTTTCATAGCCCTGGTTAGAGAACTGGTCAATGGTAATCGGAGCAAACCAAAATTGAATCGGCTGTGCAACGCCATTGTTAAAAGCCGACTGAAGGATACCATTGTTGATGAGCGTGATGTTTCCGTTGGGGTTTTGGGTAGCAATCCAAACACCGCCTAATTGCGGAAGCGGGTTGCCGCCTACGATGATGGGATCTGTATCATTGATACACGGATCACTAAGCACCGTTGCAAGGTTAGGTCCGGTTTGCGTTGGCGGACAATCATAAAACACGTACCCAATACCTGGTTGCGTGGCAGGTTGCGGATCGCCGGAAAGGTCAAAATTACCATCGTGGTTCACGAAAAGCGTATCGCCAAAGCAAAGGTATTTCACCGTTTGCCCGACATCGTTGCTCTGGCCGATGTGCGCACCGAACGTAATGGTGCCTGCTTCATTGCACATTCTCGGCCCGCTTGAAGAAGAAGCGTGTTGAAGCGCCCCGTTGATGACAATGTTGGAGGGTGTTTGCGCCTGTAAGCCCGCCGCAACTGCAACAAGCGACAAGCCCGTGAGATAGTGATAGATTCTTTTCATTTTGCTGAATGTATGCGTTGAATGTTTAAGGGATATGGCTGACATATCTCAAATTAAAAACAATGTTTAAAGTTTGGGGTGCAGCAAACCGGGTAATGTGACTATTGATAAAGATGCTATTGCTTATTTTTGTGCTGCCTCAGAAACGAGGGGCAAAAATAGGCATCGCCGCTGAACTCGGCTGCATCGGTATTGCTAAATCTTTTATGCTTTACTTTGCATGCGGTGGATGCTGCCGTCATCTGCTGTCAGGTGATGGAATTACGAACACGCTGGTGCGGTAAACGCCTATCCAACGTCGAAAGTGGATTCAAAAGTACATCTTAAAATGAGTATCGAATATGAGACCCGGTAGATGGACGCTACTTAGCTGTATTTTCGTGCAATTGAGCCTGGCCATGCCCTCCGTGGCGGTTGCTCAGGATAATCCGGTATTTGAAGCCAGGTCGGATGCAAGACAAATCGTTCTGGGCGGTTTTTTTGAAGTCGTCTTCACCTTGAAGAACGGAGCGGGCGATAATTTTCAACCGCCAGGCTTTTCAGACTTCCAGGTTATTTCCGGCCCGAATGCCCTGCGCAGCACCAGTATTGTAAACGGCAGGGTTTCCCGCGAAATGGGGTTTGCCTACACCCTCGCCCCCAAACGCATTGGAAAATTTACGATCGGCAGCGCAACCATTCGGGTGGATGGGCAAACGTTGCGCACCCAACCGCTCCGGGTTGAAATTATAAAAGCAAAAAAAGGGAAAGAAAAAGAAGGGGAACAAGTATTTCTCCGGGCAGAACTGAACACGGAAGAAGCGTATCCCGGTCAGCAAATTCTTCTGGATTACAAGCTTTATTTCAAAGACAAAAACATTGAAGCATCCGACATCGTGCTGGAAAGCGATTATCAGGGCTTTTTTGCCCGGGATATCCGCCGGTATGACACCCGCCGCTCTCAGGAAGTCATTAATGGGCAACAATACACGGTGTTGACCATTAAACGGGTTGCTTTGTTTCCTCAAAGAATCGGGCAATTGTCCATTGATGGCATGTCCATGCAATTGGGCATACTGGAAGAAACACCGCCCTCGAATAACTTCCCAAGCCTTTTTTTTAACCGCCAACTGATCCGGGTTGCGGCTACCTCTGATCCGGTAACGATTTCCGTAAAGCCGCTTCCTGACGGCGCACCGGAATTTTTCAGCGGGGCTGTCGGGGCGTATCAAATGACCACCAGCCTTAGCCGTACTGCGCTCAGCACAGACGACGCGCTTTCTGTCCGGCTTACGGTTCGGGGCAATGGCGACAACAAACGCCTTCAGCCGCCGCCGCTTATTTTTCCAAAAGAGTTTGAAGTTTACGAACCAAAAATAGTCGAAGAGGTTGCCTTCGACCACGATGGCCAGTTGATGAACGAAACGGTGTTTGAATTTCTCCTGCTCCCCAGAACCGCCGGAACTTTCAGCATTGCGCCCAAGCTTGGCGTATTTGACCCGTCAACCAATAAATATACCACAGTTCAGGACGGGACAGTTGAGGTAACAGTCACCCAGGGGAAGGGCATCCGGCAGCCGGTGGAACCAGATGGTTTTGAAGCTTTGAAAAACGACCCGGCGGGCGTAGCCAACACCGGCGTACCCTGGATTTATATAAAAGGATTGCTCTGGATTGCATTGGCGGCATTGCTGATTGCCGGAATGGTCTGGGGAAGGAAATATTTTGGTAAGCTTTCGGAACAGCGGACAGCCGCTGAAATGCACTTAGAGCGCGCTGAAAAAATTGCCAAAAGCCACCTGAGCACAGCCCACGGCCATTTGCAGACCAATCAAAGCGGCGCTTTTTATGAAGAAGTGTCCAGGGCTTTGCTGGGTTATGCGTGCCGGAAATTCAACATTCCGTTGGCGGCGCTAAACCGGAAAAATCTGCAACAGAAATTGCAGGAAACCTCCCTGCCTCCCGAACAAATCGCGCAGTTTTCACAAATTGTAAAAACCTGCGATATGGCGCTCTATGCAGGCATGGATAATGCAGCCAAGATGGAAGAAACCTATAAAGATGCCCAGTCTATCTTGGTGCAGATGGAGCGGGTTTTAAAATAGCGGAAGGGCTTGCCTGCGAGTTTGCCCATTTGCCAACTTGCGAGTTTGCCAACTTGCCCATTTGCTTACTTAATCCGATCCTTTTTATCCTTGGCAAACTGCTCCCAACTGTTGTATTTTTTGGAAGCGCCGCTCAACGGCGAATTTCCCTGATAATGGTGGCAAACGGCAGTGGCTAAGGCGTCTGTTGCATCGGCGTATTGCTCCATCAATGGCTCCTGCATGATGGTGCTCAGCATCGCAGCGACTTGTTCTTTTGACGCATTTCCATTGCCGGTTACGGATTGTTTGATTTTTTTGGGAGAATATTCGGTCACTTCAATACCTTTCACCATCGCCGCTGCGATGGCCACGCCTTGTGCCCGCCCTAATTTGAGCATAGACTGCACGTTTTTGCCGTAGAAAGGTGCTTCGATTGCCATGGAATCAGGCTTGTGTTCTGTGATGATCTTTTGAATGTGCTCGAAAATGTATTTCAATTTCATATAACCTTCCGACTCACTTTTCATGTGCAGCACGTCAATGTCTATGAGGCGCAACTTTGTTGGCTGGTATTGCACTTCAATGACCGCGTACCCCATGATGTTGGTGCCGGGGTCAACGCCGAGGATGCGATGGGTTTTGCGCGGGTTTTCCAAAGTGTATTATCGTTTAGAATTGAAAGGTACCGTAAAATAAGGTCTCGTATCTTTTTTGAGACGACTTAAATTATTTTTTGCAGCGATTGAGGGCATTTTGTCAGGCCATATTTGCCAAAAATTATTGCAAAATGAAACGTTTATCCAAATTGCTTTTCGGCGAATATCGCCCTGCTGCTTTCCAGATTATCTGGTTGCTTTTTCGCCTTCATGTGGGCCTTTCCATTGCCATCGGAAAATTTTCCCTTGATGCGCTTATTGCTAAACGATTGGATTTGAAAAAAGCCCCGGTCGCTGTAGTGGTTATATCGCTGGTGTTGTTCTCTAACAGCTCAGTTGCACAAAGCAGTCGAACCTATAATTCTCCTGCTTCTTCAACCATTACGGTCACTTTTGAATTGGACATGAATGGAGTTGCTAATCTGGTTGAGAAAGGAACAGTTGGCATCCGGGGAAATATAGCTCCATTAGCCTGGGAGAAAACATACCCAATGACGGATGTGGATGGCGACGGAGTTTATACCGCAGTCATTACTTTCGATTCTAAAAAAGACAAGCAGTGGCTTCGTTATAAATATGTATACGGCAACGTGGTGTGGGAATTTGAACAATTGGCCAACCGGGTGCTTGCCTTAAATGGCGCCCCTTCGGTAGTTGCCAACAAGTGGAATATCTATGTTCCTTTTTTGGAAAATCATCGGCTCTCGGCGGCTCAATTGCAGGAAGAATTAAACCTGATCAAAAATGCTTATTCAACCATTCATCCTGGCTTGTTTCGCTACAATAGCGAAGAAGCTATGGCGCTGCATTTCAAAACACTGGAAGACTTTCTTCAACAAGACCGAACTTTGCCGGAGCTTTACTTAGCCTATTCCCGGTTTCTGGCAAAAATCAAATGTGGTCATACCTACTGCAATTTTTACAACCAGCCTGATGAAGTTAAATTCCCTTTATTTCAACAAGCCGACCGCGTACCCTTTACTTTTAAGCTGCTTGAACGCCGGATGATTGTAACGCACGACCTGAGTGAAAGTCGCCGGCTGGAAGGTGCTGAAATCCTTAGCATCAATGATATTCCTGTTCCAACAATACTTGATAGCCTGCTTCTTTTCGTAAAAGCTGACGGAGGAAACGATGCCAAACGATTATATGACCTTCAGGTTACCGGCCTGGGAAATTATGAGTGGTTCGATGTTTATTTTTCATTAGTTTTCAACATCAAACCGAATGCATTGCTGCAAATACAGGCAAGGGATTTAAAAACAGGAGCGGTCTTTAATACCTCAGTTTCGGCCACAACAACCCTTGGGCGAAAAGCCATGCTCAAAGAGCGTTACCCCGAGACTCAGGAAACCGCCCCCTGGCAGTTTTTTCTGGTAGACGAACAAACCGCCTCCCTGAAACTCACAACGTTCACTACCTGGAATTTCACAATGGATTGGAAGCAATTCCTCGAAAATGCGGCCCGTGAATTAAAGGAAAAACAAATCAAAAACCTGATCATAGATATCCGGGGCAATGAAGGCGGAGCGGATGACGCGCTGAGCTATCTGGCGAAGCTTTTCGTCTCGGCCAAAATTGTGGAGAAAGGCGCCCACCGATGGCTTCGCTACAAAAAAATTCCCAACACCCTTCGGCCCTATTTATCAACCTGGGACGATTCCTTTTTTAATCTGGAAAATAAAGTTGTCCCAACTGCGCGCGGGTATTTTCGGCTAACATCGGATCGCCCTGAAGATGTCGTGCTTTCTTCCGGCAAAAATGGCTTCCCAGGGCAGATTTATCTGATTACAGACGCCGGCAATAGCTCCCTGACCTTCCTGATGGCCCAATTACTCAAAGACAATGACGCCGCCATTCTTGTCGGTCAAGATACAGGCGGAAACCGAAAGGGCATCAACGGAGGCATGATTTTTTTCCTGAACCTGCCACATTCCCGCATTGAAATGGATATTCCGGTATTTGCCACTTTCCCGCTGACGGATCAACCGGATGAAGGAATCACTCCTCACGTTTTGGTAAAATCCAGCGAGGCCGACATCCTGCAGGGCATGGATCCGGAGTTGGAAGCCATAAAAAGGCTGATCAAGCAGAAGCAATAACCTGATTTCTCGATCTAAACTAAACTATCTTCAGTATGAAAAATCTCCATCCACGATACCCAATCCCTGTATCAAATCACCCGACTGTTCAACAATATGTCATAGCTACCGCACTACTGTTTTTGATGCCTGGTTTCTCTTACGCGCAAAGTAAGCGTATTGATGGCAATGGCAAAATCACCACCTCCGTCCGCACGCTAAGTGAATTCTATGCCATTCATATAGACGATTACTGTAATGTGGACATCACTTGCGGCCAAATGGCCAAATTAGAAATTACGATCGACGAAAATCTGTTGCCGCGCCTCAAAACCGAGGTTCGAAGCGGCGTGCTGCACATCGAAGCAGACGGCTGGATCGAAGCGACGAAACTCCAGGTAAAAATCGGCGTACCCTTTCTCACCAAACTCCACAACGGCGCCTGGGGGAAAATTGTGGTCAACAATATTGATACCCGTAATTTTGAATTGGAGGCGGAAGTTGGAGATGTCACTTTACAAGGGAAAGTCGAATCTTTAACAATTACGGCAGGATCGGGACGGATTGACGCTTCAGGGCTCGACGCCCGGGATGTGGCGATAGAACACGGCAGCCACGCCACAACAAATGTTTTTGTCCGGGAAAAACTGACTATAAATTTGAAAGATGGAGATGTGGCTTACAGCGGTAATCCAACAACAATAAACCAGATACTTACCGAAGGCGCTACCCTGAAAAGCCTAAATGAGGTTGTAGATACTCCAGGGGTGAACCCGAAATCTGTGATAGTCAATTTAAGAAATAACTCCACCCGAAAGCAAAGCTTGGAAATTAAAGGCCCCAAAGGCAATCGGTTTTCTTACGGGATTGCAATCGGGCCGTTGGGCAACAGAAAGGAAAAATTACCCATTGGAACCCGGATTTTAAACAATAAGGGAGAAACGCTCGTTACCATCAACGCCACAGACGACGGGAAAACGTTGAATCTTTTCTAAGCCAACAAGATGTCTTTATATACCACACCGCTCCAATTTGGTTACTTTTTTGGATTATTGTTCGCACTCCTGCTCTGGATCAGGGGCTGGCAGGAAGAGTCTTTGTCCGACAAGCTGCTGGGCTGGGTGCTTTTCCTGCTGGCTATTGATATACAGGATTATACCTTCGGATTTGCCGGAATCAATTTCCTGTGGGAAGAACTGAACGGATTTCCCCGTTCCCTGAATTTACTTTTCGGGCCAGCCGTATATTTTTACCTGAAAAGTCAGGTCAACCGACAGTTTCGGTTTAACCGAACAGCACTTTGGCACCTGATACCCTGGTTGGTTTATTTCCTGTTCAACCTGGCCATTTTTCTCCAGGGGCGCTATTTCGTGCAGGCATGGCAGACTTCCACTGTATACCAGATCGCCAACTGGATAGAAACTGCGCTTTTCCTGTTCTCCTATGGTTTTTATTTCAAAAAATCCCTGACTCTTTACCAGGATTACCGAAAATGGGCGGAAACCCAGTTTTCAGATACAGATACGGTTAGTCTGTTTTGGTACCGCAATTTTCTTTACCTGATGACTTTTACCATTGTCTTTAAATGGACCTGGTTCCTGATTGACGTAATCCTGAACCTTGATTTCTATCAGGATTGGTGGTGGAATTTAACTACGGTTGGCATCATCGTGTACGTTGCCATCACGGGGTACCGGCAGCGGCAGTCGGCTCAATTGAACTTTAGATCGCCCGTTGAATCGGCAAAACGCGTGGTTCCAGACCTCGATACCGCAATTTGGAAGCAGAAGTTGCTGCATTTGATGGAGGATGAAAAACCATATTTGGAACCCGAACTCAGCCTTGCCGACCTTGCCAGAAAACTGAAAATCGCCCCGCCTCTGCTTTCGCAAGTGATCAATATCGCTTTTGAAAAAAATTTCAATGATTTCATCAACGCTTACCGGGTGGAGGCGTTCAAGAACTGTATAGGAAGCGAAGACTTGAAACACCTCACGCTTTTGGGCGTCGCTTTGGAGTGCGGATTCAATTCAAAAGCTACCTTTAATCGCGCGTTTAGGAAGCATACCGGACAATCGCCAAGCGAATACGGAGCAAGCGCGAACCACCATGAGTAAACGAACCATAAATCTGATTTTTAAAATTGCCGTTGCGCTGGTGCTTTTGGGCGCGGTATACTATCAAATCGCATACAATAAGCGCATAGAGGTGCTTTGGCAAGCCTTTCAAAACAGCTTGCACCCCCGTCAACTCCCCTGGCTACTTTTTGCGGTGCTGCTCATGCCGCTTAACTGGGGTTTTGAAACGCTGAAATGGCATGGACTGATCCGCCGGTTTTCTGCACTCACTTTTTGGCAGGCTTATCAATCCGTTCTGGCCGGAGTGGCCGTCTCTTTATTTACCCCCAACCGCATCGGTGAATACGGCGGGCGCGTTTTGCTTGTGGAGGCCGGGAATGGCTGGAGGGCAGTGGCCGCAACTTTGATGGGCAGCATTAGCCAATTGGTTGCCCTCCTTTCCGGCGGTGTCGTTGGACTGGCGTTGTTCGCAAGTCTGTATTTTCGCTGGGAGCCCTATTTGTTGTGGAGCGTGACTTTAACCGGGGCCGCGCTTTCGGCGGGCTTACTCCTGATTTACTGGCATATTGACCTGGTCGCGCAAGCATTGATGAAGCTGAGGTTTGGCCGGCGCTGGAAACTTGCGGGATTCAACCTCGCCAAACCAGTAAAAGAAATATTGACCTTATTCCGGGGTTACGAAAAAACCGAATTGAAACGGGCTTTGTTCTTTGCCTGGGCCCGCTACTTTACGTATTGCTTTCAGTACTGGCTGCTGCTGCGCTTTTTTGGCATAGAAATTACGATTTTGGAAGCCTGGCCCGGCATCGCCACCATTTTTTTTCTGCAAACCAGCGTGCCGTTGCCGCCTGCGATAAGCTTGTTGGCACGGGGGGAAATTGCCCTGATGGTCTGGACGGCTTTCGGCGTCAACGAACTCAGCGTGTTGGCCGCTACTTTCGGCCTTTTTATACTAAATTTATGCCTGCCGGCGTTACTTGGCGGTTGGTTTATAGTCAAAACAAACGTCTTGAAATCATAGAACTATGAAAACTTTTTTGTTCAAAGCCAGTGCTTTATTCTTGTTTTTTGGCGTTATGGCTTTTACGGCGCCTTCTTCTGTCAACAATGCGGATTTGCCGCTTTTTGAACAGGCCATTCCGGAGCGTTGTTCCATTGACAACACGGCTTTTCAACACGGGGAAGAGCTGACGTACAAGTTGTATTACAACTGGAATTTCGTCTGGCTTTCTGCCGGTGAGGTCACTTTTCGGGTGAAAGACCTTGGCGCAGAATACCACTTATCGGCTGTCGGGCAAACCTATAAATCCTACGAATGGTTTTACAAAGTGCGCGACCGCTACGATTCGTTTGTAGACAAAAAAAGCCTGCTGCCCAATATTGCGATCCGCGAAATCCAGGAGGGCGGTTATTCCGTTTACGACAAGCTTACTTTTGATCAAAATAAAAAAACGGTCAAGTCGCTGCGCGGAAAAAACAAAGAGGCTGCCGAATTGAAAGAATACACCACCGGAGACTGCATGCACGACATCATTTCTATTGTGTACCACCTGCGCAACGTTGACTTCGCCGACATGAAAAAAGGCGACAACATTCCCATCAAACTGTTCATGGACAAAGAAATTTGGCCGCTGAAAGTTAATTACCGGGGCAAAGAAGCCGGTAAAAAAATCAAAGGACTCGGCAAATTCAATACCTTGGTTTTTGGTCCGGAAGTCATCGAAGGCTACGTATTCAAAAAAGATTCCAAACTCAATATCTGGGTCAGCGACGACAACAATAAAATTCCGCTGGTCATCGAATCGCCGCTGTCGGTAGGTTCGGTGCAGGCCGTGCTGAAAAGCTACAAAGGTCTAAAGTACGACATGACTGCCAAATTAGGCAAATAACCAACGCATGAAAAGATACGGCCTTATTGCCTTGATTTTAATTGCCTGCTTCGGCGCCGGCATCTGGATGGCCAATTATTGGCGCAATCAAAAAGACGCCTCCATCAGTCGCTCGCAATCCACGGTGCTGTTGGAGCAGGTGCGCAAAGTGTGTAAATTGGTCACCGTAGAAGGCACGTTCACAGAACTGTACAATGACACCAATATCCGCAAGATGACGTTGTACCTGCCCCTGCCAACCACCTGGAATTTCTCCAAATCCGCCCTGCTGGAAGTAAAAGGTAAAGTTTTGGTCGGCTACGACCTTGAAAACATCAAAATCACAGCTGACAGCACCAACCGCGTCATCCGGATCAGCAACCTGCCGCAACCGGAAATCCTGTCCATTGACCACGATGTCAGGTTCACCAACATGGACGAAAGTTTCTTCAACGGCTTCACAAAAGAGGACTACACCCGCTTAGCGCAAAACGCCAAAGCCATGCTCCGCGAAAAAGCGGTAGAACAAAAACTGCTGGAAGAAGCCGCTGCACAAGGCAACCAGTTGTTTGATGTGATGAAGTTTATGGTGGAAGGAGCGGGGTGGAGGTTGGAGATTGAGGGGGAAACGCTGCCGCCGGTAGAGGTTGATTCCTTAGCGAATTAGAGATTTCAATGCCATGTTCGTCAAAGACATTACCAAGATTTAACATAAGCCACCTTCCTTTTTTGGGCAGAACCACTTACATTTGACATACATCAAATGGTGGCGCTTTCCTTGCATCCTTCATTTTGGGAACTACCCTGCCCGCGTCGTCAACATACAATAGAGCCACAATTTTTTGCGGCACAACACAGAGCAAACACAGATTTTCCAAGCATTCCACCTTTTAGTGGCGTGCCGGTTCATGCTGTTTTACTACCCCACCAGGCAATCCCTCCGGAATGCCTGAAGTTTTACATAAACCAAATATGCTGCTTATGAAAAATGATACAGAATATGACCTACACACGCCGGTCTGGAGACCGGTAGACCAGCCGCAACGGGTTAAAAACCCTGGCGAGCCATGCGCCTTTGACGTGGTGGGAAGACCTGGCGCGAGCGGTCAGATACGTTCTGAGAAGAGGCTAATCTTTACGGGTAAAATAATCGTTGCCCACTAATTTCACCATTAAACCCGAAGGCATACGCTACATGCCTTCGGGTTTTTCCTTTCTCCAATTCACAATTATCATGAAAAGTCTGGTTATACTCACCTTCAGTTGCTCGCTTTTTTATTATTCTCTTTCGGCTCAGAAGCACGACAATATATGGCTATTTGGCTACAATGCCAGTGTCCCCAATGCTCCTGGCTATGGCGGTACTGTGATAGATTTCTCCACAATCCCGTCTGATATCTATCATGAAGAAAGAGATATGTTTTTAAATGTGACCAATGGTAGTATTTGTGATTCTTCCGGGAGTTTGCTTTTTTATAGTAATGGTATTTACATAGCTAATGCTATTCACGAACCTATGTCAAATGGATTAGGCATTAATCCGGGGGATTATGCAGACAACAATATAAACACTGGGTATATTCTCAACCAGGGAGTATTATCCTTGCCGCACCCTGATCCAGATAGTACACATCTGTATTATTTAGTTCATTCAAATATGGAATATCCCATAGGCGAACTGATTTTATATGCATCAAAACTATACTATAGCAAAATAGACATGAGCCTGGAAAATAGTCTGGGTTCTGTGGTAGAAAAAAATCAGGTAATTATAGATGATATCATGGAACCTGGCAAAGTCACTGCCTGCAAACATGCCAATGGCAGAGATTGGTGGTTGTTTATGCGCAGGTATGGCAGCAATGAATATCATACGATTTTATTAAGCCCTTCAGGATTTGAGAATAGAGGGGTACAAATCATTGGCGATTCGATTTTTTCACCCGGCCTTGGACAGGCGATTTTTTCACCAGATGGAAGAAAGTTCGCTGAATTAAGTTTAGGAGGAATTGAAGCGGGTAATTTTTTAAATATTTACGATTTTGATCGTTGCACAGGTTTACTAAGTAATCCGGTTCAACTTACTTTTGCAGATACTGCCTGGGCTGGTGGATTAGCCATATCGCCTAATTCTCAATTCTTGTACGTTTCTTTATATCGCCATATCTATCAGTATGATCTTTGGGCGAGCGGTATTGAAGCAACGAAAGATACTGTTGCAGTTTATGATGGCTTTATTATCCCCCCTGTATTTGCTACTCGATTTTTTTTAGCACAGTTAGCACCAGATGGTAAAATCTACATCAGTGCCACCAACAGCGTCCCCTACCTCCACGTCATCAACAACCCAGACCTTCCCGGCGATAGCTGCGACGTCTGTCAGCACTGTATAGAACTCCCTACCTGGAGTGCCTTCTCCATGCCCAACTTCCCGAACTATCGCCTCGGTGCGCTCGAAGGCAGCCCCTGCGACACCCTGCGCCAGCCCCCCACGGCAGCCTGGAGCTATGAAGCTCAAGACTCGGAGGTGGCATTTCAAGACAGTAGCTACCATGACATCCGTGCGTGGCATTGGGATTTTGGGGATGGGGTGACAGATACCGTGCCGCATCCGGTACATAGTTATGCGGCAGAGGGCGTGTACAATGTCTGCCTGGCGGTGAGCAATCCGCGTGGAGCGGATACGCTGTGCCGGGAAATACAGGTATTGATTAATAATGTGGCGGAAACAGAAAGCGGCATTTTGGCTAATATTTCCCCTAATCCGGTGACAAACGGCGTTGCTTTGCTCAAGCTCGAAGCTTTGGTAAGGTTAGAGAATCCTCAGGTTATCCTCCGGGATGCCTTGGGCCGGGAAGTGCTGCGCGAGCCGCTAAGTGTGGTGGCTGGGAAGGTGCAGCAGGAATTGAAGGTTGGGCATTTGGCGGTGGGGGTGTATTTTTGTAGTGTGGAGGATGAAGGAAGTGTCGTTTGGCAGGGGAAGGTGGTGAAGCAGTGAGTGCCCGTGGTCGCTGGCTTTAGCCGGCAGACCCCAAAATCGGGCGAAGCCCGCAAGAATAGTACATGCGAGGCGGAACTTCGGCTTCGCTCAGTTACCGACATCGCGCGAGCGAAAAAAAAAGGTCAGCAGCATCCCCGGAGGGGTTGATATGCTACTGACCCGGTGCAAAATGAGGCACATTTTGATGATATTTTTCCCGCGTCAAACCGATTCGGGAAAAACAGCCACCAAAATGCCTTTTTATTCTTTTACGAGCATCCTGCTCACGGCCCGTTCGCCATTTGCTGTTCGCAACTCATAAAAAATGAGCCCGCCGCCGGCAAGTTCAGCCCGGTTCAAATTTACGGTATTTTCTCCTTTTGCAAAAGCGCTGCTGATGCGTTTGAGCAGTTGGCCACCGCTGGTGTAAAAAACGAGTTCGGCTTCACCAGCCTCCGGCAGGAAAAACCGGATGGTCGTTGATTCCCGAAAAGGGTTCGGTTGGTTGGGATAAAGGGCCAACGTGGCTTTATCCTGGTTTTTGAAATGGAGCGCTACCGCCATCCGGCCTTCGGTTTGATGCCAGGCTTCCGCCGGGGTTGGCGCTGGTGCAAGGTGCAACCCCTCGCTCAGCCGCACGGACTTTTTAGCGCGCATTGTCAACGTTAGCAATTCTTTTTGGTCAGCGGCCACTGGGCCATTCCACGATAAAGTCAGGTACCCTTCCGTTAAAAACCGCTGTCCGATGTGTTCCATGCCCGCAATGCCGGGGCGCAGTGCGACAAACTCCAGCAGGCTTTCATTCCAGCCTAAGGTAAATTGCAGGCTTGCTAGGTTTTGCAAATCGCCGGGATAAATCGGAATGTCCACCGTTTCCCCGCTCGACAAAATCTGGTCAGGGGCGCTCAATTCCCAGGATGCGATTTCCGAACGCAGCTCCGTTGAGCCGTTGAAATCCGTTATCGCAGAGCCATTCACATCGCCGATTTTGATGCCGACAAAATGCTGATCGCTCAGCACCGTGCTGGGCAGGTCGTTGATGTTGATGAATTCAGGAAAGACCGTCGCCCAGGGATTGGCAGGATTCGGAAAAACATAAGACCGGGGCACAAAACGCCAGCTTGTGTTGTGGGTTAAATCGTCGTCCAATGCAAGGATCAGGCGGCGCAACAAAATCAGGTCTATGGTGGTAATGTGGTTGGAACGGTCAATGTCCGCAGCAATCAATTTGTATGGCGAATCCAGCAATTGCTCATTCAGGATATGTTTGGTAATGAGTACCAGATCTAAGGTGCTGATGCCATTCAACGGATTGCTGTCGAGTTCAGGAATAATCGTATAGTCATAATCTGCCTCCAAGCCACTCAGGAAATACGAACCCGAAGCATTGGTCATTGCAGGAGGAACCGCTCCGCTGCTGATTTGGACCGCTACATTGGCCACCGGTTGGAGGTCTTCGGTTTCAATAAGCCCCGAAACGGCGCTACTGCCGCCACCGCCACCGGGACAGGCGTCCACCTCGTTGTCCTGCACAATAATGAAGGTCGTGCAATGGTCGTAATTCGGACCGCCGAGCGTGCCATCAGGCTGCACCGCATAAGGGTTGAAAGCCTGATCCCAGCCGTAAATTTCTACGGTTTGAGGCCCGAGGTGGGCACAGGTGAACGTCAGGGAAGTTCGGTTGACATCGGGCGATTCGCCGAAGAAATTAATAGAATAACGGATTGGCCCGAGGCAGTCGCTCAAAGGACTCACCAAAAAATCAGTTGCCTCAATGACCGCCACGCCGGTATCTGTTACGCCGTCGCCATCCACGTCCGTATCAGGATCAGCGAGCATAAGCGGGATTGACAAACCATTGATGCAAACCGGATTCGGTGCTTTGCAATCCACCACCTGGAACGGCAGGTTGGTGCGCGAAGTATTGCCGCATCCATCCGTCAGGTCAAGCACAAAGGCGTGGGAGCCGATGGGATATTGCTTGGTCACTTCAAATTTTGGGTATTGGCCGGCAATGCCTTCTTCGGGAACGTCTTCGTCAATAACGCCATCGAAACCCTCATCGTAATAAAGTTGTATTTCAAGGTCAGAAGGCGTACAGTTTTCAGAAAGCAAAAATTTGTACTCTATTTCCACATTGCAATCCACGTTGTCGTAGCTGCAAAAAGGAGCCGGCTGCGCAAAATAAACCCTCGGAGGAATGGTGTCGTACACTTTGATGGATTGGGTATACTCCCAAAAACCAGCGCTGCGGGTGGTTCTCCAATACCCTTCCGGATTGGTCGTCCCGTCGCATTGCGTATTTTTAATGCCCGCTGCCGGGTTGTTGTTCAGTTCATTGTTGTCGCGATCCACATAGGTCTGATTCGGACGGCGCAAGACCCATACCGCTTCGTCACCCGGGTTGTTGTCGCAATCTTCATCCCTTGAAATCACCACAGGCTGATCTACGCCGTTGTATTCGCACCAGTTGAGCACACGATATTTGCGCAGGAGTTTATAACACTCATCTAATGAAGCGACTAAAGTTTCATCCGTGACGCTGACGGCAAGGAGATCGCAGCCATATTTCCAGTGCTGGATCGTATCCGGCATCGGGGTTCCGCAGTGTGAAGTGGCGTCTTTCGGGAAGGCTATTTCATACTCGGTGATTGAGCCAACGGTGATCAGTTGCGTGCAGGTTGAAGAAATATTGCCGGCAGCGTCAATGGCCTGAAAGCGCCGGCTAATGTTGCCAACGCCGCAATTGTTGAGTGCATAAAAAGGAGTCAACTCCCGGATCACTGCGCCGGGGCAATTGTCAAAAGCGGTGGCGACTCCAAACAGCGCCTGAACCTGCAGTGTATCTCCCGGATCAAAATTTCCGGGCAAATCGGTGCAGGAAATGGTGACAGACGGCGGCGCAGAACACCAGGGATTGATTTTATCCTCCACCAGCACCTCCATCCAACAGGTGTTCGTATTGCCGGATTCGTCCGTCACGAGCAATTCGATCCTGATCTCGCTGCCAACATCGCAGCAATTGACATCTATATAGTCGCCCCAGGCGGTATACACGGGGGTGATAGCGGCACAGGTAACAGAATCAACCGTTAGCAGGCGCCGGATTTGCATTTGAGCAATGGCGCAATTATCCGAACTGCCTTCGTTTACATTAGGTGTGTAAATTCTGGCATGGCCATTGCCGCCGATGGAAACATGCAGCTCATCGTCGCACACGGCGATGGGATCGGTTTCATCCACGACGCAAAAATCGCAGTTCAAAACGGTTCTATTCCCGCATTCGTCATCCACGGTGTAGCGAAAGCGGTGGCAACCCGATGGAATGCCCGAAACAAAACGCGTGGGGGCATCGGCGGCGATGGTGGCTAAGACAACGGTCTGGGTATCGTTCCCAATAACTACGTCAGTCACAATTTCCGTAAGTACCGACCATTCTGAGCAATTGTCAGTTACCTGTGGCAACGGCGCTGCAAAAGCTGCCGTGCAATCCGTGCCATTATCGGTGGAGAAGACTAACGGATCAGCAACACCATCAGAATTGTTGTCCACAAACGGGCAGGCCACCACCGGCGGGGTCATGTCGCCAACCTTGATGGTTTGTGCATAAATAATCGTTTGTGCGGGAAAGCACCAGTCGAACAACGTCCATTGGCGCAGGAATTTGTAGCCTTGGGCGCACACGTTGGCGTGGGGCGTATCAAAATAGCTGGCGGCAAGATTGCAGTAAGCCTGGTTGATGAGTACAACCCCGAAAGCCGTGCGCACCAGCGGGTAGCCGCTGACGGTCGGGTGGGGGTTGCCGTTTTGATCTTCAGGGAAATCTTCCCCGCATTCGAAAAGTGCCGTATAGTGGGGCAGGATGATGTCGGCCACACGGGGCTTGCGCACGCGGATTTCCTGAGTACAAACAGCTACGTTGGGATCGCCGGTGCAGGGATTGCTGTTCACCGTATTAAAATCACCGTCTTGTTCGTCTTTGGCCGTGAAGGTGCGGGTGATGATCAAATCGGTGCAATCACCGGCCTGGGATGTAGTTTCTGTCACGCAAATTTCGATGAACCCGCAATTGTCATTGTCAGTTACGCTGCCGCCAAGTGCGGTTATGATATTGGCGTTGGGATAGCCGGTGAGGGCTAAGCGGTCGAGCAATTGCTGATAGCGCTGGCGTTGTTGGGTATTAATTGGGAAAATGACATTTCCTTCCCCATCCGTTTTATAGCAACGCGGTACGTTGGCCGGAAAGGTGGAAAGGACAATCTGAGTCTGATCCTCGCACAGCAAGGTTCTGCGTTCTGGTGCGGTCAGCAGGGGAAGCCCGGTTAGTTGGCCGTTACCTGCGCTGTACACCCGCCAGGTATAAGCACTGGTGAAATTAGGCTCGAAAGACGAGGTGGCCAAAGTGTAGGTCTTGCCAGCCTGTAAAGTCAGCGAAATGCGCCAGCGCGGCTCCAGTCCATTTGCAAAAACAAGGCCAAAAGGCGCAATGTAAGTGCCTGCTCCCAAAGCCAGCGTGCCGGGATCTTGCTGAGAAATCACATCCAAACACGGGTTTTGCGGGTTGAACCCGTTTCGGAAAAGCCCGCCAATCCAATCACCGCCATTCGGATCGTATAAATCGAAGGTATAAACATCCGTTTCGGTAACCGTGAATGTATGCGTATCGTAAAAGTGGAGTGCTGTAGCCGGAACCGGGTTAAAAAACTGAAGCCAGCAGGCGGCCTGACCGGGCTGGAACGTACCATCGGTTGTCGCTAAGGCGCCGGAAAGTTCCTGATAAGTTTGGGTCAGCGTGATCTGGTCTGTGTTTGCAGGACAGGTAAGCGAGGGTGGCGTCAGGTCTTCCGTGTGGATAACCCCCCAGCATTCGGTGAAACCAGGGACGGTCACGCCGGCCGGAAGGCTGACGTAGTACGTAAAAATACCACAGCCATCTACCACCGGGCCGTTGGTGGGGTCGCTGTCTGCCACCTGGATGATAAAATCCGATGGCTCCAGGCAACCGAATGTTCCTGTCAGCAGCATATCCGCCGTCAGCAGGGCTTCGCAGGCATTGTTCAGGGCAATGTTGAGGGAACCCTGGCAGGCCAGTTGCGTCACGGCTGCGGTTTCCTGTGTAATGACGATGGAAAAATCTTCCTGGCGCACATTGCCGGCGGCGTCTGCTGCGGTGATGGTGACTTCATGATTGCCAGGGGGTACCGTAACAGAATAGGTGTTTCCGCCCGTATTTACCACTGGGAAACCGGTACTCAGGGAAATATTGGGCAGGATGCCATTGGTGCAGTTATCTGCAACCGTTACCTCAAAATTAACCGGGGTAAGATTGGGGGCGCAGGGATTCAAATCCAGGATGATGTCCTGTGACGGATAGATAACAACGGGCGCCCAAAGATCCGGTTGCGCATGCACCGTAATCAGCGCATCCACCGTGCGAACAGCGCCCTGAGCGTCTGTATACGTAGCGACCAGCAAACAGCCGTTGTCGGCGGCGGTCAAGGTGCGGTCAAACTCGAAATAGCCTGCCGCTGCGTTTGTGAAGTTTGGCGTGATGGTCTGGCCGCACAGCGTGAACGTTGCATTTGCAGGGTTAATCGGATTGTCGCAATCGTCTGAGATCGTAACCGGAATGACCACATCTACTTCAGATTGGCACAGCGGGATTGTTGGGTTGATGGCCGGAATTACAATGTCAGCAGGTTGGTTGGCATTTTGTAGTACGGTAATCGTTGGGTTCGCCGTATAGCTCTGCTGGTACGTGATCAGCGGAAAATAGGTTCCTGGGCCTAAACAGCCCTGCACTTCAAAATATACCGAGTTGCAGGGCAGGCTCGCGCAACCTACTGGGTCTGTGAAGAAAAAACCGTTGCCATTCAGATTCGGCAGCCCTGAACCGCCGCCGTTAAACTGAACTTGAGCAATATTGATCGGCGCGCAATCATCCGAGATGACAAAGGAATAGACGATGGTTTGACAGGTTTGACAAGCCGACAGCGTCACCGTTTCAGCATTTGCCTGAATCATTGGCGGTTGGTTAGCTGTAGCCTGCTGTACTTGAATGATCCGGTCTATAAACCCAATGTTACCGAACGCATCGGTATAAGATGTTGTAAACAAATAATCTCCGGGAGCCGGGAATGTTACAAAGTATTCCCGGTAGTTGTTGCCCGTGAAGTTCACAACGCGCGTCGCAGCGCCGGTGGTGAACACCAGATTTGCGAAGTTCACAACATTCTGATTGCACAGATCGTCCACTTGAACGGTAAAAATGGCCGTTACGCTTGTCGCGCATACCGGGATCGTTACCTGTGAAGGCCCCAGGATCGTCACCACCGGATCCACGTTGTCCGGTATGGTCATGACCAGCTGCAAGCCCGCAGGGGCATTGGCAATATTCCCCGATGCATCGCGGCCAAAAATCGAAACGGTGCTCGTGCCAATGCTCCAGTGTACATCAACTAAATAGAAGCCAAAACCATCCGGCGTTACGCTAACCTGCGTGCCAGGCACAATCGTGGCGGGAACCGTCGTGGCAGATGCGCTTACAGCGTTTAGGGCATTAATGAAGCCATCGCAATTGTCAATACCGTACGCATAGTACTCATCCTGGCGACCGCATTCACCGTCCGGTATCGTCATGCTTCCGAAGTTGCGGGTCACTCCCTGCGCCGTCAAAGGATCGTTATCGGCCAGAATATTGCCCAATACGTCAGTGACGTAGAATGCCGGTGCAACCATGTCCATTCCGTCCGGTACACAAACCTGGATTACAACCGGATCCGTCGGCGGATTACAAGCGCCCGTTTCGGTTGCCGTTACGGTGTAGCAACCCGCTCCGGCATTACCGAAGAAAAATGCCCCGGCAGGTAACCCAAGGTAGGTGGTCGTAGCCGTAATCGGCGGCGTAGTACCACCCGGGCCTGATCCGGGTATCGGCGTTGCGTTGACCGTGTAAGTGCCCGCGCAAGTCGTGCCGTTGGTTACGTTTACCGTGAACGAGCCATTAGGCACATAACCCGGGCTAATGAACGGACAGCTTGGCTTAACCGGTGTAGCAGCAGCCACCGTATACTGCGCATCCAAAGTCTGGAAAGGAGCAGAAGCCGTACAGCCGGAAACGTTGTCCGGCGGCGCAATGCCGTCGCACGTTTCACTCACAAACCATTGCAGCGAGGTGCCGGGTGGTAACCCACCTACTGTAGCGGTGACCTGGCTACCAACGACGGTCAGGCCTGTTACCGGCGCAGAGAAGCTTGGTACGTTGTTGAAATAACAAACCGTAGTCGTGAATAAAGCCTGGCCACCCTGAGGGCAGCCTGTGGCTTCGAGCGTCATACCGGCGCCGCCTAAAGTTACGGTCCAGCAATTGTCTGTCGGTGTGTTGGGAGCGGTGGAGGTCCAACGCAGGGATGCGGTGTTCTCGCCAATGTTCAAAGTTGTCAAAGTGGACGGCGCGGGACACTGTGCAGAGACGCTCTGCAAGCCCAGTAAGAGTACGTAAATCGTTGTAATCGAGCGGTGTAACGGTAAAATCGGTTCAAATCGTGTAGTGATGTTTGTTTTGAAGTTGGCGAAACAAATTACGCCTTTCCTGGTGGTCGTCAGAAAATGTTTCATAATTCTTGATGTTTGCAGGATAAGGCGCGAACCTTTCCTGCTTCTTTGAAGACAATTTTTTAAATATGTAACCCATGCATGCAAAAAACCAAACAGAAACAGGTAAGCCCCAACGACCGAACGGATGCACGCAAATGCATTTCCGCTTAGCGCAGAACATACCTATGGAGGGGTAGTGTCTTGTGTGTAGTTTTCTCGATGTGAAATGCGTGTACTGGTATCTTGCCAAGCCCCAAAAATAATCCGGGCATCGGCAAACCAGGGGTAGGCGAATTGATTGAAGTGGGTAGGTTTGGATTGTATGAATGGACAAATTCGGCTAAGACAATAAAAAAAGAGCCGAATTCAGTGCGTTTGGCCGTTCACCCACTTTGAACGGTGTCGCAAGATGCAACTAATTCAGGAATAATAA
>JBJXFD010000464.1:0-9414 GCA_046153985.1 Saprospiraceae bacterium
TTGCGAACACTCAGGGAAAGAATTCATATCTTGTAGCTTAGGAACCTAAACCAACAACTGAACTAAAATCCATGATCACCGGAGAACTAAAATCACAAATAGATAAAGTATGGGAAGCCTTTTGGACAGGCGGCCTATCCAACCCCATTACCGTAATTGAGCAAATGACCTATTTGCTGTTTATCCGCAGGCTGGACGAACTGCAAACCCAAAAGGAATCGAAAGCCAATTTGCTGAAAAAGCCCATTGAAGACCCGATTTATACCACCGAAGAAAACGAACTGCGCTGGAGCCATTTTAAAAATATGGATCCGGAGGTGATGCACCGCATGTTTACCAAAGACCAGGGCGTGTTCGACTTCCTGCGCAATGTGGGCAACCGAAGTGCCGCCTTTAGCAAGTTTATGAAAGGCGCTACCTTCATGATTCCTACGCCAAGGTTGTTGGCCCAGGTGGTGGAGATGATTTCCAATATAGACATGAGCGACCGCGATACCAAGGGCGACGTGTATGAGTACCTCCTGAGCAAAATAGCGAGTGCCGGACAAAACGGACAGTTCCGTACCCCCCGGCACATTATCCGCATGATGGTGGACCTGGTGCAACCTACGCTGGAAGATGTGATCTGCGACCCCAGTTGCGGAACAGCAGGCTTCCTGACCGTTGCCGGCGAATACATCCGCGAGCATTTTGAAAAAGACTTATATACCGACAGCGTAAAAAAGCATTTTCAGGAGCAGATGTTCATGGGCATGGAGTTCGACCCGACCATGATCCGCATTGGCGGGATGAACCTGATGCTGCACGGCATTGAAAACCCGCAGTTGATTGATGTCGATGCCCTGAGTGAAGCCAACACCGGCTTTGCCGAAAAAGCCACGTTGGTTTTGGCCAATCCACCCTTTAAAGGCAGCCTCGACCGCGAAGCCGTAGATGGCAAAATACTGGCGGTGGTGGACAGTAAAAAAACCGAATTGCTGTTTTTGGCCCTGATCTTAAAAGGCCTGAAACTCGGTGGCCGCTGTGCGGTGATTGTGCCCGATGGCGTGCTCTTTGGCAGCAGCAAAGCCCATTTGCAAATACGCAAAGAACTGATAGACCGCCAGAAACTGCAAGCCGTCATCTCGATGCCCAGCGGGGTGTTTAAACCCTATGCCGGAGTCAGCACAGCCGTATTGGTCTTTACCAAAACCAACAGCGGCGGCACCGACAAGGTCTGGTTTTACGACATGCAGGCCGATGGATTGAGCCTCGACGACAAACGCCAGCCCATAGAAGCCAACGATATATCTGATATTGTAAACCGTTACCACCACCTGCAAGCCGAAAACAAGCGCAGCCGCACCGACAAAAGTTTCATGGTGCCCGTAAAAGAAATACAGGACAACAAATACGACCTGAGCATCAACCGCTACAAAGAAGTGGTGTACGAAGAAAAAACCTACGAAAAGCCCAGCGTGATTATTGCGCAAATAGAAGCTTTGGATGCCGAACGCGCCGAATTGTTGAACCAGTTAAAAGCGATGTTGGGATGAGTACAAGTATCTTGATCTATCAAAGCGATGACGGTGTAACCAAAATAGAAACGCGTTTGGAAGCCGAAACGGTTTGGCTTACCCAAGCCCAATTAGCCGAACTTTTCCAAAAAAGTAGAGTAACAATCACCGAGCACATTAGGAACATATTCAAAGAGGGGGAATTAACCGAAGATTCAGTATGTCGGAAATTCCGACATACTGCCGTAGATGGCAAGGAATACGAAACCAATTTTTATAACCTGGATGTCATCATATCGGTTGGCTATCGGGTAAAAAGCCACCAGGGTACCAAATTTCGCCAATGGGCAACAGCAAGGTTGAGGGAGTACATTGTAAAAGGTTTTACAATGAACGATGAACTGATGAAACAAGCTGGAGGAGGCAATTATTTTGAAGAATTGCTGGCTCGTATTCGAGATATACGATCTTCCGAAAAAGTATTTTGGCGAAAAGTATTGGATATTTACGCGACTAGCATTGATTACGACCCTAAAGAGGATATGTCGGTCGCGTTTTTTCAAACCGTACAAAATAAAATGCATTGGGCAGCCCACGGGCATACTGCCGCCGAAGTTATTTATCAACGCATTGATGCAAATAAGCCGAATCTGGGATTGACGCACATAAAAGGCGCCAAACCGACCAAACAAGAAATAGAAATTGCCAAAAACTATTTGGATGAAGCTGAACTCAATGTGTTGAACAGAATGGTAACGGCATATTTAGAATTGGCTGAGTTGCAGGCCCTGAACAGGAAACCCATGTATATGAAAGACTGGATTGAACGTTTGGACGATTTTTTGCGGATGACGGGCAATGAAATTTTACAACACAAAGGAACCGTCAGCCATGAACAAGCGCTCGAAAAAGCACACCAGGAATACGATAGATTCAAAGAAAATACAAAAAATGAATTGTCGGAGGGCGAAAAACATTTCTTGCAACAGATAGAAAATACCGCCCAAAAACTAAGTTCTAAAAAACACAAAAAATGAGGTGGTTTCAAAAAGAACAACTCGAAGCATTTATCTTAAAAGAAATGGAAGCATGGAAATAGAAACAGTTAAAAACGATGTTGGGATGAGTTGGGAAATGGTGAAACTAGGAGATGTTTGTGATGTACGTGATGGAACACATGATTCCCCTAAATATTGTCAATCTGGATATCCACTTATAACTTCAAAAAACATAAAAGATGGATTCATCAATTTAGATGAAGTTAATTTCATATCAGAAAAAGATTATTTAGAAATTAACAAAAGATCTAAAGTAGATAAAGGAGATATTTTATTGCCAATGATCGGAACTATTGGAAACCCAATTATTGTATCTGAAGATCCAATTTTTGCAATAAAAAATATTTGCTTAATAAAACATTCAAGTAAAATATTAAATAACTTCTTAATCTATATTCTTAAATCTAGTCTATTTGACAATCAATTATTAAATCAAAGTCGTGGGGGAACACAAAAATTTATTTCTCTTGGTGATATTCGGTCATTCCAAATCCCCCTCCCCCCACTCCCCATCCAACGCCGCATAGCCGAAATATTGGATGCAGCCGATGCCTTAAAATGCAAAGACCAGCAACTCCTCAAAAAATACGATGAACTCGCCCAGGCTATTTTTATGGATATGTTTGGAGATCCGGTGAAGAATGAGAAGGGGTGGAAAAAAAACAGTCTAAAAAACATAACTTCAAAAATCGGAAGTGGTGCCACACCTACTGGAGGTAAAACCGCATATAAAACAGAAGGGATTTCGCTTATTAGAAGTATGAATGTTTATGACTTTTCATTTAAACGGAAAGATTTGGCGTTTATAGATGATGTTCAAGCAGCGAAACTCAATAACGTTGAAGTAATGTCTAAGGATGTATTATTCAATATTACGGGTGCTTCAGTTTGCCGATGCACCATAGTTCCTGATAAGTTATTGCCAGCAAGAGTGAATCAACACGTTGCAATAATTAGAGCTAAAACAGGAATGTTGAATCCGATATTTTTGAATCATTTATTAGTTTCAAATAGTATTAAGACAAAACTATTGGGTGTTGGCTCTGGAGGAGGAGCTGTAATGGAAGCCATCACAAAGGATCAATTAGAACAATTTGAAATAATAGTTCCACCTATTATGTTACAAAATGAATTTGAGCAAAAAATCAATAACGTATTTAAACAGAAGGAGTTGGACATTAATATAATTGCAAAATCTGAATTTCTTTTCCAAACCCTCCTCCAAAAAGCCTTCAAAGGCGAACTGGTAGCAGCATGAGCAAACAAAATAATACGATGAACGAATTAGCTAACGAAAATAGACTTGCTGGTCAGGTGAGTACCCTTATCGAATCGGCTCGTACATTTGTACACCAGGCCATCAACCAGCATATGGTCATGCTTTATTGGCAAATAGGCAAAACGATACAGGAGGAACTGCTGCAATACGATAAGCCTGAATATGGCAAACAAGTGATGCAAAACCTGGCTATAAAGCTAAGTGAGCAATATGGCAAGGGATATAGTTATCGTACGTTGTACAGGATGACTCGTTTTTATGATTGTGTTCAGGATCAAAACATTTTGACAACAGTGTTGTCAAAATTGAGTTGGTCTTATATTTTAGAAGCAAAAATGGAATAACCCGAATAGTAATGAGTAACTTCTCCTTCATACCCACCCAATGGGCCGCCTTAGCCCAGGCCCCGCAGGAAGCGGAGCAGCATGTGCATGGCGCGCCGTTGTATGCTGCCATGCTTTGCCGCAAGAGCCTGGAAGAATGGGTGCGCTGGATGTACGCGCACGATGGGGATTTGGTCTTGCCTTATGATACAACGCTGAGTTCACTCCTACACGCGCAGGGTTTTAAAAACTTGGTGGCGCCCAATCAGTTCCACCAAATCAACCTCATCCGCAAGCTCGGCAACACGGCTGTGCATACCAGCGCCAAAATAAAACCGCAGGAAGCCCTGTATGCCCTGCAATTGTTGCATGGTTTTATTGGCTGGGCGGTGCAGGTATATAGCGAAGAAAAAATAAGTGTTCCCAAATTTGAGGAAGGCCTGATTGCAAAAGGCAAAGAGAAGGATAAAAACAAAGACGACCTTCAGCAATTAGAAAGAAACTACCACGAGGCACAAAGCAAGCTGCAAAAATTAGAAGCCGAGCTGGCCGGCATCAAAGCCATCAAAAAGCAGAACATCGCTTTTGTTCCGCCACCCATTGACCCCAACGAAGACCTCACCCGCAAAATATACATTGATACCCTGTTGCGCGAAGCCGGCTGGGATCCGTATGGTTTCAATGTACCCGAATATCCCGTAAAAGGCATGCCGCAAGGCAGTGGCGATGCCAACGGCAACGGCAAGGTAGATTATGTACTCTGGGGCGATGATGGCAAACCCTTAGCCGTAGTAGAAGCCAAGCGTACCAAACGCGACCCGCGTGTGGGGCAACATCAGGCAAAATTGTATGCCGATTGTTTGGAAAAAGAATTTAATCAAAGGCCGGTTATTTTTTATTCCAACGGTTTTCGCACCTGGTTGTGGGACGATGTAAATTATGCGCCCCGCGAAGTATTTGGTTTTTATACCAAAGACGAATTGCAAATGATGGTGCAGAGGCGTACCTCACAAAAAACACTGTCCACTGAAACCATCAACAACGCCATTACCGACAGGCCCTACCAACACGAAGCCATCCGCAGGGTTGCTGAGGCATTGGACGGCAAACACCGGGAAGCCCTGCTCATTATGGCCACAGGAACGGGCAAAACAAGGGTTTCTGCTTCCCTTGTTGATTTACTGAGCAAAGCCAACTGGGTAAAACGGGTTTTGTTTTTGGCCGACCGGAATGCTTTAATCCATCAGGCAAAAGTGAACCTGAACGACTATTTGCCCAACCTCCCTGCTGTAGATTTAACTAAGGAAAAAGAAGACGAAAGCAGCCGCCTGGTTTTTTCTACCTACCAAACCATCATCAACATGATTGATGGCGAAGCCGATGGCAACAATCGTTTTTACAGCGTAGGGCATTTTGATGTCATTATTTTCGATGAGATACACCGCAGCGTGTACAACCGCTACAAGCATATTTTCAAATATTTCGATGGCATTCGCATTGGGTTAACCGCCACGCCAAAATCGGAAACCGACCGGGATACCTATGCCTTGTTTGGCATGGAGCCCAACAACCCCACTTTTGCCTACGAGTTGGAGCAAGCCGTAAACGATGGTTTTTTGGTGCCGCCCAAAGCCATTTCCGTACCCATTAAATTTCAGCGCAGCGGCATCAAATATGCCGGGTTGAGCGAGGAAGAAAAACTGGCTTACGAAGAACAATTTACCGACCCGGTTACCGGCGAATTTCCCGATGAAATAGATGCAGCCGCCTTAAATAAATGGCTGTTCAATACCGATACGGTGGACAAAGTGATCGGCCATTTAATGGAACACGGCATAAAGGTAGAAGGAGGCGATAAGCTGGCAAAAACCATGGTGTTTGCCCGTTCGCACAGACATGCCAAGTTTATTGAAGAACGCTTCGATAAACAGTATCCGGCCTACAAGGGCGAGTTTTTGAAAGTAATTGATTACCACGAAGAATACCGTTACGACCTGCTCAACAAGTTTAAGGACAAAGCAAAAATGCCACAGATTGCCGTGTCTGTGGACATGCTCGATACGGGTATTGATGTACCGGAAGTGTGCAACCTGGTCTTTTTTAAACCGGTGCGCAGCAGTGTAAAATTCTGGCAAATGATCGGGCGTGGCACCCGTTTGTGCAAAGACTTGTTTGCGGTAAACGTAGACAAGAAGGAGTTTGTCATTTTCGATTTCTGCGAAAACTTCGAGTTTTTTAATGCGCACCCAAAAGGGGTGGACGGCGCCAACAGCAAATCGCTCAGCCAGCGTTTGTTCGAATTGCGTTTGCGATTGGCCTTTGCTTTATTGGGTCAGGAAGAAACAGAATTGACAGCATACGGTCAATCCATCCTCGACCAGTTAATCCGGCAGACCCAAGCCTTAAACGGCGAAAGTTTTATCGTTCGGCAGCATTGGGAAGTGGTAGAAAAATACCGCGATGCCAACGCCTGGAATGCACTCAGCGATTTAGACCTCAAAGCACTGCACGACCACATTGCCCCCTTAATGATGGAAGCCGACCAGGACGAATTAGCCAAACGCTTTGATGCCTTGATGCTGGACATCCAGTTGAGCGTATTGAATGGCGAGAAAAAACAAACTGCGCTTATTCAAAAAGTAGTGGTCACCGCAGGCAAGCTGAGTAAAAAAGCCAGTATACCATCGGTCGCTCAAAAAATGGAAACGCTCAAAGAAGTACAGCAGAAAATATTCTGGGAAGGCGCCACCATTCCGGGTATTGAAAGAATTCGTATTGAGCTACGCGACATCCTTAAATTTTTGGATTCGGACAATACGCCGATTTATTTTACCATGTTCGAAGATGAGTTTTCGGGGGCATGGCAAGAGCATACCTTAGTTTATGGTTTCAATGATTTAGATGCCTACAAACGTAAAGTCGAGCAATACTTAAAAGAACAAAGCAACAACGTTGTTATTCTTAAACTCCGCAACAACATACCGATCACCAAAGGTGAATTAGCGCATTTGGATAACATGTTATTCGAACAAGGCAGTATAGGTACCAAAGCAGAATTTACAAAAGCCTATGGCGAGCAGCCCTTAGGAAAATTTATCCGCAGTATTGTTGGCCTGGAGGTACAGGCAGCCAAACTGGCCTTTGCCGAAATCCTGAACAATCAAACCTTAAACGCGCAGCAAATTAAATTTATAGACACCCTTATCAACTTCCTGACCGTTAAAGGCATGATCGAACCGGCCATGTTATTCGAAGCGCCATTCACGGATATTAATTCAAATGGTGTTGCCGGTTTATTTGATGATGCAGTGGCTACAAAAATTATTTCTTTGATTGAAACGATCAATCATAATGCTGAGGCAGCTTAGGAGATGGCCGGCCCTGCTTGCGCAGATTTCGTATTTTGAAGCAGGCGAACTGAAAGAAGAAGTGGTGAGTTCCATTTTGGAACATACCACTCAACACGGTGCTATCAGCAAGCGACACTTGCGTTTTTTATTGAGCGGGTTCAGGCTTTGAGTCTTCGAAAAAGGTAACACCTTTTGAAAAGGTGTCACCTTCGGATTTCAGATATCCAAACGGTACTCAAGGTGACACCTCTTCCGGAGGTGTTACCTTTTCGTGAAATGAAAGCAACATGGGAACAGTTGTTTCGAAGGAAGGTTGGACCGCCCCCCCTGAAAGTCAGGTACAGGGCAGCTTTGTGTCAAATATCAAAGATGTCCGGTAGTCTGCCCAAAAGCGCATTGAAGCGGCGTTTCTACCCATGCCTTCTCGCCACCTCCCTTTAAACCCAACACAATCAAATAATTACCCCATAAAAAATCAAACAAATTCTTCTCTAATGCTTGCTTTTATGAGTCGAATCGAGTATTTTGCAACCCTAATATCAACTGTCTAAGAGATAAGGGAAGGATGCTATGCCCATAGAGCCTGCTGGAGCGGCGGCATCCCCGCTTTGGGCGGGACAGGCTGTTCAACTCCGTGCATCCGCCACCGGTCTGAGGGTGGAGGTAAGGCCGGAATGTGTGCGGCGGCGGCGGATGCACTGCTATAAGTTCGCACTAACTTAAAATAAAAATTGCCGAGCAAGATATTCAGATAAAGTATTGGGGTTTTACCTGCGTTTGGTATATCCGACGGATAGCCTGTACTGATTCTTGATTTTTCATAACCTAATAAAAATAATTGATCTTATGAAAAAATCTTGGCTTTTTGGCTTGTTTTTGGCTTTGGCCTGTGCCGCAACAGCCCAAGAATCACACCCTAACGAAGCGCAAATCATTGGCTTCCGAATACTGGATGGTGAAAAAGATCATTTTCTGGGGGTCGGCTACTACTACAATTTCAATCAGCGGAATGCTGTTGGCGTGCGCGTGGCTTATCATGCCGAAAAGAAGTCAGAGTTTTACCAAAGCCAAACCCGATATTTTGAGGTTAGCCATCGATGGCGTTTCCAAAAAACGGAAAAGAAAATTGGCTGGTCCTTGTCAACCGGGCCGTGGGTGCAGATTTTTACAAGTCAAAACTCGGGTATTTTTGGCGGCGACAACAGATGGAATACTGTCGGAGTGGTGAACACCGCAGGCTTGCACTACCATATCACTCCACGTCTGAGCGTCGAAGCCGTTGGGTTTGTGATGCTCGAAGTATTTTCTTGGGAACGAGGAGAAGACCCTGCATTTTACCCTTTGATTACACCCGGAATTGGTTTTCAATTGGCTTATGCTTGGTAAGATTTGAAATGCGCTCGTTAGGCTTTGCGGAGATAGTTTTGAGGAAGTAGCCCGCGAGGCACCGCTTTGGGCCGGGACAGGCTGTTCAACTCCGTGCATCCGCCACCGGTCTGAGGGGGGGTAAAGCTGGAGTGTATGCGGCGGCGGCGGATGCACTGCTATAAGTTAGCAAGCAGGAGTATTTGAAAAGAAGATCTGGAGGAAATTGAAAAAGCTTTGGATGTTTAAAATTTTAGGCTACACTTACATAGTAAAATAACCGCCATATGAACCTTGTGTCTTTTCTTTCCCTCGTTTATTGGTTCATCCGTTGCGTAAAGCCGACCAGAATGGCTGGTTTTATGCAAATGATGTTTCCCATTTCCCATCGCAACAAGTCTAATAAAAGATGAAAAGGGTGCGGCTCCCATTTGATGTACATTTATAAGCCTTTTTTATCGATATGGTTCCAAAATTGTTGCCAGCGTCCGTCAGTACAGATAAGTCCTCGTAGTAATAAGATATGCTGTGCTGCATGAATTG
>JBJXFD010000466.1:0-2534 GCA_046153985.1 Saprospiraceae bacterium
GGTCAATGGCTAAGGGGTATCCAATGGATTGAAAATGCACGCGCACCTGGTGCGTCCGGCCCGTTTTGATGTTGGCTTCTGCCAGGGTGAACGACCGGAACCGCTCGACAACCCGGTAAAGCGTCAGAGCTTGTTTGCCATGGGAAGAGGTCATCATTTTTCCAGCCTGCGAAGGATGTGGAGCGATGGATTTGTCCATCACACCTTCATCGTTGTAGATATTTCCATCCGCTAAGGCTAAGTAGATTTTATCCACCGTACGCGCTTCAAACTGTCCATTGAGGTTTTTGTGCGCTTCTTCCGTTCGGGCAAAAAGAATGACGCCACTCGTTTCGCGGTCCAAACGATGTACCGTCCAGATTTTCCCATAAGTCTCCTGCAACATGGCTTGCAGGTTCGGTTTACCCGAATCGAAACGATCGGGAATACTCAGCACTCCGGGAGGTTTGTTGACGACGACAACAAACGGGTCTTCATAAATTAATTCAACGCGAGTTTTCATTCTTTAACGATGTCTTTGAATTTGTGCTTTCGCAAACCATAATATTGCCACACAATACTGCGTCGGTACCTGCCGCTGGTATTTTCCGGGCCTATCGTGTTTTGACGGATCAGTGCTGCGTAGTAGGCGCGTTTGCCCACCATTTTTCGGATGTTTCGGTAAAAAGAGAGGTGTGCCCGGAGCACCGAACCGATATGCCGCCATTTGCCCTGTGCTAAAAAAAGCAGGGAAGCCAGTCCATCGAGGACTAACCTCGCCGGAATCAGCCACAGCAATTTAAGCGCGGGCTCATTTTTAAAAACGGTATACAGCGTATTTCGGAAATTCAGGTAGGTTTTTCGGGGGGACGTATACGCTAAAGTGCCGCCGCCAACGTGGAAAACAGTGGCTTCCGGCACAACCACAATTTTATACCCGGCGCGCTTGAGGCGCCAGCAAAGGTCAATTTCTTCTGTGTGGGCAATGTAATCGGGGTCGAAGCCGCCAAAACTGTGGTACAGCTTCGCACGGATGAACAGCGCCGCTCCGCTTGCCCAGAATATTTCCTGTGGCTGGTCGTACTGTCCGCTGTCGCGTTCGGTGTCTGAAAAAATGCGCCCCCGGCAAAAAGGATAACCCATCACATCGAGCCAACCGCCTGAAGCGCCGGCGTATTCAAACCGCGCGCGATCGTGCCAGGATCGTATTTTGGGCTGACAAGCCGCAATGGTTTCGTCCTGCTCCATATAGTGGATCACGGAAACCATCCAGCCCGGAACAATCTCAACGTCTGAATTCAACAGGATATAATAATCACTTTCGATCTGTTCCAGCGCAACGTTGTATCCTTTTGCAAAACCATGATTGACGCCCAACGCAAGGCACTTCACCTGTGGGAAGTGATTCGCCACATACTTCAGGGAATGGTCGGTGGAGCCGTTATCGGCAATGTAAATGGTCAGCTCGGGATAACGACTCGACAACAGCGCGGGCAGAAATTTTTCCAAATAACCCTGGCCATTATAATTCAGAATGACTACTGCTACGGTAGGAAGTTGGAGTGTTTTTTTTTTCGGCGCCACCACTCCGGTCTGGTAGGCAATCAGGGAAGCGATGGCTTTTTCCCGGTCGTCGGCCAATTGGTCGGCCAAGGCATCGAGGTTTTGAAATTGCTGGTCTTCGCGGATGAAATCCACCAACTCTACCATCAGCTCATCGCCATAAATGTCCTCGTTGAAATCGAAGATATTGACTTCGATGGTTTGGTTATGGTGGTTTTTTAAGGTTGGGCGGTTGCCGATGTAGAGCATGCCTTTGTACGACCGCTGGTTGTGGTAGACGTACACAGAATAGATGCCTTTGGGCGGGATGAGTTTGTGTTTGTCGCCAAGCTCAATATTTGCCGTGGGAAAACCGATGTCGGTTCCGATTTTTTGTCCGTGCACAACTTTCCCGGTCAGGGTGAAGTGGTGGCCGAGCAGGCTATTTGCGGATTTTAAATCTGCTTTTTCCAGGGCGCTCCGGATCCGGCTGGAACTGACGGAAATGGCTTCTACTTCCTGTTTTTCAATTTCAATGACTTCATAATCATTGTCTTCGCCATACCAGCGCAGGAAATTGATGTCGCCCTGGCGGTTCAGGCCAAAGCGGTGGTCGTAGCCTATGACAATGTATTTAGGGGCAAATTTTTCAACAATGAACTTCTGGATGTATTCGTCGGCGCTCAATTGTGAAAACTCCACCGTAAAGGGCACCACCACAATATTGTCTACATGGAAGCGCTCCAGCAGGCGGATTTTTTCGTCCAGCGTATTGATCAGGCGGAGGCTGGTGTCATTGGGATATACAATCTGCCGGGGGTGCGGGTGGAACGTAATCAGCACGCTTTCGCCATCGGTTTGGTGGGCTAAGCGGTTGATGCGCTGGATGATTTTTTGATGCCCGCAATGAACGCCATCAAAAGACCCGATGGTAATCACAGCGTTTCTAAAAGTAGGCAGATGGTTCAGATCGTAGAATACTCTCATGGCCTTGCAAATGTAATTCGATTTTG
>JBJXFD010000471.1:0-4574 GCA_046153985.1 Saprospiraceae bacterium
CCCTGGTTTCATATCCTTCATTTAGCGATCAGCGACGCGTCCATCAAACCGCGCGCCGGTCGGGAACTCTTTATTGAATTGCAAAAGCGATGAAAAACTACCTCTCGCTCATCAAGTTCAGCCACACCATTTTTGCGTTGCCGTTTGCCATGCTGGGCTTTTTTTTAGCGACCCTGCAGCCCAATATCTACTTTCAATGGCCGACGCTGCTGCTGGTGCTGCTGTGTATGATCTTTGCACGCAGTGCTGCCATGGCGTTCAACCGCTATTTAGACCGCGACATTGACAGCCGCAACCCCCGCACCGTACAGCGCGAAATTCCTGCCGGCATCATTCGCCCACGGGAAGCCTTGTTTTTTGTCGCAGCCAACAGCCTGTTGTTCATTGCAGCCACCTGGTTCATCAATAAAACCTGCTTCTACCTCTCCCCCATCGCGCTATTGGTTGTGCTGGGTTACAGCTACACCAAGCGCTTCACCTGGCTTTGCCATTTTGTATTGGGTATCGGCCTTTCGCTGGCGCCCATCGGCGCGTATTTAGCTGCGGGCGGAGGCTTTGACCTGATTCCGTTGCTCTACTCCGGCGCCGTGCTGCTCTGGGTTTCCGGCTTCGACATCATTTACGCGCTTCAGGATGAAGAATTCGACCGCGAGCAGGCGCTATACTCAGTTCCAGTACTGCTCGGCAAACGTGGGGCACTGCGCCTCTCTGCACTATTGCACCTTCTGTGCTTCGGACTTATCCTGGCTGCCGGTTTCGCCGCTGCCGATGCCCACGTTGAGTTTGAGTGGTTGCACTGGGTCGCCGTTGCCATTTTTGGCGGTCTGCTGCTTTACCAACACAGCCTTGTGAAGCCAAACGACCTCAGCCGGGTGAATCTGGCGTTTTTTACGACGAACGGCATTGCGAGTCTGGCGTTTAGCGGTTTGGTGATTTTAGATGTATTTATTTAGTCCCGCTGGCGCGATGGAGGTAACTGAGCTGGTGGCTAAGCGTAGCCGAAGTCAAGCCGAAGTTCCGCCTCGCGTCTTTTATTTATCGGGCTCTGCCCGATTAAAAATCCGAATTAAAAAACAAAAACCATGCTAAGCATCACTGTCTTTTGCGGTGCTAACTCCGGCACAGACCCTATATTTACCACTCAGGCATTTGCACTTGGTCAGACCTTGGCGCAATTGAACATCAGGTTAGTTTACGGCGGAGCGAAAATCGGGATAATGGGGGCTGTAGCCGATGGCGCATTGAGCGGCGGAGGCAAGGTCATTGGCGTCATCCCCTGGTTTTTAAGAAAAAAAGAAGTCGCGCACGAAACCCTGACTGAATTGATTGAGGTAGATAGTATGCACGAGCGGAAAATGAAAATGCACGAATTGTCAGATGGCGTGATCGCGCTGCCGGGCGGTTTCGGCACCTTAGAAGAATTGTTTGAAATGCTCACCTGGGCGCAACTTGGGCTTCACCAAAAACCAATCGGCATTTTAAATATTGCAGGGTTCTATGATGCGCTATGTGCCCAGATACAAACAATGACAGACCAGGGGTTTTTGAAGGAATCGAACCGAAAAATGCTGCTGGTGAGTGATAACGTTGAAGATTTGTTGACGCAGATGGAAAACTATGTGGCGCCTGAGGTTGGGAAATGGATTGAGAAGGAGGAGGTGTAGTGTCTGTCTTTAGAGTCCGATAGCTGCGTTCATTTCGACTTGGCTTCGACTACGCTCAGCCAACAGCTCAATGACCGTTTGTTGAGCGAAGTCGAAACAAACATTGGTCATTTACGCGATTAAACTCCCACTTTTTGGCCTTCACATGCCTTGCTCTCGAACTCTAAAGTCCAGACACTGGACTAAATGGACGGACACTAAACTGACAAACACTAGTTAAAATGAATGACTTCACCTCCATCTCCGAAGTTGAACGCGTTGCAGCGATGACTGATGCAACGCTCCGCAATTTCCAGATTACCCAAAGTTATTTTGAACTTTCTTTGGCGTTGTCAAAGCGCACCGGCTCTTGCGCCAATTGGTGTACGTTTGCCACCTGGGCGTCTAAGCAGGCCGGGCAAACGATCCGTGGGGAAGATTTTGCCGCAGCGTTGGAAAGCAAACTAAAAACCACACCCGAAATCAGCCATGCCATTTCTGGCATCGCAGAAATTGCCCTGCTGAAAGGCGCTCAACTGAATAAAAAAGGCATCGTTAAACTGATCTGGGAAACGATAGACGTCAAAGGCGCATTAGACCGCGCAAGCATTGCCGTTGAGCGCGGCAACCGGAAGGTGTATGCAGAAATTGCCCGGGAATTTGCCCGGTTCTTAGCCACTTTCGGCGATGATCAGGCTTACGATGCAGCCAAACTCGCCGATTTTGTAGCAACATTAAAACCCGGTGACCCGCCCGACGGACAACGCTACTTGTCGCAGGCATTCTCCCGTTATTACCAGGCATTTTTTGAAACGGATCCCAAAACAAAAGCGGAACTCATTTTATTGGCCAATATCGAAATTGGTTTTCACGAACAAACCCGTTTGCAGCCCGAAATTGCCGAAGCGCTCGAAGCATCAGTCAGCGATCCAATGCGATTTAAGGACAACCTCATCCACGCGTTTTTCCCCAGGCAAAGCTGGATCAGCTGGATCGGGGCTTTCCTTCGAAGGTTAACCGGCCGGCCCACCCCTTTAGACCGCGCCATCAACCACCTCGCAGCGCTGGCCCGCCAACGCATCCGCCTGTTGCTCACCGATCACTTAATGGAGCTGGGACTCCCGAAAAGTCGGCTGAAGCTCGGCGATGATTTAAAGGCCGCCTTTCCTCCTGTGTTACAAACCCTGACCTACCCGGAACTCGTCGCTCTGCTTGCCCAGGTTGATCCCACCCCTGACAGTACACAGGAAACCGGGGCCCTCGATTGGGCGAACTTCCAGGATCGGCTGCATTTTATTGTGGATTTGTTTCGGTGTTCGCAAGAGGATGAAGATTTGTTGGTGAGTCGGCCCTTATAATAAATTGCTGACGCGACGGCAGTAACTGAGATGGTGGCTGAGCGCAGTCGAAGCCAAGTCGAAGCTCCGCCTCGCGTCTTTTATTTGCAGGGCTCCGCACTGAATTGGATTTATTTTTCATGTCCAATTGTTATCCGGCATTCTATAATTTATTACATCCATCCATGAAACGCTTAAGAAAGCTTTACCGCCCGGTCGGGTTGAAAGAATTGGAATTGATTATCGCAACCCAATCCAGAGAATTTCCACCCAGGTTGCATTGGCAGCCCATTTTTTATCCCGTGCTCAACTTCGAATATGCAGCCGATATTGCCAGAGAATGGAACGTCAGCGATTCTGCCTCAGGGTATTGTGGATTTGTTACCGCTTTTGAATTACCCGAGGCATACATAGAAACCTTTGAGGTCCAAAATGTTGGGGGTATTCATCACAATGAATTATGGGTACCCGCTGAAGATCTGAAAACTTTCAACCAAAATATACAGGGCTATATCCAAGTAGAAGCAGCCTTTTATGGAGATCAGTACTCCGGAGTAGTTGAATCCACCCATTTTTTCAGGCAACTGAATGCACAAGCTCAGTTCGATTTACTGTGCAAAGTAGATGATTTGGCGTTGGCAGAAATGATCACCCATGAAAGAGTTTCGGTGCTCTGCAATTTCAGGTACTGGCAACAAAAAGGAAATGACATGGCTATGCTTGAAAAAATCAAAGAGGTCTACATAAAGCTTTATCCTGAATTGGCTTTGTCTTTTTAGGGGCGTTCATCACGTGACTGGCGCACCTACCCGGCTCATTTTTAGACTTAAGGGATTGCTTTTTTTTATTGTGATTTTATTTTCAACGGAAACATTAACTGAGTAAAATCTTGTAAAGATATACTTCACGCTGCTTAGTTCATGCATGGCCTTTTGCTTAATCCAAAGAATTGCAGCGTTCAGTATGACAAAAAAGGATTCGCCAATGGCGAGAGGCATATAACAAAAGAGCCTGCAACGACATTGCAGGCTCTTGTTTTCCCGAAAAGGATAAGCGTATTTTTCTTACCGCTGAATCACAAACCGTTCCGTCTTCACAAATCGTTCATTTTCAATAGAAAGGAAATAAATTCCTGAAGTCTGGCCGGATAAATCCAGTGTAAACTCAGGCCGGTTGGCTTGCCGGGCGCCAGAAGCAATGACTTTACCCGTCCGGTCGGTTACATAATAGCGGGCATCGCCGAGCAGGCCGCCTTCGATGGTTACGTTGACCTGGCCGGTTGTCGGGTTCGGTGCAATGCCGAAAGAAACCGGAATTTCCGGCTCGTCTGCGTCCGTCACGAAAAGGCAATCGCCGATTTCATAGCTGATGCGTTCTGCATCGGAATTCACCGCGTCGTAGATAGCAGAAATGCAGATGGTGTTGCTCAGGAGTTCGGAAAAATAGACCCGGAGTACCTGGCCGTCAAAATATTTATTCAACGGAAATTCGTCTAACGCCAGGGCCATAATGTGGCCATTGGAATTGAAGGAAATGGTCGGATTAAAATTACCGGCCACATTCACCACCGAATCAATGATTACGCCATCCACTT
>JBJXFD010000482.1:0-5541 GCA_046153985.1 Saprospiraceae bacterium
TCATGGCACAGTTTCATGACACCATACAACAAAGGTGCCTGATGGAAAATGGAATCAAAAAAATTACAAAAACGAAACTTACACATAATGCAGATAGTACAGGGAAATTCATCCTGGCGATTGAAGAAATTAATAAAAAAGGCTACATTACCAACATAAAATCATTTAACAGAGAGAACGCGTTAATCCAAATATACGAGTATAATTACGCAAATGACACCTTGCTAAAAGAAACTCGAATGACAAGTTTAAACCATCCAAACAGGAGCGTAAATTTAACCACTTACACCTATAGCGGTTCAAAACACCCTGAAACCTGTAATTTTTATTTTGGCCAGGACTTAAAGTCGAGTTTAAAATTTGAATACTCTAAAGAAGGTCTTCTAAAAACGATAAATCAAACCTGGTATGATAGCAAGGCTTATGGCAAAAAGAAAGGACATGGAAAAACAAGGTATACATACAATTCAGAAGGAAAAGTAACCAATACGATAGTTAAACGGAAGATTGATGGCAAAGTCAAAAAGGAATTTTACAGTTACAAATACGACTTAAAAAACAAGGTAATTGAAAAATATGTAAAATACGAATCAGGCCAAAATAAAATGCTGCTGCAAAGAACGGAGTTGGATGGAAACAATAGAGTTATATCAGAAAAAATTTATTATTTTAAAAATGCTACTTTAAACACCGGAACTACAGAATTTAAAATAAATAAAGGCGATTCATTTCAAAAAAAATTCATTTATAACGATCGGGGCTTGATAGAGAAGGAGGTAAATCAGGTAAATGAAAGCCAGGTAGTTGAAATATGGTACAATTACACGGCAGATGCTTCGCACCGTTAGCTGCGAGAATCGGACAAGCCCTCCTGCAAATCATTCAGAGATTCAAAAAACCGGTTCCCGAATCGCAAAAATTGAGACGACACCTGCCGCTTTAGGGCGGCGAGATGTCGCCTCAATTTTCGCTAAGTTTGCTATTTTTGTGCAAGAAACCACCGGCCGCGCTCGCCGGAAAAATCAAAACTGATGACGACCAACATCTTCTGCCCGCTATTCCTGATCGGCCACCCGCGCCGGATTTTTTTCGTTTTTTTCTTAGCTGCTTGTTCCCCCGGTTTGTTTGCGCAAAGCGATAAAGCGTTTCAGGTGGAGGTAGGGGTAGAGCAGTATATTGAAACCAGCGGCTCTATAGCAGCAGCCGGCGGATTGTTTGTGGAAGGGAAATACCAAAAAGGACAGTTTGATTTCGGAATTAAAGCCGGCAGACCCTTATTGGTCTATGGTGCAGACCGTCCTACCTTAATACCTCAGGGGAATAATTCATTTTCTATTAGAGGTTTAATAGAGGACAGGCCTTATTTCGAAGAATTGTCTGCCTATTTCGAGGCCTCTGTGAACTACAAGCCCAATTTCAAACACGCCAAGCCATTTTTCGGAATAGGGTGCCGATACACATTAAGACTTGATCATAAATTTGAAAGAATTGAGGCATCTGGTAACACGGTCACTTATCGGGATTCGCCGCCCCATTTTACGCCGGTGGTCAGCGTTGGCTATTACCATGACAACATTAAATATCAATTCAGTGGGATATTCAGCCAAAGAATCAAGGAGGAGCGTCCGGGGAATTTAGGGATTTATTATCCGGGATATTTCACGTTCGGCGCTTCTTATATCTTTGGCGTCGGGACGCGCAATACTCCGCCTTCTTATGAAATTTCCCTTTCACGGAAAGATCGCACGTTTCGCCCGCTGGCGCTCCGATTGGAGGCAGGAATGGCACACCAAATCGCTTTTGGGAAGCACGGCGTTGGCTCATCGCTGAACCTTTTTTTAGAAATAAAGGCTGGCATCCGTAAAAATCTTCGAATAGGATTTAGGGCAGAGGCTCTGGACGTGAAGTTAAATCATCAGGCAATGGGGATAGACCACAAAAGCCAGGAGATTTATTTCTATGGATTGAACCAGGCCTATTCCCGAAACGTAAACTCCAGTGGCCGGATCGGATCCTATGTGCTTTTTGGCGAGTACGTCCTGAAAAGTACAGTTAGCAAAGATATTCTATTGGTGGGTGCGGGCTTGGGTTTATTTAAAATTCAAGGCCCCCACTCTAACTCCTACAAAGACAACGGCGTCACCATCGAACTACCGCCGCAACTTAAACAAGCCAACCTTCTGGGCCTCCACCTCCGCGTCGGGCAGCGTTTCGGCGCGTTCAGCCACAGCGCTTTTGTAAATTTGATCCCCGGGCAGGTTCCAGTGACTTTCGGGGTGCAGTTGGGGTTGGGTTTGAATATTTTCGGGAAGCAGTTTAAATAGATAAAATAACATGAAATACCTTAAAACACTTGTTATTCAGATTTTTGCAAGCATCCATTTATTTGGACAGCAGCATGAAATATTATCAAAAATCCACCATGAAGCTGAGACAAACTCGCAGGTAATGAAGACCATCAGTTATTTGTCAGATGTTCATGGTGCTCGCCTGATGGGTACCCCCAATTATTATTCAGCTGTTCAATGGACGGAAAAACAATTGAAAGATTGGGGGATAACAAGCACTTATTTACAATCTTTTGATAAAGGTCAAAGAGGTTGGGCGGTTAAAAGTTTCCAAATGGAAATGATCGCGCCAACGTATAGTCACATCATCGCTTATCCACTGGCATATACTGCTTCAACAAAAGGCATACAAACAGGAGAAGTTATCTACCTGTCAAATTTAGATACAATTTATTCGCTTTCCGGGCAATTAGAAGGTAAAATAATTCTATTAGGTTCCTATTATGAAACTGTTCATAATAAATGCCAATCAAACAGACCATGAACTTTTTGATTTTCAAAATATCCCAGTCTTTCAATTCATCCAGGATCCTTTGGATTATATGACGGCAATACACCACACAAATGTGGACGTTTATGAGTATGTCCCTGAAAAAGACCAAAAATTTAACGCTGAACTTATTGCTTACCTCACCTATCAGGTGGCACAGCACGAAGAACTCTTGCCAAGAAAAAAACTTAATTCACCTGTTCCCAGCCAACAAGGAAACGTAACTTTCCAACTGGAAGGTTTCCCGGAAGCTAAGCATGTCAATTTGGTCGGTGATTTCAACAATTGGAATATGTTTGGAACGCCACTGGCAAAAACTGCCAATGGTTGGGCATGTAAAATTGACTTGCCGAAAGGGAAATATGTCTACAAATACATAATAGATGGTGACTGGACTGCCGACCCAAGCACCCCTAAAGATAAATTAGTAAGAGATGGAAAAGGTCATGCGGGATTAACGGAAAAGGAAGTAAAATAAAAATACTACCGAGGGTAATTACACGTCTAATCCCGTACACCCCACCGACATGTGAATCATGTAACTCTTAATCTGAATTATGTAATCCTTGCCACTGCAAAACATCCGACCTTTGCCCCAGCATTTTCACACACCATGTTCTTAACACTCAGCAGGTGTGTGGTACACAAAATTTAAAATTATGAAATACCTGTTAAGCGCGGCTCTGGCCGCATTTTTGATGATCGGCGCCGCAAGCGCCCAACACATGAACGTAGGGGTAAAAGTCGGACTGAACCTCTTCGACATCGCAAGCGACGACAACTCGTCGAATGACATGAAAGCTGGCATCCACATAGGCTTGCTGGGACATTTCCACCTTACCGAAACATTGGCCTTCCAACCCGAGGTCGTTTTCTCCGGGCAGGGCGCAAAAGTTTCCTCCGGCGTGGTGGATTCTAAGCTGAATTTAGATTACATCAATGTGCCGTTGCTGCTCCAGTATATGTTCGACAACGGATTCAGGTTGCAGGCTGGCCCGCAGATTGGTTTTTTGATTGCTGCAAATTCTGATACCGATCCTGACGACAATATTGATGTCAAATCCAATTATAAATCTGTGGATTTTGGTTTGGGCATCGGGGGTGGTTATGTGCATCCGCCATCTGGTTTTGGGGTAGATTTACGGTATAATTTTGGTTTGAGTAACATCAACGAAAATAATGCGGTAAATTCTACCAACAATGGGGTGCAGCTGGGTGTTTTTTACCTTTTTGGACATAAGTCTTAGGTTCCCTTCACAGTAATCTAACTCCGTGAAACTCCTTTTTACTCCGTGAAACTCCACGAAATAGATAACGCGAGTTCCACGGAGTTTTTTTTTGGTATACTCCGCGAGAATCTGTGTTGTCCTTCGACCATCCAACCTAAAAAATCTCCCCCTATCCACGGGATAATCCACCACAATTCCCACAAAGATTTTCTCCTTTCACCGAACCTGTTTATTTTGCCCAATAAAATCAACACTCACCACCTAATACGGGCAAGATGAAACATCCGGTGCTACTCCTTTTGCTGCTGTTATGCAGCCCGCTTTTTTCGCAAAAAGTAAACGTTGAACAACTCAAAGGCATGAAAATCCGCAACATCGGCCCGGCGGGCATGAGCGGGCGGGTGACGGCCATTGACGTCGTGTTGTCGCAACCCGACGTGATTTATGCCGGTGCAGCAAGCGGGGGCCTTTGGCGCTCCACAAGCGGCGGCATCAACTGGGAACCGGTTTTCGACGAAGCGCCCGTGCAATCCATCGGCGCGGTAAAAATCAACCAAAACAACCCCGCAGAAATCTGGGTGGGCACCGGCGAGGGCAATCCCCGCAATTCACAAAACAGCGGCGAAGGCATTTTTAAAACCCTCGACGGCTGCAAAAACTGGCTGCGCATGGGCCTCGAAAATACCCGCACCATCCACCGCATCATCATCCACCGCGACGACCCGAACACGGTCTTCGCCGGAGCAACCGGTTCAGCCTGGGGGCCTAATCCGGAGCGCGGCGTGTTCAAAACCACCGATGGCGGCAAAACCTGGCGCAAAGTCCTGTTTGTCAACGACTCTACCGGCTGCGCCGACCTCGTTGTGGATCCTTCCAACCCAAATAAACTCATCGCCGCCATGTGGGAATACGGCCGCAAACCCTGGACGTTCCACTCCGGCGGCCCGGGCTCCGGCCTCTACGTCAGCTTTGACGCCGGGGAAACCTGGACCAAACGCACCGATAAAGACGGCCTGCCCAAAGGCGACCTCGGGCGCATCGGCCTCGCTTTTGCGCCTTCTAAACCCAATATCGTGTACGCTTTAGTGGAAGCAAAAGAAAACGCCCTGTACAAAAGCTACGACGGCGGCTTCAAATGGGTTAAAATGGCCGTTTCCGACAAGGAAAACAGCAATGTAGGCGACCGGCCTTTCTACTACCACGAAATCTACGTGGATCCCAAAAACGAAAACCGGATCTTCAGCCTTTGGAGTATTTTGTCGAAAAGCGAAGACGGCGGCAAGACCTTTGAGAGCTGGGTGGGCTGGAAAATACACCCCGACCACCACGCCTTCTGGATTAGTCCCGACGACCCCGATTACATCATCGAGGGCAACGATGGCGGCCTCAATATTTCGCACGACGGCGGCCGCAACTGGCGCTTTGCGGAAAACCTGCCGCTGGCGCAATTTTACCACATCAACTACGACATGAG
>JBJXFD010000488.1:0-2965 GCA_046153985.1 Saprospiraceae bacterium
TTGTGCTCATTTGCTTGAATAGTGACATTTTCATGTCGCAATTTTACTAATTCATTCCCAAATATTCACATAATTCATTGGAGGCCTTTATCTTGCAACCAAAATGGACTATAAAGACAGACACTAATTAATCAGACATGAAAAAGAAATCCATAAATGCCATTAAATTAGGCGTTTTCGTATTAACGGGTTTGATTTTGCTCATTTTTTCGCTTTATCTGTTGGGCAAAAACAAAAGTATTTTCGGAACCCGGTTTGAATTGAAAGCACATTTTAAAGATGTGAACGGCCTGCTGATTGGCAACAATGTGCGCTTTTCGGGCATAGATGCCGGCAGTGTTTTAGACATCGTGATCCTCAATGACACAGTGATCGAGGTGACCATGAATTTGAACAAAGACATCAAACGTTTTATCCGCAACAACTCGGTCGCCAGCATCGGCACGGATGGTTTGATTGGCAATCGGGTGGTCAATATTGAGCCGATGGGCGGCGACCAGCCATTTGTAAAAGGCGGAGAAAGGCTTCCTTCCCGGGAAGAAGTCAATACCGATCAGATGTTGCAAACGCTGAACCGCACCAATCAAACCGTAGCAAAAATTGCCGAAGAAGTGCTCGCTACGGTTCAATTGATCAACCAAAGCAGCGAATTGACGAATCTCCTGAATGATAAAAGTTTGTCGCTCAACCTGCGCCGTTCGCTGGAAAACTTGTACAAAACAACCCAAAAATCCTCCATCCTGATGGATAATGCGCTCAGCACCTTCAAACTGGCTTCGGAAGGAAACGGCGCCATCGCCACCCTGCTGACGGATACCACCCTCTCTATTGAAATCCGGCAGGTGGTGTCGCAGCTTAAGGCCTTAGAAAACAGTGCAGACCGACTGGTAAAAGACCTGAACGGGGTCATTGAATCGGTCGGAAAGGACATCAATCAGGGCGACGGATCGGTGAATGCCCTCATGCGCGATTCGGTCATGGCCGACCGGCTTCGGGCGATCATCGAAAATGCAGAAAAAGGCACCGCCGCTTTTGCGGAAGACATGGAAGCGCTGAAAAGCAATTTTTTGTTTCGGGGGTATTTTAAAAAATTGGAGAAGGCGGCGGCTAAGGAGAAGAAAAAGGAGTAATTAATGTCCACAGCGCTTTTGTGAATTTAATGCCCGGGCAGGTGCCGGTGATGTTTGGGGTGCAGACGGGGTTGGGGTTGAATGTTTTTGGGAAGAAGGGGGCGGGCGGGGAGTGAGTGGGGCGAGATAGCCAGCCTCCAAATTAGTTTGGGATACAATCGCCGATTAGAATTTTCACCAGTTTTTCAACACACCTGAATCAAAATGCCCTTATCTTTGTACCTAAATAATGAACAATGAGTAGTGTACTGCCACAATCAGCTCCGTTGAGCAATCTTCAAATGGAATTGCTCAAATTGTATGCAAACGGCATCACAGAAGAAGAACTCCTCGACATTCGTCGGATATTGGCTCGCTATTTTATGGATCGTGCTGTTCAGGGAGCAACTAAGGTTTGGGAGGAAAAGGGCTACTCTGCCCGTCAACTACTGAACGAACCTTCCTGACCATGCTTTTTGTATTAGACACGAACATATCGTTTCAGAGGACAGGGATTTTAGGAAACTCAAACAAATTGAATTTCCTAAGTTGTTGCTGCTGCGATTGGCGGATTTTAAAAAAATGTTTTAAAGAATAAACTGTATTGAAAGATGTAATGTATGTTTTCAATACGCTCTATTGTGGGAATACTTCCGTTCTCGAATAAAAAAAACAAACAAAAATTTAAAGGCAAGTTATTAAATCCTTGGTTATTATTCAAATACAAACGTAAATATATGTCAATAAAACAAGACGAAGCTGAAAAATTGTTAGAAGAATTTGCATCTTTTCCAAGAGAAAAGGTAAAGCGTACTTATTTAGAAATTTGTCGTTATCCCTATAGCCGTTTTGAGGAAATATGTAGCCGTTTATTATGTTTTTACTTTGACCCCAATGGAGAACATGGGTTTAAAAATTTGTTCTTAGCTTCATTGTTCGAAGTAATTGGGATTGAAGATAATGAATCTGAACTAACAAGAGAAGTTAAGATTCATCTTGAGGAGTATTCAGGGGGAAAAAGATTGGATTTAATTATTGAAGGCAAAGGTTTCATCATAGGCATTGAAAATAAGATATATGCTTCTCTTTACAATGATTTGGCAAATTATAGAGAAAAAATAGAAGCATATACAAAGGATCATACTTCTACTCATGGCATTGTTCTTTCGTTAAATAAGTTACAAAAAGACGAATTGAAATTAGCTCAAGAGCATAATTTTATCAGCATTACATACGAAGATTTTTTTAATACGGTAAAGAAAAACATTGGATTTTATTTAAAAAACATAGACACTACATACTTTATTTACCTCAAGGATTTCATTACAACAATCACTAATTTGAATAATTCAAACATGGATTCGGGTTTATTAAAATTTTTCCAAGAAAACAACGCAAAGATTAAAGAACTCATTGAATTGTATAATCAATTTAATGCGAGCGTTGTGCAGCGACAACAAGAAAAAATTGGTGAACTTTTTGAAAAAATAAAAAACCAAACTAAAGGTGAATGGTGGATTTATCAGGGATATGATCTTGGATGCCAAATACATGAAATGAATGGCTACTATCTTGGTTTAGAATCTGAATTTATAAGCGAATTAAATGACCCTTTTGCAAAGTTCGTCATCAAACTGACCGCTTGGAGAATAAAAGATTGGGATCATTTTCAAGCATTTATATCATTGCATACCGGGCAAAAAGACACTTTCAAAACTGGTAAAAATAAAACCCAAATTATTTTAGCAAATATAGAGAGCAAAGATGAAGATACTATTTTATTCGAACTGAAAAAGGCATACGATATTCTTAGTAAAATTGTATCTAAGGAACCTAAAAGCTCGGAATAAAAATAT
>JBJXFD010000499.1:0-11005 GCA_046153985.1 Saprospiraceae bacterium
GAGTGCATCCGCCAAACGATTTACCACTACTTCGCGCGCCTCATCAATAACATAGAAGAAGATGCTTACCCCGACTTCATCGAAGCGTCCAGGTTATTCCCGGTTTACATGCACATCTTTGCCAACGAACGGTTTAACCAGGATTTGGAAAACCTTTCGATGAACTACATTAATAAGTTGCTGCTACGCTTTGCCGACAAGCGCGGCAAGGATTATCAGGACATCAAAAAATTCGTTTCTTCGGTGTTCTTGGACCTTGGTTTCCTGAAAGAAAAAGAGGTAGTGGAGCTGTTCAAAACGCGCCGGAAAAAGACGAAGGAAGAATAGTAGCAAACCTACTCCTTCCATTCAGGTGAAATAAAAACAGCCGGGGCATAGCGCTCCGGCTGTTTTTTTTATAGAAAATCAGTGCAACCCTGTAACAAACCCTTTTACCGGAGAATAAAAGAAAGAGACCATGCATAGCTGCCCTTAACGCTATGCTTTTTTTAGTTAACCTTTTATAACCTCAAATGCACCATGAGAAAGCTATTCTTCCTTTCGCTGCTGTTCGGCATGGGGATCAACCTCATCCATGCCCAGGAAAAGTTTGAAATCAGAAACCCGGAAGTCATTCCCGGTATTTTTCACGGAGAAACGGCTCCTTTGAAAGATTTCAAACCCGACCCCAATTTCCCAAATGAAATAACCAAAGCTGAAAAGCTGGGGTATAACCCCAAAAAAAACTGGCCCCTGCACGCCCGGGTAAATCCCAATGCTTTGCCAATAGGCGCGGACCCGGCCTGGCAAGGCATTTATCCTGCCAGCGGTAGTGCAAAAGCTTTGACCCGGAGTTTTGATGCGCAAACCTACACCAGCGTCAACCCCTCAGACCCTTCCTTAGATGCCGGGCCAAATCACGTGATCCAAATGATCAATGCTTCATCAGGCGCCCGTTTTCAAGTTTTTGACAAAGCCGGAACTTCTCTTTCAGGCCCTAACCAGTTTGATGCCTTTTTCGGTTTGCCGGGCGGCAAGGGCGACCCGATCGTCCTTTATGACCAGTTGGCCAACCGCTGGTTCATGAGCGAGTTTTCAGCCGCTGGCAACCTGTTTATGATTGCCATCAGCACAACTCCGGATCCGCTGGGCACCTGGTTCACCTACACGTTTACAGCGCCTAATTTCCCGGATTACCCTAAATATTCGATCTGGCCCGATGGGTATTTTATCACCACCAATGAAACCACGCCGGCTATTTATGCGCTGGATCGCACTCAAATGTTGGCTGGTTTGCCAGCTACCATGCAGCGTTTTACCACACCAAATTACCCTACAATTGGCTTTCAATCTACAACGCCGGTGGGTTTAGAAGGCGCTACACCGCCCCCTGCCGGAGCGCCGGCCATGTTTATGCGCATGGCTGATGACGCCTGGTCGGCTGCCATCCCCAATGACCGCCTTGAAATCTACGAATTAGATATTGACTTTGCGACCCCGGCCAATTCCGTTTTTTCCGGGCCAACATTTTTACCGACAGCGCCATTTGATACCGAGCTAAACGGGTTTCTTGCCTTTTCATGTTTCGCCCAACCCGGCAGCGCCATCAGGCTTGACCCACTGCGCGAGGTGCTGATGTACCAGATCCAATACCGCAATTTTGGCACCCACGAATCTATGGTTTGTAACCACGTGACGGATGTTGATGGAACGGATCGCGGCGGCGTTCGCTGGTACGAGTTGCGGCGCACAGGTGGCGGCCCCTGGTCTATTTTTCAGCAAGGCACTTATTCGCCCGATACCGATAGCCGCTGGATGGCGGCCATTGCCATCAATGCTGCCGGCGATATAGGTTTGATGTACAATATTTCTTCCACCACGACTTTTCCGGGTATTCGCGCTACGGGCCGCAGGGCTTGTGATCCGCCCGGACAAATGACAGAGGCAGAAATGGTGATCGCAACCGGGGCTGCAGCCAATGCCAGCAACCGGTATGGCGATTACAATGCCCTGAGCGTTGACCCGGCAGATGAAATGACCTTTTGGGGTACGGCCCAATACAACCCTACTTCCCAGTGGAGAACCCGCATTGCTTCGTTTGACATCACGCCATGCTGTGAATTGAAGATCGTTGATGTTACCCAAACCGATGAAATCTGCCCCGGCGCTAACGATGGCACCATTACCGTTTCGGCAGTTACCGGCGTTGGGCCAATTTCTTATACCATTGCCGGGCCGGTGAACCAGACCAATAATACCGGCATTTTTACGGGTTTGCCAAGCGGAAATTATTCCATCACGGTCACTGATACCGGGGTGTCGGGATGTGAGGGGGTTTCTTCGGCAACCATTAATCCGGGGGTAGACAATACCCCTCCAGTACTCGTTTGCCCGGCCGACCTGACCGTCCCCTGCGATAAAATAAATGACCTCCTTGAAACGGGTATGGCCTCCGCAACAGATAATTGCGACCCGGTTCCAGTGGTTACTTTTAGCGACCATGTCGTTTCGGGCGACTGCGAATGGGAGTGTACGGTGGAAAGAACCTGGACAGCAGTTGATGCTTTTGCCAATACCAGCACTTGCGTGCAAACGATTGTCAGTTCTTCGCTGACCCTGCTGGAAGGCGCCCTTTCTACTGATGTGGATGGAGACGGACTCGCTGATCCTTTAGTTGTTGGTTACTCGTTCGGCAAAGTAACCCTGGATGCTGCCGATGCAGCCTGCATCATCAGTTGGATGCCCGCGAAAGGCGACTCGGCTATGGCGTTGGTCGTAGCGCAGGTACAGGTTGGCGCCGATTGTCTGCCAGGCGCTAACCCGCTGGATCTCGACGGAAATCTCATCAACCCGCTATTTGCCGAAGGGCTTGAACTGGGCATTAAAGTGCGGCTGGATCCTGCTTTTGGTGAGGGGTTGCTTTCAGCGACCAGCTGCACAATCGCACCCATCGTACTGCTGTTTCTGCCGCCCAATCCGACAGTCAATGACCTGCTTCGCCTCAGCAATATTGCGCTTGGCAATCTGATTGGCCCGACGAATTTGCAGGAATTACTGGCCGCCATTCGTTGCGTGAATGAAGGATACGACATTTGCGATACGGTTAAAGAAAGCGCCAAATTAGTTAAAATACTTCCGGTTAAAATACAGCCCGCACCGGCGCAGGGATTCCAGGTATTTCCTAACCCCACAACCGGAAATGTAAATCTGGACTTAACGCACTACGTCGGAAAAGAGGTATCCATATCGGTATACAGCCTGCAAGGGCAATTGCTGCAATCTACCACCATCGAGGAGGCACAGCCTCTGGAACAACTGAACTTGACGGGCAACCAAAATGGGATGTACCTCGTGCGGGTGAAGTCTGAAGGGTTACCCGATGCAACCCGGCGGGTGGTGCTGAACGGAATGAGATAGCTTTTGGGAATCAGAAAGAAATGTGACAATTGATGAATAGGAAACATGAGTCATCCCGAATTTTTGGGATGGCTCATGTTGTTTTTGGGGTAAATGGCATCATGCAGGCAGAGCCTGCCCTGTATAACTTGTCCCGTATAGCGGGAGCGGGTCTGCGACATCGGGGGTAATTGTAAGTCGGGGCTACGGATGTTTGAACGGGGAAGCGCTGTTCGCTATTCAGAAGCCCGCCGCAGTGCGTCACCCGGTTCCCCCTTCGCGTTACTTAAGCGATGGTCGAAAGGGGGCTGAGGGCAATGTTGTTAAGTTAAGGTTTTTTAGGTGTCATCTGCGTAGGCACGAAGCAGGTGACATCTCAAAAAACCGCTTCCCGAATCGCAAAAATTAAGATGACACCTTTTCCTGCGTCTGAGATGTCACCTTAATTTTTGCTTAACTTAACGACATTGGGGCGGAGGGGGCCGACAACGCCTCCCGCAACACCTGCTGCAACAACTGCGCATTGCAATCCTGACTGTGCCGGATGCTGGCCTCCAGCGCGTCGCAGGTTTGCAGGAGTTGTTCTAATTTTTGGACGATGCGGTGCTGCTCGGGGAGGGGGGGAAGGGGGATGAGGAATTGTTCCAGATTATATTTGGGTAAGCCTTCACGACCTGCTCCTGTTGTTGAAGAAAATATATATTTTTGAAAAAACGGAGATAAAACCACTTTGTGATAGAAAGAGTTGTTCACATATATCGGTCGAATTATACAAACGTGTTGGCTGACATTTCCTTCTTCAAATTCACTTGGAACGATTGCACATCTTCCCATTGACCCTCCTGTAATATTTAGCAAAATATCATTTGCATAAACTATTGTTCCTGTCATTTGAGCATGAACCTCACCAGAAATTAAGGTAATGTCATCGTAAACTAACCCCTCATTGTAAATATTTTGAGACCGAAAAAAAGGTATTCCTGATTTTGCGTAATTGCTGCCTTTTGGCGTACTTCCTGAACCAATTTTCGAACATACCTCCCCCAACCTACACCACACCCACCCTTCCGGAATCTCAAACGGCGCCTCCTCCGCATGAACGGGCGGCAGCGGCTTGTCTTTTTTGAGTTTGCCGGCTTTGATGAGCTGTTCCTTTTCTGCTTTTATTTTCCGGAGCAAGGCGTCGGCGGGCTCGTCGGAAGGATCCTGGGCGAGCAATTTTCCCTGCACGGCTTCCTGCAGCAATTGGCGGCGGAGTTGCTGGACGAGGGAGAGCTGGTGGGTGAGTTCGGTGGAGAGGGATTCAGAACCTTTTTTCAGCTCCTTTAATTTTTTTAAAATAACCTTTTGCTCTGCTATTGATGGCAAATCTATCTCATAATTAAAAAACCTGTCTTTTTGTAACCGTATTCTTTGAGTCGTTCCATCACTGCTTTGTTTGCAGATATAATCGAAAAACTCTGTTGATGTGAGGAATAAAAGAAATTCTTTATCAATTAATGTTTCATCAGGATCTAAACACCAAAAGTCATTGGTAATAATTGCCCCGTCTAATTCATCGGGAACAATTCCAAATGCGCCATTCCTTGCGTCTATTCCTGATAGTATAAAATCACCAGCTTTTATGGCAGACATCGGTGATTTTATTTCAAGGCCTTTTGAGGTATTCCTCAGTGTAACGCCCTTATGATAAAGTTTAATGGTAACTAATTTGTACTCTTCATCAGGATGAACTTTGACAGTTTCCCTTCTTCTTTTCATTACCTCCCCCAATTTCACCTTTCTCCAGCTCATCTCACCCCCTCTTTTAACGCCTCCAACAATCCATTACTTTTCTCAAACGACTTCCGCAGCAGTTCCATCAGTTCGGCGCTGTTGAATTCGTGGGTTGCTTCAATTTTGTTGGGGTTTTTGATGTCGAGGTCGTAGCCGCGGGCTTTGATGGTTTCGATGGGCACTTTCCAGCACACATCGCTTTCGGCGCGGTGGTTCCACCAGGCTTTGATCGGTTCAAATTCTCTGACCTGGATGGTTTTGGTTTTGCTGTACGATTTTTGGCCTTCGGGCAGGCGGTGTTCGTAGTACCAGACCTCTTTAGTGGGCGTTCCTTTGTCAAAAAACAGGAGGTTGGTGGCGACGGTGGCGTAGGGCTGGAACACCGAATTGGGCAGCCGGATGATGGTGTGCAAGTTGCATTCTTCGAGCAGGCGCTGGCGCACGCGCTGTTTCACGCCTTCGCCGGTGAGCGAGCCGTCGGGCAGCACGATGCCGGCGCGGCCGCCGTGTTTCAGCAAGTGGATCATGAGGATGAGGAAGAGGTCGGCGCTTTCTTTGGTGCGGAAATTTTGGGGAAAATTGGTTTCGTTGCCATTGGCCACAATGCCGCCGAAGGGCGGGTTGGCGAGGATGACGTTGACGCGGTCTTTTTCGGTGAAGGCGCTCAGGGGCTGGTCGAGGGCGTCGCCGAAGCGGATATTGGGCACTTCGATGTCGTGCAGGATGAGGTTGGTGGTGGCCAGCAGGAACGGCAGGGGTTTGTATTCCCAGCCCATGATATGGGTTTCGATGCTTTTGCGCGCTTCCACGCTGTTGGCCTGTTGTTTCAGGTGTTCCACGGCGCAGGTGAGGTAGCCGCCGGTGCCGCAGGCCGGGTCGAGGATTTTTTCGCCGATTTGCGGGTTGATGATATCGGTGATGAACTGTGTAATGGCGCGCGGGGTATAGAATTCACCACTTTTGCCGGCGCTTTGCAGTTCTTTCAGGATGCTTTCGTACAGCTCGCCAAAAGCGTGGCGGTCTTTGGCGATGTTGAAGTCAATTTCGTTGAGTTTGTTGAGCACCTTTCGGATGTTGGTGCCGCTTTTCATGTAGTTGTTGTTGCCTTCAAACACTTTTTGCACGATGAGGGCGCGGCGGTTGCCGGTGCGGAGGTCGAGGTTGCGCAGGGCGGGGAACAGCTTGCGGTCTACGAACTCCAGCAGTTCGTCGCCGGTGATGCCTTCGTCGTCGCCTGCCCAGTTGCCTTTGGCCCTGATCCAGTGGAATTCATCGGGGATGGGCGAGGTGTAGTTGTCATCGAGCAGTTCGAGTTCTTTGTCCTTGTCCGAAAAAATCTTGAGGAAAAGCATCCAGCCGAGTTGTTCGATGCGTTGGGCATCGCCGTTGAGGCCGGTGTCCTGCCACATGATGTCGCGGATGGATTTAAGGGTGCCGGAGATGTTGGCCATGAAAGGATTAGGGTTTGGTGGTTTGCAAAATTAGTGTTTTTTATCACATAGTACCATTGCGTTAATATTCAACCACTTCGTGGTTACCCGTGCTCCCGGCGCATTTCCTAACCTCCGATTGCATCGGAGGCTATTCACATTCAACCCTTATCAGGGTTTATTTTGACAGTACACTCCCCCGTACCGGCCAAATTCTCATGCCCGCTCTTGTTGATTTTCATTCCCGCTACTGGTGATAGTTAATATTCAACCACTCCGTGGTTCCCCGTGCTCCCGGCGCATTTCACTACCTCCGATTGCATCGGAGGCTATTCACATTCAACCCTTATCAGGGTTTATTTTGACAACCCACTTCCCCGGTACCGCCCAACTCATCCTTTCCTGCTCTTGTTGATTTTAATTCCCGCTACCGGTGATAGCCTGAACCCGGCGAGCAACCGCGAAGCGGTTAACTATGAATAACCCCGGATGCAATCCGGGGTGTAAGAGGCTGCGTATATGCCTCCCAACCCTGGAAGGGTTGAATAAAAAGCAGGTTATTCCAAATATTTTTCATCAAATTCTATCCCATGTTCCTGGAGCAGTTCAATCAACTCCTCCCGAAAAGTCTTATTTTTATGATGTGCTTCCTGATTTTTAACATACTCGATCAGGTTATCTTTAGCCTCAATTGAATAGGTAAAAGCTGCATAACCATCCTGCCAGTTATCAAATCCTGGAAATAGACCTTGTTCTTTGATAAACCCCGAACTTGCTATTTTTATGTCCTTGATCAGATCTGCCAATGCCACCGTGGGGTGAATGTGCGTTACGATATGAATATGATCTTCTACCCCGTTGATTTGATAAAGGTGGCATTTTTTATTTTTAAAAACACCCCAGATGTATCTAAACAATGCTTCTCTGTTGTCTTTATGGAGGGTCTTTTTTCTGCTTTTTGTACTGAAAACAATTTGATACAGAATTTGGGTATAAGTACTCATGACTGATTGTTTATGATTGAATCAATTAGCATTATATTCAACCACTTCGTGGTTACCCGTGCTCCCGGCGCATTTCCTAACCTCCGATTGCATCGGAGGCTATTCACATTAAACCCTTATCAGGGTTTATTTTGACAGTACACTTCCCCGGTACCGGCCAAATTCTCATGCCCGCTCTTGTTGATTTTCATTCCCGCTACTGGCGATAGCATGAAAGCCGCGAGCAACCGCGAAGCGGTTAACTATGAATAACCCCGGATGCAATCCGGGGTGTAAGAGGCCGCGTATATGCCTCCCAACCCTGGAAGGGTTGAATATCACGCCACCTGATACAACGCCTGCTCCAATTCTTTAACCGCCGCCTGGTATTTATCTTTCCCGCCAAATTGCGAAATGATTTCAACCAACGAGCCAAATTCGTTAAAAGGTTTCACGCGCAGCACTTCGGTGCTTTCCAGGTTGGCGATGCCTTCGTCGGCGTATTTATCGAGCAGGGCTTCCAGCACTTTTCGGGCCTGTTCGCCGTATTTGGCGAAGTAGTTGCGCTGTTTTACATGATCGGCCCGTTGTTTTCGGGTCAGCGGCTCCCGGTCATAAGCAACATGGCAGATCAGGTCGAATAAATCTACCTCCTGACTAACGGACTCGATGAGTTCCGACACCATCACGCCCTGTTCTTCCAATTCTTTGACGATGGCGGCTTTGCGGTCGGCGTTGTTCCATTTTTGCAAAAAATCGTTCAGGGAGGCGTACTGCCCTTTCACAATGCCTTTGGTGTGGTCGCTCAGGCTCACGGTAATGGGTTTTCCCTGCTGGTCGAAATGCACTTCGCGGCTGAGCAGCACGGAGACATCCACGCCGTTGACGTAGATTTTTGCACGGGGTTCCCCGACTTCACCCGGTTTCAATGCGCCCTGGGGGTAACGGATGACCGGCGTTTCAATGAGGACCATGGCTTCGCCGGACACCTCATCCACGACAGGGGTCGCGTCCGCCTCTTCTTCGTTGAGAATATCGCCCAGGTCGGTCTCTTCGGACACGGGCTTCACGCGGATCGGATCGCCGTCGAAATCTTTGTCGGCGAACAAGTCCGTCACGTTTCTAAAGTCGAGGATGGTGAAAAAGAGCTTGCCGTATTCTTCATTGATGCGGGTGCCGCGCCCGATAACCTGCTTAAATTTGGTCATGGATTTGATCTCGCTGTCCAACACGATCACCTTGCAGGTCTGGGCGTCCACACCGGTGGTCATCAATTCAGATGTAGTGGCTATGACCGGGTATTTTTCTTCGGGCTGGATGAAATTGTCCAACTCGCGTTTGCCTTCTTCGTTGTCGCCCGTGATTTGCATCACGTATTTGGGGTTGATGGCGACTAAGTCGGCGTTGTGGCGGGCAATGGCGCTGCGCATCCGTTCGGCGTGGTCAATATCCACACAAAAAATGATGGTTTTGGCAAAGCGGTCGTAGCCTTTCAGGAACTCGGTCACTTTTTTGGCTACGGGGTCGGTGCGTTCATCAATGACGAGGTTTCGGTCGTAGTCCTTGCGGTTGTAAACTCGATCCGCAACGAGGTTGCCGTCCTTATCGGTTTTCCCGCGTTCGGGGCGCCAGTTTTCGGCGTCCACATTCAGGGTGACGCGAATGGTGCGGTAGGGCGCCAGAAAACCGTCGTCAATGCCCTGTTTCAGGGAATACGTGTAGACGGGTTCGCCAAAATATTCAGAATTGCTGGTCTCCTTTGTTTCGCGCGGCGTGGCGGTCAGGCCGATGTGCGTGGCGTTTTTGAAATACGTCAGAATTTCCCGCCAGGCGCTGTCTTCCTTAGCGCTGCCGCGATGGCACTCGTCCACGATGATCAGGTCAAAAAAGTCGGGCGAAAAGTCTTTGTAGGCGTCTTCGATGCCGGGTTCGTTGTTACTCAGCCCCTGATATAAGCCCAGAAATATCTCGAAAGCTTTATCGGAAGCGTCAATGCCCCGTTTTCGGTTAGCCACCAGCCGTTCTTTGCCGCCTTCGAACTCGACGACTTTTTTGCGGATAACCGTCATTTTGTCTTTAAAATGCTTAAAATCGCCGCGCCGGGTTTGGTCCACCAAGGCCGTTCGGTCGGCCAGAAACAGGATTCTTTTTTTTGCTTTTGCTTTCCACAGGCGGTGTACAATTTGGAAAGCGGTGAACGTTTTTCCGGTTCCGGTGGCCATCACCAATAAAACCCTGTTTTGGCCTTTTGCGATGGCTTCCACCGTTCGGTTGATGGCGATTTGCTGGTAGTAGCGCGCTTTTTTGCCCGACCCGTCGAAGAAGTAGTCCTGGGAAGCAATTCTTTCAGCATCCGGGGTTGCGAGGCCCTTGTACTTTGCATATTTCTCCCACAATTGCCGGGGTGAGGGGAAATCGGATAAGGAAAGTTCCGTTTCGATGCTTTCGTCGGTAGCGGTTCGGTCGTGGAACAGGAAGCCGTCGCCGTTGCTGCTGAACACGCAGGGGATATCGAGGATGCGCGCGTATTCAAGCGCCTGCTGGATACCTGATCTGACCGAATGCCTGTTGTCTTTCGCCTCGATGATGGCGATGGGAATATCGGGTTTGTAGTAGAGGATGTAGTCGGCGCGTTTTCGTTCGCCACGGGCGGTGAGTTTACCGCGCACGTAGATTTTTCCGTCGGTAAAAGAGACCTCTTCCAGAAACTGGGTGATCCGGTTCCACCCGGCCTGTTCGATGGCCGGGGTGATGAATTTGGTGCAAATGTCCCGTTCGGAGAGGTTTTTTTTATCAATCATATCCTGTATTGCATTCGGATGCCGGAGGGTTCTGTATGCAAGTATAGGTTTTTTTTGGGCTTGCTCACAATTTTCAGGCTGTAAATCCTGATTTTATGACCGGGCGCATGCTTTTTTTCCGATCCGGGTTAATGGTGATCGTGTATCGGTGATTCAAAGGATATTGTTGTAAATAAGAATATGGGTCACCTCGAAAATTCGGGGTGACCCATGCTTTGTTTATTCGATAAAGGGTGTTTTACCCTTAGTTGCGATGCAGCACAATCCGTTTGGTGGCAGCCGGCCGTGCGGGTTGAAAATTTTCAACCCCGACGGCCTGCACCCGAATCAGGTAAATGCCGTCTTCGTAAGCAGCGAGATTCAGCCGTGCCATAATTGTTCCGCCGGTATTCGTTTCCAGCGTTTGCAGCACGCGGCCCTGAACGTCATACACCTCAAGGCGCACGGCCAGATCGGGATACGCGCTCAGATCAACCGTTATTTCGCCGGAAGCCGGATTGGGAAATATCCGGAAATCGACAGCTTGCACCTGTTGAACGATGGGCTCCAATTTTTTACCCGGGCGGAGGCTTTCATTCACCTCATCGCAAATATCGTATCCTTCATTTACGCAGCGGATGGCGTCCAGCAATTCCTCCAG
>JBJXFD010000507.1:0-12613 GCA_046153985.1 Saprospiraceae bacterium
TTCATCCGTACACCGGATGTCCTGGTTGCAAATATTGCTCACCTCTAAGGTTGGCGGGCACGGCGCTACGTTGTCCACCGGCACGGAGCATAACTCCTGCGAGAAGTTAAGCAGCGGGCTGATCACGCCTTCCACGCCATAAGACCCGATGCTTTTCACCCGGTAACAATATTCTTTGCCGTTGATGAGGCCAACATCGGAATACGCCTGTTCAAGCACAGTCGTCAGCGAGTCGAATCCAGCGGAAGCATTTCTTTTGAAAACAACGTATTTGAAATTATCCCACGGCACAATCTCTGTCCACGACAAGTTGAGGCGATTGTCCGTGGGCGCGCTGCTCAGGAAAACGGAAGAGGCCGGATTCGTGGCGCCCAACGGCTCGGCTTCGCCATTTACATAAAAATTGATTTTGTAGCTGTAAGCCTGACCAGCCGTATTCAGTCCTGCATCAACAAAGCAGGTGTCGTTGGCCGTTGCAAAAAAATCGCTGAAGAAATCCACGCCAATGGGTCGGAAATCAGCTGCCGCTATGGTTTGCCCGTCTGCGCGCAACACTTCGTAGCGGTAAGGCCCCGGGTTGACAATCGTATCGAGGTCAACCGGTTTGGGTTTTGACCAGCAGACTTCGATCTGCCCGTCGGCTGCCCCGGTCTGAAGCACGTTCACATGGGTAATGAGCGGCACATCCCTGCTCAATTGCACGCAGGTTTCCTCCGACGGCAAACTTTCCACGCGGTTGTAGAAAAAGTCCCCTCCGGGGGTCGTTTTGGCAAAAATTGCGAGTATGCGATAGCAATAAGTGCGCCCCCGTTCCACATTCTGGTCTTTATAATAGTAGCGGTCGGCTTGTTCTGTTTTGATCGGCTGCGGCGTGATCTGGACATAGCCCTGTCCTTCCAGACCGGGTTTACAATCGTCTAACGGGAAGTTGTTGCTGCCTTCCCGCCGCCACACCGTGAAGCCTTTAAAATAATTTTCTTCCGCTGCATCGCAGGAATACGGTTTTAGCCAGTTGAGTTCCACCTGCCCCGATCCCGGCGTGGAGCGTAAGTCTTCCGGCGGCGGCCCGACTACTTTAATCCGAACCGTTTTTAAGGTGGCCAGCCCCGATTCACCATCGAAGAAATTGTCGGTTGCTTTAAATACAACCGTATAATATTGATCGCCAATGTGTTCGCAGGTTGTTTGCCAGCGGAAAACCTTTACAACAGGGTCATCTTGAAAGCCGGCTGTAGGCGGTTGGAAAGTTGCAGGGCTAAAAGGCACAAAAAATGGTCCGCCTTCTGCTTCGAGTTTTACTTTTTGATCCGTTTCAAACAACGGCGCTCCTGCCGTCACGGTAATTTCCACCAACTCGCCTGCGACGACGCAGATTTCGTCGAAGGTTGTGGTCACATCCGGTGGCTGGTTATCGCATTCCCGGATCAGGATTTGCATGTCCCGCAGCACGATGTCCATCACGATGCCATTCCGGTAAGAAATGATGTGCATGGCGATGTTGTATTCACCCGGCTGCTGGGGCGAATTCCAGATGATTTCCCCGGTGATCGGATTAATACTGATGTCGTTATTTAGTGGCGTCAATTGATCAGGCCAGAGGTAATTGGGCACCGGCGTTCCTACATCCTGAAGTGGAATCACCAACTCATAGGCTAAGCTGTCGTTGTCTTCATCATAAGCGTTGGGGTTGTGGGTAAAAACGTTGCCAACGCAGCCAAAATCAATCGGTTCCTGTAAAAGCACGGGCGTGTTGTTGCAGCCCTGAAATTGCGGATTGGGAAAAGTATAGGTCGTTTCAAGGTGAAATTTAATCTGGACGGAATTTGGCGGATTCACATTGATAATACCGGCATTGCGGTTGGGGTCGGTCATGGAAATTTTATAGGTACTTCGGGCGGCGTAGGTGTGAATCGCCATGTAAATGTTCTTTTTGGTATCATTTTCGAGCGGTTCTCCCTTAGGGGGCGACCCCGGGCCGTTCATCCGGGCAACCCGGTCGCAAGTGCCGTCTCCCCAGCAGATCGTCACGGTATCGCGGTCAGCATCAACGCTGCTGGTTTTGGTATACGTCACAACAGTTGCTTTGATGGTCAGACTGGTGACACAATCGCCTACTATTTGAATGCTGATTTCCCCTGCGCGGTTGTGCGTAGCCTGAGCAACGGTATGGAGCATCAAAGCAAAAATTGCTGTCAGACAAAAGGCGTATAATTGTTTTCGCATAGCTTTAAGCGTTGATGTTGTGGATGGACAAGCAAGTTAGTAAATTTCAGGATATAGCTTTGTACGCTGTTGTACAAAAGCTACATTTAGTGTCTGTCTTTAAAGTCCGATAGCTGCGTTACACTCGGCCCCAAAAACGGTCAATTACTTGAGTAAACTCCCATTTTTGGGGCCTTCGCGTGCCTTGCTCTCGAACTCTAAAGAACAGACACGGGACTAAATGAACGAACACTGTTTAACGGACTATTGGTATAGAACACTCCCGAACGCATTTTTCTTTTACCAGGATAGCATTTTTATTTATAACTAAGATTCTGTAAGTCAGTTTAACGCTGCCAGACGCCATTTTGTCGGGTGTAGTCTAAAAAAAAAAGCTATCTTCGCCGCTCGCCTGAACCAGAATAAAGCTGTTATTGGGTATGTTGGGATTTCCCCAGTATGCTCTTACGCCGCAAGGCAGCAAGTTTCGCCGGGGATACAGATGCCCCGGATGAGTCTGCATGCGGCAGATTACTATTTGAAACCAAACGATTGTTGATGTCATGATCAATCTGATACTTTTTGGCCCTCCTGGATCGGGCAAGGGCACGCAAGCGGCGATGTTGGTGGATCGTTACGGACTGCTGCACATTTCCACCGGAGATTTATTCCGCTACGAACTGGGCAATAATACCCCCCTGGGGATTGAAGCCAGAGGCTACATGGAAAAAGGAGAACTGGTTCCGGACTCAGTAACGATCGGCATGTTGCGCAACAAAGTCGAAGCCAATCCGGACGTTCCGGGTTATATTTTCGACGGCTTTCCGCGCAATATTATCCAATCGGAAGCTTTAGATGCCCTCCTGGAAGAAACAGAGCAGGCGGTTTCCGCGTTGTTGATGCTGGAAGTGTCTGATGAAGAAATTGTAAAACGCATTGTCGGAAGAGGCGCTACTTCAGGCCGCGCGGATGACTTGGACGAAAGCATCATCCGAAACCGGATTGAAGTTTACAAAAAAGAAACAACGCCGGTATTTGATTACTACGATCGCCTCGGCAAGGCTAAAAAAATTCAAGGCGTTGGCGCAGTCGAAGCGATCTTCGGGCGTTTGTGCGCTGAAATAGACCATATAAATGGCTGACCAAAACTTCGTGGATTATGTCAAAATCTGCTGTCGCTCCGGCGCTGGTGGTGCAGGCATGACCCATTTCTATCGCGATAAATTTACCACAAAAGGCGGTCCCAACGGTGGTGACGGCGGACGCGGCGGGCACATTATCCTGCGCGGCAACCGAAACATGTGGACCCTGCTGGCCCTGAAATACCGTAAGCACGTCATTGCAGAACGCGGCCACAATGGCTCCGATGGCAACAAAACCGGTGGCTATGGCAATGACGTCATCCTCGATGTTCCGCTGGGAACGGTCGCGAAAGACTCAGAAACCGGCGAAATCCACTTCGAAATCACCCGGGACGGCGAAAAACGCATCCTGGTCTCCGGTGGACGAGGCGGCCTGGGCAATTCCAATTTTAAATCGCCGACCAACCAGACGCCCCGCTATTCCCAGCCCGGCGAACCTGGACGGGAAGAATGGAAAATTCTGGAGTTGAAAGTGCTCGCTGATGTAGGGTTGGTTGGATTTCCAAATGCCGGAAAATCTACTTTGCTGTCGGTCATCACTGCCGCCAAACCCGAAATTGGCGCTTATCCGTTTACGACTTTAGTGCCCAACCTGGGCATTGTGCAATACCGCGACGGTCGTTCCTTCATCATGGCCGACATTCCCGGCATCATTGAAGACGCACACCTTGGGCGCGGCCTGGGGCATCGTTTCCTGCGCCATGTCGAACGCAATTCCACTTTGTTGTTTTTGATTCCCTGCGATTCAGACAACATCCGGAAAGAATTCGACATCCTGATGAACGAGCTGGAGATGTACAACCCCGAGCTGCTGGACAAGCCCCGCATTCTGGCCATCACCAAATGCGATATGATTGACCCCGGCATGCAGGAGGAAATGAAAGCTGATTTGCCGGAAGGCGTAGAAAGCCTTTTTATTTCTTCGGTCGCCAATCAGGGCCTGGAACCATTGAAGGATTTGCTCTGGAAAACCATCAATGAACATTCTCCGCCACCGCCGCCCGAGCCGGAAGAGTTTTACGGGGAAGAGGGGCTTACGCTTTAGAAAGGACATCAACACAGCAAGCCTGCGAGAATGATTCGGTATGTTGCCAGCATTCAGCCGTTTTTGACGGCTTGCTGATGCATTGCCTCCGCGTGTTTGTTGCTTTTCCGGCAACTTATCTCTCCGTCCTGTCGTTTTATCTTTATCTATTGTATGTCCGTTTAGGGGACGTGAATAGTGAGGGAGGCACTCTGAGTGCAATGTCGTCAACTTAGCGTCGTAAAAGACCCTGCAAGGGTCAAATGTGAATAGCCCCCGATGCAATCGGGGGAAAGTGGAAGCGGTGAGATAACGCCCAACCCCGAATGGGGTTGAATATTAGGGTGTGTGACGCATTAACATTCAACCCCATTCGGGGTTACCCGTTACAATCCGTTGATGCGACCAACCCCCGATTGCATCGGGGGCTATTCACCTTCAACCACTTCGTGGTTATCGTTCGCTAAGTTGACCACATTACACTCTGAGTGCCCCCCTCACTTGCCCTCTCGCAGCTATCGGACTATAAAGGCGGACACAAACCAAAACACGCGTTCCTATGAAAAACATCCCTGCAATCATCACCATCCTCCTCGCTTCGTCGGTGCTTTCCTGCAACTTCAAAAAAGCTGACGCCAAAAGTGAATCCGAAAGCCCGGTAAATGCGCTTGGTATGGCTGAATCTGCAAAAACGCCGGTAGCCCCGTCGCAAGCTTGCAAAGATATGGCCCTGGAAATCCTGACCACTTCGCCCCGGTTCGAAGCGCTGACAAAAGGACTCCACGAGGCCATTGTCAAAAATGGGGGCACTGCTTTCGGGATTACCCTGGAAGGCAGCCCGGAAGCCGAAAAAGATGCGCTGGATTATTCGCCAACCTATGATTTCAGCCTCCACGAAAACTATCCGGATCGCGATGTCGTAATCGCCCGGTTTACCTTTAATCCTGCGGCGCAGCAATTGTACGAATATGATGCGATCACGGATAAATTGAATCCAATTGACTTTGACAAAAATTTGCTTGAAAAATTAAAGCAGGTTTGTTCATAAACGCCTGAAACGATTGCCCTTGCCGCCTTTTGCCAACTCGCAAGTTTGCCCCAATTTTCAAATCCTCAAATCCTCACTTCCTCACTTCCTCACTTCCGTTTCCCAATAATCACAAACGCCTGCTCCAGCCGATTCCCCTGTTCATCCACCAGCGTCAGCAAGTGTTTGCCTTCCGGCGGATTCAGTTCCATGCTGTGAAAATGCGTCGTACTGCCCCGGTATTCGCTGTCTATATGCCAATAAATGGTCGTTTCCGGACTGCGGTGCGCAACGGAAAACACCGTGCGCGACAACTTCCCGTCCAAATCTATGGGCACGTAAATGCGGGTTGGCTGCTTCGGATAGATCAGTTCCATCATCGCTTCGTTGTTCGCCTGACCGGCAGCACAATCAGCCCGGAAGGGTGGGAGGGTCCGGTAGCCCGGATTCTTACTTTTGTAATAATGCTCTTCCAAAGGCGGCAAGACAAACCACGCCTGGTGAACCATATTGGAAGGCGTTTCGCATTCGGCGTCTACCTGCCAGCGCTGCGTTTTGTCTAAATGGATCGTGCGGTGGTAGGGGCAACCGGCGGCTTTCAGTCCCGAGGCAGGAGCCCACACGCTGTCCACCTGCGGACAAATATCGAGCGCCCGGAAACCGCTTTCCCAACAGGTAGGAATGCGTTTCATTTCGTCGTACGGAGGCCGAAACCAGGTTCCGTCGGCTGGCAAGGTATTCAGAATATCAAACAGCGCCGGCGCCGCGGCCATCGCGCCCATGAGTCCGGGGCGACCCTCCCCGTCGGCATTGCCCACCCAGACCCCGATGGCGTAGCGCGGCGTGACCCCTACCGCCCAGGCATCGCGGAACCCAAAACTGGTACCCGTTTTCCAGGCGATGCGGCGGCTCGATTCAAACGCCTCCCAGTCGCCCAGCGCATTCGGACGCTCCAATTGCTGCATGGCATCGAACGCAAACCAGGTTCCTGCGGCGCCAATTAAAGGCGGTTCTTCCAACAGGTCATTGCGGGAAGCCGGCGTAGTTTTGACGCCAAACAGGTAGTTGGCCGGGCGAAAATCCTGGGCGTCGTAGCGACCATCGCGGGGGTAAAACTGCCCCAGCATCCGGCTCATGCAGGCGTATGCGTTCGTGATGTCTCCGAGGGTAGCTTCCGCCCCGCCCAGCACGAGCGGCAGGCCATAGTGCCCGGGATGCTTGTCTATCGTCTTGAATCCCAGCCTTTTTAAATCAAAGTGAAATTTTTCCAAACCATATTGCTGCAACATCCGCACAAACGGCACATTCAACGAGCGCACCAAAGCCCGGCGCGCCGTCACTACGCCGTCGTAGCGCAGGTGGAAGTTTTCGGGGCGGTAGCCGTGCATGATGGTGGGCACATCCGGCACTAAGCTATTGGGCAGGAGCTGGCCGTTTTGCAGCAGCAAGGTGTACAAAAATGGTTTCAGGATGCTGCCCGTGCTGCGCCGCGCGGTGATCACGTCTACTTCGGCGCCGTGTTCTTCGCCGGCGTCAATCACATTGCCCACGTAAGCGATGATATTGCCCGTTTCCACCTCGATGACGATGGCGGCTAAGTTGTGGATGCCGTTCTGCCGTAGCAGTTGTTGCTGGCGCGCCGCAATTTCCGTCACGCGGCGTTGCAGGTCTTGTTGCAACGTGGTGCGGATGCGCGAGTGCGGCGCTTTGCCGGTTTTTACCTGTTCCACCCAGGCGCGGTCAAGCAGGTGGGGCGCCAGCCGGGGCAGGGGATGCGGCTGTTCGGGCAGGGGTTCTTCCTTGGCCAGTTCCCACGACGTGCGGTCCAATGCGCCAGCTTCCAGCAAGCGGTCGAGCAGGCGGTTGCGTTTGTCGAACAGCGCCTGCCGGTTGCGTCCGGGATGGATGAGCGCTGGACTGTTAGGTAAAACGGCCAGCGTGGCCGCTTCCGCCCAGGAAAGCAGAAAGGGGCTTTTGCCAAAATAGCGCCAGGATGCGGCGTCGAGGCCGACCACGTTGCCACCAAAAGGGGCATGGGCGGCGTAAAGGCGCAGGATATCGGATTTTCGGTAGCCCAATTCCAGCCGGGTGGCGAGGATGGCTTCGATGAATTTTTGCCAGAGGTTGCGCGATTTGTTGCCGCGCGCCATGCGAATGACCTGCATGGTGAGGGTGCTTCCCCCGCTGACGACTTTGCCGCTCCGGATGTTTTGCCCGATGGCCCGCATCAAACTGAGCGGGTCAATACCGGGGTGATACCAGAAACGCCGGTCTTCAAATTCAACCAAAGCGCGCGAAAATTTTTCCGGGATGCTGTCGGCTTGCGGGAAGCGCCATTGGCCGTCGTCGGCAATACGCGCGCCAAGCAGGTTGCCGGCGTGGTCTTCCAGCACCATGCAGGTGGGCTGGTCGAAGAGGGGGCGCGGCAGGCAAAAAATATAAGCCAGCAACAGCACGGCGAGCACGGCGAAGGTTTTCCGGCGGTGTTGCCGGAAGAGGAAGTGGTTGAGGCGTTTTATGCGGGTTTTGATCATGGTTTGTGTGTTTACCACATAAGTTTTTTTACCACATAGTTCACATAGGGATTTTCACATAGATCACATAGAGGCTTATGGTTCCCATAAAGTGCATCTTCCCTATGTTATGTTATTTATTACGCCAAGTCGGGAAAAGTTGCGAAAACAGCTATGTGAACTATGTGAAAACAACTATGTGCTCTATGTGGTGAAAAACCATGAGCCCCAACATGCTTCTTAATTGGGTTTAATAACCTGTGTCCACAACTCCTCCCCATTGCTATCATAAGTTTTCACCGTCAAAACCCTGCTCGTGCGCGGGCCGGAAAATTCCAATACCCCAAAATTGCGTTTCAGCACCAAGGTACCTTCCACGTGGTATTTGTTGTCGTCGGTCACGTTGAACGCGTGGCCGGAAGTGAGCGGCGAGATGGTGATGTCGGTCACCAGATTGCCTGCGCCGTTGGTGTACTGGCTCATTTCGGTGTGGTGGCGGTCGCCGGTGAGGAACACTACCCCTTTGATTTTTTCTTCTTCAATGCGCTTGAGCAGGTATTCGCGCTCTTCCGGGTAATAGTTGATGTAATTTTCGTGAACGGCAGCGGTGTTCAGCACCTGACCGCCAATGGCCACCATTTTAAACGGCGCCCGGCTTGAAGCGAGCCCGTCTATCAGCCACTCCAATTGCTCCTTGCCCAGCATGGTGCGGTCGCCGGATTTGCGGTTGTCCGGCGCCCGGTGGTAGCGGTTGTCCAACAGGAAAAAATCCACGTCGGCAAACTGGAAAAAGCTGGTGATGCCTTTGCTGTTTTCGAGACCGTAGGAGGGGTTGGCCCAAAAAAGTTTGAATGCCTCCAGCGTATGGTGTTTTTGCGCAAAGCTGCGGTCGGAGTTGTCGGGACCAAAATCGTGGTCGTCCCAGATGGCGTAGTGGTGCGTAGACGCCAGCAGCGGCTGCATTTCGGGAATAGATCGCGTATGCGTATTGCGCTTCAGGATGCCGGTGCGGGTGTTCCAGTCCACCTCCCGCAGGTAGGTGTTGTCGCCGAGCCAGAGCATCGCGTCGGGCCGCATTTTATGGATGCTTTGAAAAATTTGATAGTCTGCGCCGTAGGGTTTGCCCGGGCGGTCGTATTCCGTTTCATTGACGTAAGCGCAACTGCCCACCGCCATTTTAAAAACCGGCGGATCGGTGCGCCACTGCCACAGGGTTTGCGACTGAAAAGTGGTTGGGTAATCTAATTTCACGGGCTTCCCGTCAATCAGCAGCAGGTAATCGTAACGGTTACCGGGTTCTACGCGGTCGGCCAAAAGGTGTGCGGTAAAAGCTGTTTCCGCCTTCGTCATCACCGCCGCGGTGTGCAGGGTATCGGCAGGTTTAGAAGAGACCCAGTAGCGGATCTGCACTTTGGCTGCTTTTTGGGTTTGCACCCAAAGCAGCACTTCCCGCATTTCAGAATACCCCACCATCGGGCCGGATTGCAGCAAGGTTGTCGTTTGTGCGCTTGGCGCAAAAGTAAACAGGAACAGGATAAAGCACGTGAACACGTAGCGCATGGCAAGCAGGTTTTGGTTCGGGTGCTAAAGTACGGCTTGGCGGGGAAAGGGGGACATTTTACCGGGATAAGAATCTTTTCTTTGTTGTGTGTATGTTGTTTTGTGGATTTATAAACTATGTGCATTGAGTCTTGGACTGCAGGGCGTAATCGAACCAGCACCATAAAAATGCAAATATTCTTGACTTGAAAGGCTTTGCGACGCTGTGGAGCTTGAAAAAATCGTATTTTTGTCAAAAGTTTTCGCCTATGCAACTCGTGATAGAAATCAAACAGCATCAAGACCTTCAAGTGCTGCTGCCTTTATTGGAACGGCTGAAAATCGCATACAAGCAGGTTCCCGAAATAGCAAACGAAAAGCCTGATTCAGTCCCCGTTTCTGGTAAACTCTCTGGCAAATATGCCGGCAAACTCTCTGCTGAAGTCGGTGAAGCACTTCAACAATACATCATCGAAAGTCGCAATGAATGGGAACGCAATGGCTGATTGACAGTAATGCAGTCATTGACTACCTCTCCGGTAAACTATTGCAGGGCTGACGGTAATTGACCCTCATGCGCTTTAATAGTCAATGTAATGACCGGGTTGACAATTTTGGAGGGGCGGGTATTGCGGGGAGGTTGGGGAAGGTTAGTAGTGTTTAATTTCGCAGGCAGCAGAGCCTCTTACCAGCGGAGTATGACCTTATGATTTTGTCTAATTTAAAATACTCTTTTTGTTATCTAACTTATTTATATACAGGTGTTTGAATTTGCGGGAAGCACTCGGAAAAACATTGTTTTTGATGCTTTATCCCTCGTTTTTTAAGAAATATTTAACCAAAAGGCATGAAAATTTGCGGGTGCTTTTTTACCTTGCAAGCCTTATAGGTACTGTCATATTAAAAGTCGGGCATCTACTAAACCATTCTGCGGCGAAGACAGCATTGCGACTTGCAGGTGTCTCTTTCATCTATACTGTAGATGTTGCTACTAAACCATTCTGCGGCGAAGACAGCATTGCGACTACCTCTACAGAACCAAATTCTACCTCCCTTATTTCTACTAAACCATTCTGCGGCGAAGACAGCATTGCGACTCGTGAGGTTTGCCAACATTTCGAATAACTTATCTATCTACTAAACCATTCTGCGGCGAAGACAGCATTGCGACTTTATGGGAGGTGGAAGAACAGCACTCCCAGACCACTACTAAACCATTCTGCGGCGAAGACAGCATTGCGACAACACTATGATCGCTATTTGCAGCCAGATTGGTTGCTACTAAACCATTCTGCGGCGAAGACAGCATTGCGACTCGGGGATCCCGTCCTCCTCGGCGAGGCCTTGCAGGTCTACTAAACCATTCTGCGGCGAAGACAGCATTGCGACTGTTTAACGCGGGGTCGCAGTCCAGCTGCGCGTCCCTACTAAACCATTCTGCGGCGAAGACAGCATTGCGACAGGTAAAGCCCTTTCAGGATTTTCTCCTGTTCCATAAACTACTAAACCATTCTGCGGCGAAGACAGCATTGCGACAGTGTAGCCCCCTTCACCATCACCGCCACCAGAGGACCTACTAAACCATTCTGCGGCGAAGACAGCATTGCGACCGAAGTAGATTCCACCATCAGCACGGTTTTTGAAATAACTACTAAACCATTCTGCGGCGAAGACAGCATTGCGACTTTTCCCGTTTTGCCGAGGGAATTGACCCAGTCAATACTACTAAACCATTCTGCGGCGAAGACAGCATTGCGACAAACTCAATTTTTTTTGTTTTAACACCCCACCCCGACTACTAAACCATTCTGCGGCGAAGACAGCATTGCGACATGTAATTCAGCAGCTCCCCATCCGTTGCCTCCTCCTACTAAACCATTCTGCGGCGAAGACAGCATTGCGACCTTTTTCTCCCATCTTTTCACAGCAAGCCATTCGACTACTAAACCATTCTGCGGCGAAGACAGCATTGCGACATGTGAGCCATTACTCCGACTTGGGTAAGGCTGTCATCTACTAAACCATTCTGCGGCGAAGACAGCATTGCGACTTTTGTATGTGGTTATGAGCAGACTCTTCGCGTCTACTAAACCATTCTGCGGCGAAGACAGCATTACGACGTTTCTTTTTTCTCTGGATATAGTTGCTCTAATTTTCTACTAAACCATACTGCGGCGAAGACAGCATTGCGAATGAGCGAGCGTCACGCTAAGCGATGCCCGCTCTTTGCTACTCCTTTCCCAAACGAACTTTATTTTTTTGAAAAGGGGACTTGGTTCGTGCAACCTGCTGAACGAGCGTTCAGAGGTACAACGCCGCAAACCATCATAAATCCAGAATCCATCATTTCTGCCCAAGGGGGAACTGACTACGTGTAAGGTGAGTTAATATATTTTTCAAAAAGGTGGATTGACTTATTGAGAAAAGTGTTATTTTCGCGTCGCTAAATTATCAAGCACGGAAAGACGTGCCAAAATTTAGAATTTGAAGGGGGTATAGCTCAGCTGGCTAGAGCGTCCCGCTTGCAAAAGCGGGAAGGTCACAGTTCGAATCTCATTATCTCCACTTCAATCTACTATTTGACTTATTTTTTTGACCGGGGGTATAGCTCAGCTGGCTAGAGCGCTTGCATGGCATGCAAGAGGTCATGAGTTCGAATCTCATTATCTCCACTAAGCCGCCCAATTGGGTGGCTTTTTTTGTTTTATGACTTATTATGTTTATATCCTCTATTCCAAAAGTCTCGATCGTTACTACGTTGGATCTAGTGGCGAAATAGGAGATCGTTTGTCCAGGCACAATGGAGGACGGAGCAAATCTACTAAAGCAGGTGTTCCTTGGTCGTTAGTCTTCTTTGAATCCTTTGAGACCCGCGCACTTGCTGTTCAACGTGAACTTCAGATTAAAAAAAGAAAAAAAAGAGCCTATATAGAATCATTGGTTGCAAGCTTCAACCCTGATTTAAAGTAGGTATAGCTCAGCTGGCTAGAGCGTCCCGCCAAACAGGCGGGAAGGTCATGAGTTCGAATCTCATTATCGCCACTAAGCCGCCCAATTGGGTGGCTTTTTTTTTGAGTAAAACCTATAAGGTTTCCGAAAACCTTATAGGTTTGGTTACCCCCACTCCCCCACAAACTGCCACGCCCGCCACTCCGACCACGCATGC
>JBJXFD010000519.1:0-8506 GCA_046153985.1 Saprospiraceae bacterium
CCTATATTGCTTTTCTGGAATACCTCAAAGACCCCGAAGAAGGCAACGTGCACTGGCAATTAGACGGCGAACAACTGTGTTTTGAATTGTATCAGGGTTCCAAAAAAATAAACGGCTACGCCGACGCACATAAGGTAAAAATCGAAGCCAAAATCGTCAAAACGCAAAGCCTGAGCACGGCGGTCCTTAGGCGCCTGATGGAGCAAAATTTCAGTTTGCAATACAGCCGTTTCGCACTCGACCCCGACAACAACCTAACCATCGTATTCGACACGTATACCCTCGACGGTTCGCCATACAAACTTTACTATGCGTTGAAAGAATTGGCCACCAACGCCGACAAGCAAGACGATTTGCTCATGGACGAGTTTGGCAACCTCGAACCTGTGGAAGTGGCGCACCTGAAACCGGTGCCGGAAGCGGAAAAAGAGGTAAAATACGCCTGGTTGGAAAAGGCAATCCGGGAAACGCTGGAAGAAATTGACCGGGGCAAATTGGATAAAAACCAATACCCCGGCGGCATCTCCTACCTTTTGCTCAATTTAGTTTACAAATTGGACTACCTGATCAAGCCGGAAGGCTTCACGATGGAAACCCTGGAGCGGGTCCACCGGCTTTATTTTGCGAAAGACGAACGCACAGTGGCGCAGAAAAACCTCTTGTTTTGCAAAGAGTTACAAAAATTGGCAACCCGTCCCAAAGAAGCCTTTTTTAAAGAAATGTACCGCGTGCCGGCCACTTTCGGGATCACAACTTCCGTTGGTCACGAACAGGTGGTGCAGGTGCTTTCCAGCGAATTGCCCAAAATGGACTGGTACGAAGAGAACGCCTACGACAAGGTTGCTTTAGCCATCCCTGGCTACATTGTTGGCAAATGCCTGTTCAATTTTGCCATTACAAAATACGACCGGGCGTTGTTCCACCTGTACTTCCGGATCATGGAATCCGCCTACTTCAAAGCCTTAGGATTTCAGGACAACTTCCGGGAAAATGACGGCGTTGGATTTCAAAAAAAGGCCATCAAAAGGGCCATCGAACAGATCGCAGAACCGTACCGCAATGTAACACCGGATCCGAATTTGCTGGTTTTCGATTCCCCTGCAACTTTTGCACGGTCTTATTTAGTCATGATGATGGAGATGAAGATCAGATAACCAGCTATACATAAGTCAGAATTGATTAACTTTGCGCGCCATTGAAAAAGAGGCTAAAACTATGTTTGTAATCCATCCTTATTTGAGATTTGCCCTGATCGCCGCGCTGACTGCGGGCGGCGTTGCTTTGTGGGCACTGTTTGGTTTTTGGTACGGCATCTGGTTCCTGCTGGTCGCCGTTGTGCTCCTTGTCGGGTACTTCATTCTGGGAACCATCGGACCAGCTGCGAAAGCCATCCAGACATCCGATTTTGACAAAGCGGAAAAACTGCTCAACCTGACGCTTAAACCCAACTGGCTCTATTCTGCCAACAAAGCGTATTACTATATCCTGAAAGGCACCATTGCATTGGCCCGTAAGGACACCGATGAAGGGGAAAAGTGGCTGAAAATCGCGGAACAGATCAAACTGCCCAGCGACAATGAGCGCGCCATGATCCAGTTGCAATTGGCGACTATTTCCGCCAACAAGCAGAAATGGAATCAGGCGCAAATCCACTACAAAAACCTAAAAATGTTGAAGGTCAGTGATCCCAACATCAAAGAACAAATGAAGCAGTTCGAAATCGCTTTTGAGAACCGCGGCCAGGCCAAAGCGGCCATCCGTATGGGTGGGCAAAACGGGATCTTCCAGCCCGGCGGCAAAAGAAGAAGGCCCAAGATGCGATAAACTATGGATGTTGAAATCCTGTCCAGGATACAATTCGCGTTCACGATTTCATTCCATTACATCTACCCGCCCCTGAGCATCGGATTGGGCCTGGTGATGATATTAACCCCTTATCCGGGAATATCGCCTTAAACTCGCCACATCAAGCCTGGTCATAGTGCCACGAAAAATGCAGACAAGTATGAATTTCAAACACTTTTGCAGTATTGCCCTGTTTCTTGGGTTGTCATTCAGCGCAGCCGCCCAAGGGCAAACACTGAGGGGGATGGTAATTGGCGCATCCGATCAATTGCCCCTGATCGGTGCGCACGTGAGTTTAATCCACTTGCCGGATTCGGTCAAAACTGTTACAACTTCCGATGTGGACGGACGCTTCAGTTTCGAAAAGGTAGAACTGGGCAATTACACCGTGCATGTCACCTATCTCGGCTTCCAGGACGTTTATAAAAGCATAGAAGTGGGCGCACAGCCAACCCGAATTGGCCGGATCGTTCTGGAAGCAGCCGCCACTCAACTCGGCACGGTTCAGGTCACCGAACAAGCCCTGCCCAGCATGCAAAAAGGCGATACGACCCAGTTCAACGCCAATGCGTTCAAAACCAACCCGGACGCGACCGCTGAAGACCTCGTTCAAAAAATGCCCGGGGTAAGCTTGGTGGATGGCAAAGTACAAACCCAGGGCGAGGACGTCAAACAGGTGCTGGTAGACGGCAAACCGTTTTTCGGAAACGACCCCAGCGCGGTGCTGCGCAATATGCCGGCGGAAATCATTGATAAAATCCAGGTCTTCGACCAGCAAAGCGAACAAGCACGCTTCTCTGGTGTAGACGACGGCAATACCACCAAAACCATCAACATCATTACACGCGGCGGCGGCATCCAAAACGGCACTTTTGGCCGTGTTTATGCAGGTTACGGCGATTTGGAACGCTACAAAGCTGGCGGCACCATCAACTTTTTCAACGGCGACCGGCGCTTTTCCATCGTCGCGCAATCGAACAACGTCAACGAACAGAATTTCTCTGCTGAAGACTTAGTTGGGATTTCAGCAGGCAGCGGAGGCGGAGGTGGTGGCCCCCGTGGCGGCGGCGGTCCACCCCGTGGTGGCGGCGGTGGCGGACGACCGGGTGGTGGCGGCAGTGGCAATACCGGTGATTTCCTCGTGCCCCAAAGCGGTGGCATCTCTAAAACGCATGCCATCGGACTCAACTACTCCGATAAATGGGGTAAAAAAACTGAGGTCAGCGGCAGCTATTTCTTTAACCGGAGCGACAACAGCGCCGACCAATCGCTGTTTCGTCAGTATGCCTTCCCGGCAGACGGTGGCCAGACTTACACGGAAACCAACCTGAGTTCCAGCATGAATACGAACCACCGGCTCAACTTCCGGCTGGAGTACAAAATAGACAGCGCGAATTCGATCATCTTCACCCCCCGGGTGTCTTTGCAAGAGAACGACGGACTGAAAAATATATCGGGCGAAACCCTGCTGAGCAGTACCCCGCTGAACAGCACCGGCAGCCTTTTTAACTCTGACCTGAATGGTTTGTCTGCTTCCGCCGATCTGCTCTACCGGCACCGGTTTGCCAAAGCAGGCCGTACCATTTCGTTGAATGTAGGAACCAACTACAGCGAAAACACCGGGGCAAGCAGCCTGTTTTCGGGCAATAACTTTTTCACGGATCCGATCAGCTTCGATTCACTTAACCAGCTTTCTGACTTAGACAGAACCGGGCTTACCCTCTCTACAAATGTTACTTATACCGAACCATTGAGCAAAAAAAGTTCGCTCCAATTCGGCTACCAGGCATCTTTGGCGGACAGTGATTCGGACAAACAAACCTTCAATTATTCTGAAGTAACAGACAAATACGACCTGCGCGACACGATGCTGTCCAATGTTTTCAAAAGCAGCTACCTGACCCAATCTTTAGAAGCGGGTTATCGCTACAATTCGGAAAAGTCCAGTTTTAATTTCCGGCTGGCGTACCAACGGGCAGATCTAAATAACGACCAGACCTTCCCGTTTGCAAGCAAAGTGGAACGCACGTTTTACAACTTCGTTCCTTCGGCCATGTACCGCTATAATTTCACCAAAACCAAAAACCTGCGCGTTTTCTACAACGCCCGCTCGAATGCGCCCAGCGTGAGCCAGCTCCAGGACGTGCTCGACAACTCCAACCCGCTTCAACTCAGCAGCGGCAACCCTAATCTGGTGCAGGATTTCCGGCACATGTTGTCGGCGCGCTACTCTTCTACGAATACTGAAAAATCGTCTTCGTTTTTTGTCCTGATGTCCGGCACCCTGACCCAGGATTACATCGGCAAAAGCACCTTTATTGCAGACCGAGACACGGTGATCGGCAATGGGATTGCGTTGCAACAAGGCGCCCAGTTTTCGCAGCCCGTCAATTTGGAGGGGTACTATAACCTGCGCTCCTTTATCACGTACAGTGTACCGTTGAAAGCCATTAAATCGAACATCAACATGAACCTTTCCGGCAATTATTCCAGCACGCCTGGTTTGATCAATGGAGAAGAAAATATTTCCAGCACCCCCTCTTTCGGATTTGGCTTAGTGGTCAGCAGCAACATCAGCGAAAACTTAGATTTTACGGTATCCACCAATTCTAACTACAACATCGTGCGCAACAGCCTGCGGGAAGACCTGAACAGCGAGTATTTCAGCCAGAATTCGCGCCTGCGTTTCAACTGGATTTTCCTGAAAGGATTCGTGTACCAAACCGAACTCAGCCACCAGCTGAACAGCGGCTTGTCGGAGGGTTTCAACCAAAATTACCTGCTCTGGAACATGAGCATCGGCAAAAAACTGTTTAAAAAGCAGGAAGGTGAAATCCGCTTGTCGGTTTTCGACGCCCTGAGCGAAAACATCAGCGTGCAGCGAAACATTACCGAAGTGTACTTTGAAGACGTGCAAACCGAGGTATTGCAGCGGTATTTTATGCTTTCGTTTATTTATAATTTGAGGAAGTTTTGATTAAGGAGTTGATCGTTGTTCGTTGTTCGTTCGTTGAGCGGAGTCGAAACGAAGTTGTTCGTTAGGGCCACAAATGTTCAGGCTTGTGTTCCCTCGAGGAAATGCTCTTCACGGCAACCTACAAAAGGAGTCTAACAGAGTGTCTAACTCCGTGAAACTCCTTTACTCCGTGAAACTCCGTGTCGCTCCCATACGGTTTGCCATGAGCTGATCCAGGGTTGATTCTTCGAGAAAGGTAACACCTTTTTAGAAAGGTGTCACCTTAGGGTTTGCACCTCCAAACGAGGCTCAAGGTGATACCTCTCCAAGAGGTGTTACCTTTTTGTGAAACCTATACTTTTTTACATTCCACAATTCATCACCATGCGATTGTTAGCGTCCCTTTGCCTGTTTTTCACTTTCGCCTCTTTCTCCAACGCACAAAAAAACCTGAGCGTGCTCACCTACAACATCCGTTTCGACAACCCAGGCGATGGAGAAGATGCCTGGCCGAAACGCCGCGATCATGTGGCTGCCCAGTTGCGTTTTTTCGCGCCGGATGTGTTTGGTATTCAGGAGGGACTGCTGCGGCAATTAGAATACCTGAATGAACAATTGCCCGGCTATCAGCGCATCGGTGTGGGGCGCGATGACGGCAAAGATGGCGGCGAATTTTCAGCCCTGTTTTTCAAAACAGACCGCTTTAAATTGCTGGATTCCGGCACGTTCTGGTTGTCCGAAACGCCGGATGTGGTGTCCAAAGGCTGGGACGCCGCGCTTCCCCGCGTGTGTACCTACGTCCGCCTGCGCGACAAGCAGGCAAAAAAAAACCTTTGGGTGTTCAATACCCATTTCGACCATATTGGCAAAACCGCACGCAAAGAATCCGCTGAACTCATCCTGAGAAAAATCCGCGAAAAAAATACTGGTAATGAGCCGGTCATCGTCATGGGTGACTTCAACGCCGAACCTGACGAAGCGCCTATTGCTGTGCTGCTGCGCGAACTCAAAGACGCCCGCGCCCTCAGCATGGAAGCGCCTTTCGGGCCGGAAGGCACGTTCAATGCGTTCAAGTTCAACGAACCGGTGACGCGCCGCATTGACTATGTATTCCTAAACAGCTCTGAATTAAAAGTTTTGCAATACGCCATACTCAGCGATTCCCGAAATTGTCATTATCCCTCTGATCACTTGCCGGTGTTGGCACGATTAGCTTGGTAATTTGTGTCTTTCTTGCCCTTTGCCCCTTATAAGACAGTCTATTCTACGGTGTGGACACATCTTGGCTCTTATTGATTTTCGGTGGTTTGTAAATTGTAATACAAAGATTCAATTTTTTGAAAATCATTTTTTTACCAAAAAAATGACTCCGGCTTGTATCCCAACCGTAGAAATAAAGCCCGCGAAACGATCCATGACAGGCGCTATGTTTCGCGGGCTTTAGTCCGCCGAGATCATATTTTTAGGCGGACTAAAGCCCGCGAAACATAGAAACATAGCACCCTTCGTGGATCATTTCGCCGACTTGTGTCCACACCGTAGACAGCCTATTCTGGTAAAAAACAACCACGATGGGAAAACCTTCTTAGTTTTGCCTTACCATGTGGCTCAAACTCTTCGCATACCTGCATCGATTTCTGTTCAACTTCGCCGTTAAGTGGCTGAGAAACCACGTAGACGAACGCACTTACCTCATTGTGGTGAGTGTAGCCATCGGCGCAGTTGCCGGACTGGCGGCGGTATTGCTGAAACAGTTTGTCCGCCTCATCAAATACCTGCTCGACGGCTGGTTTGAGCCCACGGAGTTTAACTTTCTTTACCTCGTTTATCCCATGGCCGGCATCGCGCTGGCGGTTTTGTACGTAAAGCGGATCCACGCCGGAAAATTAGACAAAGGGCTGTCGCGGCTGCTGCTGGCGCTTTCGCGCAATTCGGCCCGGCTACCCCGCAGCGCCACCTACTCCCACATGGTGTCGAGCGCGCTGACAGTGAGTTTTGGGGGTTCCGCCGGACTGGAAGCGCCCATTGTGCTCACAGGTTCAGCCATCGGCGCCAACGTGGCCAAAGAACTGCGCGCCCAGCCGCGTTTCCGAAATCTATTCATCGCCTGCGGGGCGGCAGCAGGCATTTCCGCAGTCTTCAACAGCCCCATTGCCGGGGTCATTTTTGCGTTTGAAGTGCTGCTGCCCGAACTCACGGTCGCCTCTTTCATCCCCTTGCTGATGGCTTCCGCAACGGCCACAATCGTTTCCAAACTGCTGTTTTACGAAACCATTTTTGCGCCGGTACTCCGCGAGTGGCAGATGGGCGCCCTGCCGTTCTACATCGTCCTCGGATTGCTCTGCGGCTGTGTGGCGGCCTACATGACCCGCACGACTTTCCGCCTCGAAGCCCGGTTTAAAAAAATAAAACTCAACGCCCGCGGCCGGATCATTTTTGGCGGTCTGGCGCTGGGTATCCTGATTTTTTTGTTCCCGCCGTTGTTTGGCGAAGGCTACGAAACCATCAACGACTTGTTCCGCCGCCACTACCCTGCCCTGCTGAACAACAGTCTGTTTTACGAATTTAAACACACGCCCTGGGCATTGGTCGCCTTTGCCACGGCCATGATCTTCATTAAAGTGATCGCTACGGCCCTCACCCTCGGGGCAGGTGGCAACGGCGGCATCTTTGCGCCTTCGCTGTTCACGGGCGCGCTCACGGGCTTCGTCTTGTCGCGCAGCATCAACCTGCTCACGGGCTGGGGACTGAACGAGGTCAATTTTATCGCCATCGGCATGGCGGGCGTCATCAGTGGCGTGGTGCATGCCCCGCTCACAGGCATCTTCCTCATCGCCGAAATCACCGGCGGCTACGCCCTCATTGTGCCGCTGATGATTGTCAGTTCGCTCGCTTTTTTTGTGGCGCGCTACATCGAGCCGTATTCGGTTTACACCAAACCTCTGGCCGAAGAAAACAAAGTCCACGTGGCGAGTCCAGACGACGTGCTGCTCCAGCGCATCGAAACCACTGCACTCATCGAAGTGGCGTTCGCTTCTGCGCCCTACGAAGGCACCCTGCGCGACCTGCTGCACACGATCAAACAGTCCAAACGCAACATATTCCCAGTAGTAGACCAGGAAGGCAAATTCCGTGGCATTGTCCTCTTGGACGACATCCGCCACCAGATTTTCGACCCCAGCACCTACGACAACATCCGCATCGCCAAGTTGATGCAAATTCCCGCCGATACGGTTGTCCCCGGCGAGGCGGCGCCCCGCATCATGGAAAAATTTGAAAAACACGGCGTCTGGCGGTTGCCGGTGGTGGAGGGCGATCGGTTTGTCGGGTTTATTTCGAAGTCGAGGTTGTTGAATGCGTATCGGGAGGTGTTGGTGGGGCGGCAGGAGGGGGTGTGATGTGTCTGTCTTTATAGTCCGATAGCTGCGTTATGTTTCTCCCCAAAACCGGTCATTTACGTAAGTAAACTCCCGTTTTTGGGGAGAAACATGCCTTGCTCTCGAACTCTAAAGAGCAGACACGGTACCAGTAAAATTATTGTGATTTTTTGGAGACGTGGAGGGAAATGAATAGTTTTGAGGGGCGTTGTTGCATGAAACAATCCTGTACTGTGAAAGTAGATATTTGCCAAATTTTTTCAAAAATAGTGTTGATTATTTGAGAATAATTTGGCTTCAAGAGGCTTTCTCCAAACAGGAAATGTTC
>JBJXFD010000537.1:0-24093 GCA_046153985.1 Saprospiraceae bacterium
AAAAGCGTTTTTTGCGTTACACCTATTTGAATTCCTAATTGTTTACCCGATAAAATCTGTTCCCTCATGAAGAATCCCTTGTCTTATTTTGCTGTGGCGATGCTCAGTTCTTTGATGTCGTTTTTCATCTTCCAGGCGCTTTTCAGCCAGGACGCTGCGTTGTTGACATCAGAGGAGTATGCAGCTGCCCAGTTGGTGAACGAACCTGCGCCCGTCCGTGTCAACACGAGCCCCGTCAGGACTTATCCCAACAATAGTGTGGATTTCAGGATGGTCTCAAAATCGGTGACGCCTTCAGTTGTCAACGTGACGGCACTCAACAGCGCCGGGTATCGCGCTTCGTCAGGATCAGGGGTAGTCCTTTCCTCAGACGGGTACATTGTCACCAATCACCATGTCATTGAAAACAGCGCAAAGGTGGAAATCACCTTGTCTGACAAGCGGGAATTGATCGCCAAAGTAGTTGGTTTTGATTTAAACACCGACCTTGCTTTACTCAAAATTGAAGCCCGCAACCTTATCCCGGCGCAATATGGCAATTCGGATCAGGTGGAAGTAGGGGAGTGGGTGCTTGCAGTGGGCAATCCGTTTAACCTGACTTCGACGGTTACGGCAGGCATTGTCAGCGCGAAAGCGAGGAACATCAATATTCTGGGTAATGCTTATGCCATTGAGTCGTTCATTCAGACCGACGCCGTGGTCAATCCCGGCAACAGCGGTGGCGCATTGGTCAACACCCGTGGTGAATTGATTGGCATCAATACCGCCATCATCACGGAACGCGGGGGCTACGAAGGCTATTCTTTTGCCATTCCCGCCAATTTAGTCAAAAAAGTTGTTGAAGATATTCGCCAGTTTGGCTCGGTACGCCGCGCAATTCTTGGCGTCCAGATCCAGGAAGTGGACGGCGTGATGGCCAGCAGGCTCGGATTGCCGTCTGCGACCGGCGCTTACATCTCCAGGGTATATCCTTCCAGCAGTGCAGAAAGTGCAGGCCTTTTGTTTGGAGACGTCATCACAACCATTAACGATGTAGCGATCTCCTCCATGCCTGAGCTTCAGGAGCAAGTCGGACGCTACCGCCCTGGCGACCTCATCAGTTTAGAGTACTACCGCTCCGGGAAAAAATACCGCCGGGATAATGTCAAGTTGAAGGCTATTGAGCAGTCTTCTGCGATGACAGACTAAATAGGCAGACCGGCTTTGTATAAAACGGCCTCGCCTGTTATCTCATAATCCAGCCCTTCCGGCACGAGGAAACATTCGCCTCTCCGGAAGGGCTGTGTGTTATTGACCAAAACCGAACCATCCAGTACAATCAGAATATGTGGTCCGCAGGTGCTTTCTGAAGCATGCAATTGGTCTTTTTCCAGCCGGATACAACTCAACTCAAAATCAGGCGCGGGAGTAGGGTAAACGATTTCCGTTTCCGAGCGGCTTAGGCCAGGGATGGCCACGGGGGTAACCGGATCGAAGCGCAGGTGTTGCAGCAAAAGGGGGACATCAATGTGTTTGGTTGTAAGGCCTCCGCGGAAAACATTGTCCGAATTGGCCATGAGTTCCACATTTACACCTTCCAGATAGGCATGCGGGATGCCTGCGCCCTGATAAATGCCTTCGCCGGGTTTCAAATTCACTAAATTGAACAGGTAAATGGAAAAAATTCCCCGGTCGAAGCGCCCCGTAGCCGGTCGGAAAGATTCGATGGCCCGCCATGCCCAAAAATCCGGGCGCCCTTTGTCTTCCGGCGCTTCGGCGCCAAGCCTTTCCGCTAAGGGCGACAGCAATACATCAACTTCTGCCTGCGGCATTTCCATCAGGTAGCGATAGACGACTTTGATGCCCGATGATTTCCAGGTTTCGTATAAAAAGTTGAGTTCAGGTACAGATTGGAGGATATGATCCGTTTCTTCGTCGCTTCGAAAGCCGTGGAGCAGCCAGAAATCAGTCAACGCTACCATGACCTCCGGCTTGTGGTTGTCGTCTTTAAAATTCCGGGTGGGCGCATTTATCGGAATACCTGCTTCATTTTCTTCCCGGAACCCTTCAACTGCTGCTGCTTTATCCGGATGAACCTGAATGGAAAGCATCGAACGGACATCCAATATTTTAAAAAGGTAAGGTAGTCTGGCGCCAAAGGCAGCAGCCATTTTTTTTCCCAGCCAATCGGGCGCCGCTTTGAACAGGTCGTTGAGCGCTATTTCCGTTTCAGGCAAAAAAGCGGTTGCCGGAGCGCCAGGGTGGTCGCCCATCCACAATTCGGCAAAAGGCCGGTCACCGTTGTTTTCAGCACCGATCAATTGGGGGATATAAGTTTTTCCACCCCAGTCGTAGTGTTGAACAGCACCTGAAAGCTTTACGAGTTGAGGTTTTGATGAAATCGTCATAGATTGAGTTTAAGCCAGAGTCAACAGGCGGATTGTTTTATATAGATGTGCTGCAAATCATGTACTTACAATAACTGGTAAAGCCATTTTTAATTGCGGGGCGAATATCTTCCTTTTTAGTTTTGTATGCACCAAATCAATGTTTGTTATTTTTTTTATCTGCGTATGTGACTTCCAATTTTTTGATCGTCTCTATTTTGATTTCAGCCGAAAGGCGAAATTTTTAACAAACACTATGAATCATTACTACTCGTTTTGTACAGCTCTTTAAACCAGTATGGAAACCTGAAAACCCAAATTTGTTGCTTCATCCTTATGGTTAGATGGTCATCCTTATGATTACAAATGCAGGAATCACTGCCAAAGTATTTAGCCCCAAAAATCAAACCAGCCGAAAACCGATTGACCATGTTCATTCGTATATAAGGAACTGTCGTGTTTAGTGCGCGAGATAGACCTATTTACGACACGTTCCTTAACACCTGCGCAAAGCAGGAATAAGATTTTAAGTAAGGGGGAATGGTTGTCAGGTCAACTCCGGAGGCTTCTCTGGACACCTGGCAACTTTTTTATTTTACACAATCATTTCCCTATCTTTGCCGCCATGCCGAGAATAATGGCCATAGATTACGGAACCAAACGCACGGGGTTGGCGGTCAGCGACCCTTTCAAGATCATTGCAAGTGGTTTGGACACTGTGCCTACCAGCGAAATTTTCGACTTTTTGACCCGCTATCTGAATGAGGAGGAAGTGGAAACTTTTGTGGTGGGCGAACCGATGTATCCCGATGGCAATCCGGCGCAAATTGCACACCTTGTTGTTGGTTTCGTGCGCAACCTGAAAAAACTTTTTCCGCACATTCCAGTTGTCATGCAGGATGAACGCTACACTTCAGTAGAAGCCAAGCAGGTTATTCTACAAAGCGGCGTATCCCAAAAGAAACGCCGCGACAAAAGTTTAGTGGACAAAGTGAGTGCGGTATTAATTTTACAGGAGTATATGGAGCGAACCCAGTATCGCACCTGACCCAATCTAATATCTAATGTCTAACATCTAATGTCTCAATAAAAATGATTCTGCCAATTTACGCCTATGGCCAGCCCGTATTGAAGAAGGTGGCCGAAGACATTACCGCCGATTATCCCGATTTGCAGCAGTTGATTGCCAACATGTGGGAGACAATGTACCACGCGCACGGGGTTGGCTTAGCTGCGCCCCAGATCGGATCCTCGATCCGCCTTTTTGTGGTAGACAGCGTTCCGATGATGGAGGCTGGCAGAGAAGCCGAGGGCATCAAGCGAGTGTTCATCAACGCACATAAAGTAGAGGAAACCGGGGCGCCATGGTCGTATGAAGAGGGCTGTCTCAGTATCCCGGATATCCGCGGCGACGTGGATCGCCCCCCCGTGTTGCGGCTGCGCTTCCTTGACGAAAATTTTGTTCAGCACGAAGAGTTGTTCACGGGCCTTAACGCGCGCGTGATCCAGCACGAATACGACCACATTGACGGGGTCTTGTTCGTGGAACGGCTCAAACCGCTGAAAAAGCGTTTGGTACAGCGCCGGTTGGAGGCCATCCGGAAAGGGTATGCCGATGTGGAATATAGGATGAAGTTTTTTTCCGTGCGGTAACTCAATCCTTCAACTTAGAACTTGTATAATTTTTTTGGTAAGCCGACCACGGCGTCTTTTTGTATGAATCCGTAGCAAAATAGGATGCAATTTGTTCAAACTCGAACGGGTTGCGGAAGCCGGGAATGCTCTGGATAAGACCCATGTCTTCGTCTAAAAAAACGATAGAGGGGAAACTCAGGCGTTCGCCAAGGAAAACAACGGCCAATTCGTTGTAGCCGTGTTTGCCACTGCGCACAAATTTGTAAACTTTTGCTTTATACGTCAGTTCGTCTTTCGTTTCGGCATCAAACTTTACGGCATAGAAGTTTTCATTGATGTAGCGTGCGATGACGGGATCCTGAAAAGTCGCTTTATCCATCCGTTCGCACCATTGGCACCATTGGGTGTATACGTCTATCAGTACTTTGCGCTTTTGCTTTTGCGACAAGGCCACTGCTTCTTCCCACGTCAACCAATTCACCTTCTCAGAATCTCCTGCCGACTTTGAAATTTCAGTCTGTGCAACTCCTAAATGTTGAAGCGATATCAGGACGCCGACTGCCAATAACCATTTTCTCATGTGTAGATTACTTTAATTTTCGAGGCAAAGGTAACGACAATGGAACAAAACGCGGGAATCCTTTATGGTGTGGCAAGTATACTTTAAACCAAATTTAACGATTGAAGCGCTTTATGCCTGTTATTCAGTTAACGAAAAAACTTTTTTGAAGGCGTCTTGTTACCAATAAGTCTAAAAACGCACGCACAATGATCGCCGTTTATGTTGATCAGGAAATATTGGAGCAAATGATCACCAATTCTGGAGACGACTTGCTAACCTTGTCGCGACAGCAGGGGGTTATGCTCGTTTTTCTTCGACATTTTGGATGTACTTTTTGCCGCAAAGGCTTAGCGACGATTGCTGAAAAACGCGCTTTAATTGAAGGCAAAGGGCTGAAAATTGTGTTTGTACACATGACGACCAGTGAAATTGCCGACAGTTATTTCGAGCGTTATGAGATTGTGCAGCCTACTTATATCAACGACCCCGAATGCCGGTTTTATGCCGCGTTTGGGTTGACGAAAGGTACTTTTACCCAGTTATTTGGTTTGCAAACCTGGATTCGTGGCTTTCAGGCAGGCCTTGTAGAAGGGCATGGCCTTGGTCCAAAATTAGGCGATGACTTTCAAATGCCTGGCGTTTTTATCCTCCAAAATGGCGAGGTGGTTGAGTCGTTTGTGCATAAATTATCATCCGATCAACCCGATTACGATGCGCTGATCCGGAATTGCTGTGCGCTTCCGGAGGCGTTAGGGTAGTGGATACTTCACGATGCTTAGTTTTCCCGCTCCCGCTATACGGGACAAGTTGTACGGGACAAGTTGTACATTTGCTTTTAGCTTAACCATACGATCCGCAGCGTTCAGTATGACAAAAAAGGATTCGCACCTAAGGGTGCGAGATAAAAAAAAAATATGATTGGCTGGCGATTTTCAGAATACATACCCGATGAATCGGGCGGCGCTTCTTTTGACAAGTTGCTGAAACTGCTCCAGGAATTGTTGGTCTATACCTCCGGCGATATCCGCGAGGCCCTGTCCTGGCTCACGCAATTAGATCGTCAGTATAAACTCACGGATGACAACTACGGGATGGCCGATTTTATCCAGGATTTGATTGACCAGGGCTATATGCGCCAGGATGATCAGGCGGGATCAGGCTTTCGGCTTACCTCGAAAATGGAAATCGGCATCCGCAGAAAAGCACTGGAAGATATTTTTGGCCAGCTAAAAAAGACAAAACGTGGTAACCACGACACCCGCCAAAGCGGACGCGGCGACGAGTTTACTTCCGAAGTGCGGCCTTTTGAATTTGGCGACCAGTTAGACAACCTGGCTATTTCAGAAACGCTGCGCAATGCGCAAATCAACCACGGCATCGAGGAGTTTAAATTAGATCAGGGTGACCTCGAAGTGTATGAATCTTTCTACCAAAGCCAGATGAGTACGGTGCTGATGATTGATATTTCGCACTCCATGATTCTGTATGGCGAAGACCGCATCACACCTGCAAAAAAAGTGGCGATGGCCTTGGCCGAACTCATCACAACCCGGTACCCTAAAGATACGTTGGACATCATCGTTTTTGGCGACGATGCCTGGCAAATTGAGATCAAAGACCTGCCTTATCTGGAGGTCGGACCTTACCATACCAACACGGTAGCTGGCCTGGAGCTTTCTATGAACATCCTGCGCCGCCGGAAAAACCCGAACAAACAGATCTTTATGATTACCGATGGCAAACCGACATGCATCAAGCGGGGCAAGGGGTATTATAAAAACAGTTTTGGTTTGGATCGGAAAATCGTCAGCCGTACACTCAGTTTAGCAGCCAATTGCCGCAAACTGAATATCCCCATCACCACGTTCATGATCGCTCAAGACCCTTATTTAGTGAACTTTGTGGATCAGTTTACGCGCGCCAACGACGGAAAAGCTTTTTACAGCAGCCTTCAGGGGTTGGGCGAGTTCATTTTTCGGGATTATAAAAATAATAAGACGAAACGGAGTTAGGGAAAGTTGGCAGGAATGGATACAGTTGGCAGTTGGCAGGATTTCAGTTGGCAGGCGTGTTACTTATTGAAAACTCAAATTTTCATCCGAAACGAAAACAATCCTGCCAACTGCTCCCTGAAAAACTGCCAACTGTATCACTTCTTCCTGTAAACTAAAAAATACAATCCCTGCGTTTAAGCTGCATACCAAATTCAATATCCATCCATGAAAAAAATCCTGGGTCTTTTCTTCCTGCTGACAGGTTCAAGTCTTTTGCTGTCAGCCCAAAAAAAACCAATACTCAGTCCCGAAGCGCTCGAACAACTCAACCAAAAGGAAGATACCCTGGCTTTACTCGCTTACGCGATTGTGAATGATTCGCTACCGGAACACCGCTTTGGTACCTGCCGCGTGTTTATCCCAAAGTTGGTGGAAGCACTGAAAACCGAAAATTCTTTCCAGTATCCATTCGACCGGGTTAAGGCAGTTTCGATTCAGTATGCGCCGGACAGTACCTTCCGGATTTTTACCTGGCAATTGTACGTGGATACCTCTGATTATCGCTATTACGGTGCAATTCAGATGAATACGCCAGAGTTGAAGCTCTATCCATTGGTAGACCGCTCTTTTAACTTAAAAGGCGACCCTGAACAGGCTGTACTGACGCCGGAAGACTGGTACGGCGCTTTATATTATAACATTCGGGAAGCAAAAGGCCCGAAAGGTAAATATTACTTGCTTTTTGGGTACGACGGGTTCAGCTTTTTTCACAAACGAAAACTGATTGATGTCCTCACCTTCCAGCAGGATGGTAAACCGAAGTTTGGCGCGCCGGTTTTTGTCCACGAAAAGAAAGGGCGTCCGACGATGACCAAAAACCGGGTCATGTTGGAATATTCATCAGAAAGCAGCGTCAAATTGAGTTACGAAGAGACGATGGAAATGATCGTTTTTGACCACCTCATTACTTTGGGCGGCGTATACGGTCAGGGCGATTCCAATTTTCCGGACGGGTCTTACGAGGCTTACGAATTGAAAGGCGGGCTTTGGAAACACAAGGAAATGCTCCCAGTGACCCCCATGGACGAAGCGCCAAGGCCGTCCCCCGTGCTCGATACCCGCAAAAAAGACATCCTGGGAAAAGAGGATGGGAAACAGTAGATAGAAATGGAAGCACATACCCTGCGCGTTCACAAAACGGCGCATTATTATACCCTGGGTCAACCCGGCACACATACCCGGTACTGGTGGATCGCCTGCCACGGTTACGGCCAGGCGGCCAAAAATTTTATCCGGAAATTTGAATCCATTCAACAATCCGATACCTTTATTCTGGCGCCGGAGGGACTTTCCCGCTTTTATTGGAAAGGCTTCAGCGGCGATGTAGGCGCTTCCTGGATGACCCGGGAGGATCGGCTGACGGAAATTGACGACTACTGCGATTACCTCACTTCCCTTTACCGGCACTACGCCGCCGTGCTGCCGGAAGATGTGACCGTCATTCTGATGGGATTTTCCCAGGGATGCGCCACTCAAATGCGGTGGATGCTGCGCGATCAACCTGCTTTCCGGCATTTGGTGCTCTGGGCGGGCAGTATTCCGGAAGATATTGATTACCAGCCCCAAGCCGATTATTTTAATTCCGGAGATATCCACTTTGTTTACGGCACGGAAGATGAATTCCTGACGCCTGAACGCATGGAGCAATTCTTCGAAGCGGCTGTCCATTACCCGTTCCACTTAGATGTTAGCAGTTTTGAAGGCAAACACGAGGTAGACCGCGCGGAACTGGAAAAATTAGAGGAGCGGATCAGGTTGACGGCGTCTGGATAGTATCCGTCTTTATAGTCCGATGTCTGGCCTTTAGAGTTCGAGAGCAAGGCACGCGAAGACCCCAAAAACGGGATTTTACTCACGTAAATGACCGATTTTGGGGTCGAGCGTAACGCAGCTATCGGACTATAAAGACAGACATTAACTAAGGCTTTCCAATACTTTTTGAATCAGGCGCTCAATACCGGCTTGCGGGTCGGGACTGAATTGGTGTGTGATTCGGTTGGCTAACAGCAAACTACATGACAAGGCCCGGTGACCCAACATACTGGCCATTCCATAAATGCCTGAAGTTTCCATTTCAAAATTCACAACGCGGGTTCCATTAAAATCAAACCTGCCCATACCGGTCAGCCACGCTTCCCCAAGCCGGGATTTGGCCAACAATTGTCTGCCCTGGGGCCCATAGAACCCCGAACAAGTCAGGGTGATGCCCGCAACCCAGTCGTCTGCAACGGATTTCAGCAGGTCCCTGCTGCATCCAAAAACATAAGGTTGAACGGGCGGATGTCCGATGAGGTCAAAGTGTGCTTCCAGCGCGTCGGTGAGTTCCGCCTCCTGCAACGAATGCTGATACTCATAGAAATGCATCAGGTTGTCTAAGCCCACTCCGTAGGACGAAGCGACAAAAGTATCTACGGGCAATTCAGCGCGTAACGATCCGGAGGTTCCGACACGTATGATGTCTAAGGAACGGTGTTTTTCGAAGGGCATTCTCGTTTTGAGGTCAATATTCACCAAGGCGTCGAGTTCGGTCATGACGATGTCAATGTTGTCGGTGCCTATGCCCGTTGAAATGACGGTCAGCCGCTTGTTGCCAATCCGCCCGGTATGGGTGATAAATTCCCTTTTACTGACTTTGCATTCGATGGCATCGAAATACTTTGAAACTTCCGCCACCCGCTCGGGGTCGCCAACGGTTATCACCGTATCCGCCAATTGCTCGGGCAGGAGGTGCAGGTGATAGATGGCGCCGTCCGGGTGCAAAATGAGTTCTGATTCAGGTATCCGATGCATCTTTTGACAGTTGTATGAAGATTAGCCTCTAATTTAGCGCTAATTTTGGGGCTGTTTACAAAATCTCATCATGAAAAAAATATACCACCTGGCTAATTGCGATACCTGCCGCCGAATTCTGAAAGATATCAATGCGGAAGGAGCGGGCTGCGAGCTACAGGACATCAAAACGGAAAAAATCACGCCGGAACAATTGGATCAATTGCGCGAAATGGCGGGATCCTACGAGGCGTTATTCAGCCGAAATGCCATGAAATACCGGAGTATGAACCTGAAAGACAAACAATTGTCTGAGGCGGATTACCGCGCCTTGATCCTGGAAGAGTACACTTTTCTGAAAAGGCCGGTCATCGTATCGGGCAAAGCCATCTTTATTGGCAATGCGCCCAGCGTAGTGGCCTCGGCAAAAGCAGCCATGTCCAATGGATAAGAAACAAATTGCTGAAGCGCTGAGGCGCCTGCAGGACGAAATTTGCAGCAAATTGGAAATAGCTGACGGCGATGGGCGTTTTCGTGAAGATTTATGGGAACGCGAAGGTGGCGGCGGGGGGCGTACCCGCATCATCGAGGGAGCGAGGATTGTAAAAGGGGGCGTCAATTTTTCGGCAGTGCAGGGTCGGTTGCCCGAAAAAATTGCACAAGCACTGGGCGTTTCTGAAGATGGTTTTTTTGCTACTGGGGTGTCCATCGTACTGCATCCGCACAACCCGCACGTCCCCATCATCCACATGAATGTGCGCTATTTTGAATTGGACAGCGGGAACTGGTGGTTCGGCGGCGGCATAGACCTCACGCCCCATTACATTGTGCCGGAAGACGCTCGCGATTTTCACCTCCTTCTGAAAAGTGTCTGCGACCGGCATCATACCGACTATTATCCAAAGTTCAAAAAATGGGCGGATGACTACTTCTTTTTGAAACATCGCAACGAAACGCGTGGGGTGGGGGGCATCTTTTTTGATCGCCTTGGCCCGACGGAAGGAGTGGATAAATCCAAACTATTCGATTTTGTGCGCGAAGTCGGGGAAGCTTTTTGCCCGGCTTATATTCCGCTTTTGAAAAAATACAGCGATTTACCTTACAGCGATGCGGAGCGGCATTGGCAAGCTTTGCGGCGCGGGCGCTACGTCGAGTTTAACTTAGTTTGGGACAAAGGCACCAAGTTTGGGTTAGACACCGATGGTCGCACTGAATCTATCCTGATGAGCATGCCCCCGATGGCGGAATGGGTATACGATTACCGGGCAACACCCGGAAGCCGGGAAGCGGAGACCTTGTCACTATTGCGAAAAGGCGTTGATTGGGTTTATTAGTCTACCGACATTAGGTTCCGATGGAACCACTGCATCCAAATATTCGCTCGCGCGATGGCGGTAACTGAGCGAAGTCGAAGTTCCGCCTCGCGTGTTTTATTTGTCGGGCTCCGCCCGGCATTAAACTCATTAATTACACAGAAGCGTAAGGGTGCCACTACGGGTCTTATTGCTCAAATTGCCGGCGCGGTCCCTGATCTGGATGAAATAAGACAGGGTGTCGGTCGGGCCGGGAACATTGGGTTTGCAAGCCTCTCCGGTAGCGAGGTTGGCGCAGCAAAGGTTGAACGGCTTATTGATGATTTTTACGGTGATATCGCCGGAGATGCCGCTTCCTCCGCCTTGTTCGGGGATGAAAGGCAGTTTGAAATTCGTGACAAACCCATCGCGGCTATCGGTCAGGAACACATCGAGCGAATCGTTTTCAGAACCCAGGTCGCCGTCGCCATCGGTGAAAGAAAAGTTGACGGCCAGCGTATCCAAAGGCGCATTTGGCGTGCCCTGCGCGATAACAGACTGGCTGAAGCCGATGAAGCTAATGGAAGGTTCTCTTGGATAATCCGGTGGCTGGGTGCAAGTGGCAAAAAACAGGCCGCCCAGCAGCAAAACACCAAAATACAAGCTTGTTGTCGTTTTCATGCGCTCTATTTTTTAGATATCAGACGTTAGACATCAGATATAAGACAGTAGATTACAGACATTAGACACCAGAAAGGTCGTTTTTGTTGGCTGCATCCAGTTCAATGATCATATCACTATAAGATTTTGCGATAAGCGCGTCGGCCTTAATCCCAAACAAAGCCTGATAATAATCGCATTGTTCCCGCAACTCCGCTTCGCTTTTCGATCCGGATTGGTCGCAGGCCTCAATTTCTACAAAAGCGCCCAACCTTTCAACGCTGTCTATATGGAATTTTACATTGTCAATATAGAATATTTTTCTTCGCTTCTCCACCACCACCCAGTTTTCCAATGCCCGGTCGAGGATTTGCCGCAACGCTTCACCGGAGTCGGGCAGTTGTTGCAGCACCACTTCCGATTTTTTCAACCCTTCTACTTCCAGCCGGTCGTACAAGATTAAGGAATTTTCGATGTTCCCCTGGCGCAGTTTTAGTCGGCCACCGGTCATTTTGTAATAAGTATCCCGTTGCCGGTCTTCACCTTTGTAATCGGCTTGGTGGGCGAGGAGGATGGCTTCGATGCGCTCCGGGTGGTCGGTGCGGGCTTTGATTTCGATGTTTAGGTGGGTCATGGGTGGGTTTTTTATCGAAAATAATTTACCATAGCAGTCTTCTTATAATATTATAAATCATTATCAATCATTGACTTTGTCTTCTTCGCCACTTTTCATCTGGCGATATTTTTCCTTAGCTTCATCAATGTTTGATAGGCCGTGACGCCTATCCAAAGATTCGAAAAAAATGAATAATATCCAATCAGGTAAATTTTCATTTTTTTTCAGTATCGCACCGAATGATAGCTCCACGCAATTCACACTTTCCGTTGTGTTGTCAGTTAAAATGAGGCGATTGGGAATGTGTTTATAGTGTTTCAATAATTTTAATCCTGCTTCGTAACGCATTCTAACAATGTCTGGGTGGACGAAATGACCGCCTTGCAGAACGCGGTTAATCACTCGATTGACACAAACAGCTACATCGGAGACGCCAAAAAAATTGAGGTGGATAACATATCCTAAACCTTGCACCCCAATCAAAAATTGCCAGGTCTCCTTGTCGGCCAAATTTGTCTCAATGGCAAAACTCTCTCGTTTTGCAATATACTTATTCATCTTTTCTAGTGCTTGCGCATTAGCAAGTTCTTGAACATTGATATCGCCAAGACGTTCGCGTAATTGCCGAGCCATATCGTCTGCATTGATATAAGCTACACCATTTGGAATGAAATATGGATTCAGTGTTGTTTTTCCTACACCATTTGGGCCGGCTAAGACATATATTACGGGATTATTTTCCATTGTAAGCCTCCACATCTTTCCCATTTACACGAATAAACCTCCGGCCATCAGAATATTCGGCAATTACGAAACCATTTTCTCCGTAAATGATTGGCAATCCACGAGTAAACGCAGCTTCTTTGGCCCGCTCGAATGCCATGGAAGCAGCTTTTTTTTGCTCTATTTCATCCATTTCAAAGTAGGACTTGGATGCAATTCCATAAAGCAGCGTAATTGTAAACGGTAATTCTTCTTGCCCGATCATAATCTGTAGTATTTGAAAAGTCTCAAATAAGAGATCACAACAACCCCCTCAAATCCAACCCAACCTCGTCACTATAAGAAGGCCGTTCCTTATCCTCCCCACTTGTCAAAGCATATTTCATCCAAACCTTAGGCATTTTCAGTCATAAAACCTGCTTTTTTACAAAAATAACGACTTTTTTCAGATGTACACGCACGGTGAAGTTCATTTCACACAAAGTATTTCTGCACGTAGTGTCCGTTGTGCCGTTGTGTGAGATAAAAATCCGCTGTGTGCGCCGCGTGACTCTATTTCACACAACAGCACAACGCTCACTACGTTTTCGCTGTAGCGGGAAAAAAAATAGCGCGATGTGCCGCTCGCTCTACTTCTTAGGTATGTACTGATTGGCTTTTTCGCCTCTTGCCGCCAGCGTCACCGTCTCCAAAATCCGCTTAGCCCTGGTCTCCGCCTGCTTCGCACTGCTGATCCAATCCAGAATGCCGCGCTTGGCAGACTTGGAAAAGCCATCGAAATTGGCTTGGGAACCGGGGGTGGTATCGAACTGCGCTTGCAGGTCTTCCGGAATCACTAAGTTTTCCACCTCATCCAGTGCGTTCCAGCCGCCATTTTGTTTGGCGAGTTCGATGACGGCCCATCCCGCTTCGGTCATGAGGCCCTGGGCGGATAATTCTTCCACTTTGCGTTTGTTGACCCCGCTCCACTTGCTTTTGGGGTTGCGCCGGGAAAAAAACTGGTAGTAGCTTTCGCCGTCGCGTTTGTTGGGCTTGCTGTCAATCCAGCCGAAACAAAGTGCTTCCGTGACCGCCTCATCATAATAGATGCTTGGCGTGCCGCTTTGTTTGCGGTAAATGATGAGCCAAACGCGGGTTTCTGTGGCGTGATTTTCTGCCAACCAGGCCCGCCATGCAGCCCGATCCCGGGCGTAAAAGGTTTTAACTCCGTCTTTTTCCATGGATGATCGCCTTTGTTTATTGTGCCAATATAGGCCGATTTTTGGAGTTGGAACATAGGCGCGACGTGGATTTTATGCTACCTTCGCTTCATGTCATCTGAAAGTCTTCGCAAAGATCTGATCACGCGCATTGCCCGGGTGGAAGAGGCGAGTTTTGAGTCAACGGCATTGGCTGTATTTCGCTACCAGGCGGAACACAACCCGCTTTATGCCGAGTTTATCAGCCTTATTGGCGTTCAACCTGAAAACGTAACCCGGTTGGCAAACATTCCGTTTCTGCCGATTCGGTTGTTTAAAATGCACGACATCCAAACCAGTCTTTGGTCGCCGGAAGCAGTATTCAGCAGCAGCGGCACGACGGGACAGGTGACCAGCCGTCACTTCGTCCGGAACTTAGCCTGGTATTTAGATTGCACGAGGCAAGGGTTTGAATATTTTTATGGCCCGGTAGAAAATTACTGCATTCTGGCGTTGCTGCCTTCTTATTTAGAACGCAGCGGCTCTTCTTTGGTGACGATGGCCGATTATTTCATCCGCCTTTCCCGGTATGAACAGAGCGGCTTTTTTTTGTACGACCACGAGGCGCTGCTGGAGCAATTGGCCTGGTGCCGGCAACACAGCGTTCCAACCCTGTTGCTTGGGGTGAGTTTTGCCCTGCTCGACCTGGCGGAAGCGCATCCCACGCCTTTGGGGGCTACTATTATTATGGAAACGGGCGGCATGAAAGGGCGACGCGAAGAACTGACCCGTGATGTCTTGCACGAAAAACTCAAATCGGCTTTCGGCGCTGCGCAGATCCATTCCGAATACGGCATGACCGAATTGTTGTCGCAAGCCTATTCCAAAGGCGATGGGTTGTTCCGGCCTTCGCCAACGCTGCGGGTACTGATCCGGGAAACCTCGGATCCGCTTAGCATCGAACGCCCGGGAAGGCCCGGCGCCATCAACCTGATTGACTTAGCCAATGTGGATACGCTCAGTTTTATTGCCACGGACGACCTCGGCAGGGGCTATGCCGACCACAGTTTTGAAGTGCTCGGGCGGCTGGATTACAGCGAGGTTCGGGGGTGTAATTTGATGGTGATTTGAGGCGTTGAGTATTTGAAGATTTGAGGATGCGAGTATTTGAGGGTTTGAAGATTTGAGGATGCGAGCACAGAACGAACAACCTACAACGAACAACAAACAACCACAAAAAGGATTTGAAGATGGGAGAACGGCCCAATAACCAGTAACCGATAACAAATAACCAGAAAAAGGATTTTTTCAACCTGAAGGAAGTCGAAGGGTAAAAATTATTAGATTTGTCGCGCTAATCGCATTGCGGCAATAAACAAGTATGATCAAGAGCCTCCAAATCCGGAACTACGCCATTATTGAATCGCTGGAAATCAACTTTTCCAAAGGACTGACCATCATTACCGGGGAAACCGGTGCGGGTAAATCTATCCTGCTTGGTGCGCTGGGCTTGATTATGGGCCACCGTGCCGATACCAAGTCGCTGTACGAAGAAAGCGAAAAATGCGTGGTCGAGGGCGCTTTTGAGGTTACACAATATGGCCTGCGCGCATTTTTTGAAGCGCATGACTTAGACTACGACGATGAAGTGGTCATTCGCCGCGAAATTGCCCCTTCCGGGAAATCGAGGGCCTTTATCAACGATACGCCGGTGAATCTCAGCGTTTTGCAGGAATTGAGCGGCGCTTTGATTGATTTACACCAGCAATTCGACTCCCTCGACATCCACAATGTTTCCTTTCAGTTGCGGATGCTCGACGCCTTAGCCGACAACAGAGCATTGCTCGAAGGGTATCAGGAGATTTACCGTCACTTCCAGTCCGAAAAGAAACAATTGGCCGAACTCGTCCATCGCAATGAGCGCAGCGCCCGGGAAATGGACTTTTTGACCTTTCAAATGGAAGAGTTCAACCAGGCTGAATTGGTTGCAGGCGAACAGGAGGCGTTGGAAGCGGAACTGTCGCGCCTGACGCACGCGGAAGACATCAAACGCACCTTATCCGGCGCGTTTCAACACCTTTGCGAAAACGATTTGGCGGTCATTAGCCAGTTGGAGGAAATTGGGTATGCAGTGGCTACGATCGGAAAAATAGACGCGGCAACCGGAAAATTGCACGAACGATACACTGGCTTAGTTGCTGAATTACAGGACATTGGCGACGAATTCAACCGAATCGCCGAAGCGACGGAATACAACCCGGAGCGCATTCAGGAGGTACAGACGCGCTTAGATCTGATCTACCGGTTGCAAAAAAAACACGGTGTTGCAGATGTGGAAGCGTTGCTGGCTCTGCAAGACGAGATCGAAAAACAATTGGGTGCATTTGGCGATTTGGGCGAATCCATCCGCAACCTGGAGGAAAGCATCCACGTGAAAGAAGCGAGGTTGTTGGAAATTGCCGAACAGTTGCGCGAACGCCGCAAATCCAAAGCGGGGCCATTTGAAGAACAGGTGCAGTACATGCTCGGTCAGTTGGCCATGCCGAATGCACAGTTGAACGTGGTTTTCAAAGCCCTTGAAAACCTGGGACCGACGGGCTTCGACGAAGTGAATTTCTTTTTTGCCGCCAACAAAGGCAGCCGCCTTCAAACAATTAAAGATGTGGCTTCCGGCGGTGAATTGTCGCGCCTGACTTTGGTGACCAAGTCGCTGGTTGCCAGCGCCATTCCTTTGCCTACCCTGATTTTTGATGAAATTGATACAGGGATTTCCGGCGATGTGGCCCTGCGCATGGGCAATATCCTGCGCCAGTTGAGCAACCACCACCAGGTAGTGAGCATTACCCACTCACCGCAGGTTGCTTCGAAGGCGGACGTCCATTATTTTGTGTATAAAAAAGAAAACGAAGACCGGACCGTTACGCTGGTTCGGTCGTTGACACCCGATGAACGGGTGCGTGCCATCGCGACCATGTTGAGTCAGAGTCCGCCCAGTACGTCGGCGATGGAGAATGCCCGTGAATTGTTAAGTATGGTGTGATGGTGTCTAACATCTTACATCTAAAATCTAACATCTAAAAAAAACAACATGGCAAATAACCTTTTACAAGGCAAAAAAGGCATCATTTTTGGCGCCTTAGACGAAAAGTCCATCGCGTGGAAAGTAGCGGAACGCTGCCATGAAGAAGGCGCGCAAATTGTGTTGACCAATGCACCAGTAGCGTTGCGTTTTGGCCAGATCAATGAGTTGGCGGCCAAACTGAATGCAGAAATCATCATGGCTGATGCTACTTCAGTGGAAGATATGGAAAACCTGTTTAAGCGCTCCATGGAAATATTTGGCGGGAAAGCAGATTTTGTATTGCATTCCATCGGGATGTCGCTGAATGTGCGCAAAGGACGAAGCTACACCGATCTGAACTACGATTTTATGCTGAAAACTTTCGATATTTCGGCAGTTTCCTTTCATAAAATGATGCAGACCATCTGGAAGTTGGACGCGATCAACGACTGGGGATCTATTCTCGCCCTGACGTATATTGCTGCGCAACGCGTGTTCCCGGATTACAGTGAAATGGCAGAATCCAAAGCGTTGCTGGAATCTTTCGGACGCAGTTTCGGCTACCATTTCGGCACAACGAAAAAAGTGCGCGTCAACACAATTTCCCAATCGCCCACGATGACCACAGCGGGATCTGGCGTTAAAGGGTTTTCTGACTTTTTTGGGTATGCCGATAAAATGTCGCCGCTCGGCAACGCACCCGCTGAGGCTTGCGCAGATTATTGCGTAACGATGTTTTCGGATCTGACGCGGTTTGTGACCATGCAAAACCTTTTCCACGACGGCGGCTTCTCGAACATGGGGATGAATCCGGCGCTGATTGACACGGGGGAGTAGTTATTGGTTAATAGTTACGGGTTATTGGTTACTGGGTAGTAACCAATAACTAATAACCAATAACCAGTAACCAATAACCGGTAACTAATAACCAATCCTAAACCCTTCCTTCACCGTTTTTCCCCTTGCTCGCAAGCCAGGGTGGTAGTGCTTTGGAAAACAAGGTGGAACGGCATCCCTGCAAAAATCGTCCGGTGCAACCTGAATTTTAATCTGGTTAAAATATTGAGTCGTGTAGGTGGCCGTGTAAGTTACCGGAGCAGGATACAGCCAGCGGTTTTTTAAATCAACTCCCTCATTTACAGAGGCAATTGTACTTCTCAACAGCGATAGCCCCAGCAAAACGGACAGACTTAGTCCAACTAAGCGGATTCTTTCCTTTAGCCAAATCTCAAAATGAACATATACGCTGATGCAAATAAATACCAGTAACCAGGGCCAGCCAAATCTAAGTGCGGGAATACGCAAGAACCAAGCTAAAATGGCCAAAAACAATAGGCCGGCCAGAAGTTTATAGGCTGATAAAGCTTTCCTTTTTTGCGAAAAAGCAGAAAAGCCCCAAAGCGCTAAAGAAAGAGCCAATCCTGCAATCACCAGTTTTCCCAGCAATTGCGCCCATATTAATTGAAACCAGCCTGGCAACCAATCCTTTAGAGCCGGTTCGTAGGCCACGTAGGCATAAAATGGCCTGACGACTTCTGTTTTCGCAAATTCACTTACGTAATGGTATTGCCCCCGGATGATGTCCGGTGGCAGTTTCCAATCAACGTTGAAGAAGTCCAAAAAGTAAACCGGGCAAACCGCAAAGCCGGAGATGTAATAATTCCGGGCAACCCACGATAAAACAATCAAACTACCAAGCGCAATGGAAACCAGGACCGTTCGCAATTGATTTCTTCGAATCAACTCATACAAAAGCCAGCATGCTACGGGAGCCAGCAATGCGGCAGAAAACTTGTTGGTGACCAAAAAACAGAAAAATAGCAGACTCCAGACCGTTTGCCAGTCAGGATGGCCAAACCGCGACTGCTCCATTTGCCGGATGATGAAAACTAATAAATACAAAACACCATAGATGTTCAGAAAATCAGCATCCATGCTGGTCAGGTAAATCCGGAACAAAAAAACAAATGCGGCTACCTGCACAATGCCTGATAACAACCGATCCTTTTCCTGGCGCAGAATTGGCCCCAGCCCCGATAAAAAGGACCCGCTAATCAACACGAACAAGAAACTGTTCAGGTCATATAAACCACCTTTATACAACCAAGCCAGGCCGAATAAGGCATTTGTCAGATAAATGGATGGATTGATTCCCAGCCGGTTTTCAATGTTTGCAATACCCGGAACAACAGGATAATTTTCGATCCAGCGAATTAAGGGAAGGTGATAAGCAGCTTCGTCTTCAATTTCAGAAACGCCAACGGTTTTGGCAAAAGCAATGATAACCAGAAGCAAAAAATAAATAATCGTTATGCGAGGATTGACCCGATAAACTGTCCATTTCCTTTTAATAAACATGGGCCAGGAATGCCGGTTCAAATAAATCAAGAACGGTACACAGGCTGTAATCAACAGGCAAACTTCTTTTCCAATAGGAACCCATAAAGAACAAAGGTTGCACAGCGTCGTCAAGCTCATTAAACCCAACAGAACGGTGGTGGTCAGGCTGGCTTCGGGCGCTGAAGGATCCGTCCAGCGGCGCAACAAGCGGTATGCCGCGAATCCCCAGGCGCCGGAAATTACAAGGATGAAAAGCCAGTTTGCGATTACAATCAGCATGGTTTTCTTTTTAGGACACGTTCCTTAGCAATTTCATTATCCAGGTATAAATATCGCGGTTCCAACGCCAGAAAAAAGCCCAATACAAGGTTACAAATAAAAAAATACCGGCAAGGTGCAAAATACCAAAAGGCTGGCCATACAAGACCAGCAGCGGTATGGCAGCGGCTGCGCACAAAAGCGCCGGACGAAGCACTGTTTTTTGAAAATCGCGGGCGGTGAAGCCGAGTTGCCCGGGCAAAATTACCATAAATACGAGACAACATAATAAGCCCTGAACCGCTGCCAGGGCGCCCGCGGCAAAAACGAGCGGCTGTCCGGCCACGACCGTCAAAGCCAGGATAGTTGCCAGCCCGAGGGCCATGCCGGCGCGCTGCCAAAGGTGGATTTTTCCTTTGACTAACAATAGGCTGTCCACCGGATTGAGCTGGGTGGCTATCATCGCCGAAAGGCAAAGCCATTGGAAAACGGGGGTGTAGGGCGTCCAGGTATTTCCAAAAACAAGCTGCACGATTGGTTCAGCCAAAAAGATTGCAAGGGTATAAGCCGGGAAAACCAGGGAGTTCAGGCCGTTGAGTACTCCGAGGTAGGCTTTTCGCAAATAAAGCGGTTTCGATTGCAGTTTTGACCACAATGGGAAAGCAACCTGCTCAGCCGCACCGGCAACCAATACGGCTGGTCTGAAAATAATACGGCGGAAGGTGTCGTATACCCCAAGGGCTTCAACACCCCAGAATTTGCCAATGAGCAAGGTATCCAACTGGCCGACAAAGTGCGTCGTCAGCCGCTCTCCAAGGTGACTGAAACCACTTTTGAACCAGGGACTGGCTTCTTTTGGGTTCCATTGAAGTGAAGGCCGAAACAAAGGAATGCCCGCTACGATCAGCAAGGAACTCTCCGTCAACTGGCGCATCAGGTAACCAAAAATCAACGACCAGGCGCCCCAGCCGGTCCATGCAAATCCGGCACTGGCGACAAAAGCAACCGATGCGCCGGTGATTTCAATTCGGGTCAGCGAACGGAAGCGAAAGTTTTTTAGCAACAAGGCCTTATATTGTGCACTGAATCCTCCGGCCAAAAGCGTTGCGGCATAAACCATTGTGAGCAACGCCAGTCGTGATTCGCCATAAAAATGGGCCAGTCCCCAGCCCCCCAGCGCAACGATGCCCCAAAGTGCCGTGCCCTGAAGAAGGTTGAACCAGTACAGGGTGGAAAGGGCAGGGTGCGGCGTTTGCGGTTGCTGCACGATGGCTGCATTGATGCCGCCCTCCTGAAGGTGAGCCGCCAAACTGACCCAAACCCCGCTCAATGCAGCAAGCGCCAACTCGCTTTTGGGAACGAGGTGCGCCAACAGAATAACCTGCCCCAAACCCAGTGCGGTAGAAAACAGCGCCGCCGAAAATGAACGACGGGTTGCGGAATGGAGGGAATTTGACGACATTTGGTAGTTGACTGAAGAATGAACGACAACAAGCACAAATATATCGAATTCTGCAAGGAACGGGCGTTCCCCTTGCACATGCAACCCTGGTGGCTCGATGCAGTATGTGTTCAGGGACAATGGGAGGTGGCTTTGTCCTTCGATGGAGAAGGGAAGCTCAACGGCGCACTGCCTTATTATCTGACCCATTCAAAATGGCTGCGCAGCATCCGGATGCCGCCGTTTAGTGATTATGCAGGTATCTGGATGCAATTGCCCGATGCGCCGGGGATGAAGCTGGAACGCCGCTACGACATTGAAACGCGTATCATCAGGGAGCTTTGCGCGCAGTTGCCCAAAGTCGCTTTATACGATCAGTCTTTTTATCCCGAATTTGAAAATTGGCTCCCCTTTTATTGGCAAGGATATCGCCAAACAACGCTTTATACTTATGTTTTGAAGCCAGGCACGTCTCCTGATGCCTTATATGAAGGACTCCGGGGGCCTTTGAAAACAGATTTGCGCAAAGCAGCACGAAGTGTGGAAGTCTTGCAGTCGGATTCGCCGGAGGATTTTTATCAAGTATATCAACAATCTTTTTTTCGGCAAAACCTGACGCCTCAGTATAGCCTTGACGCTTTAAAAAACCTGGATGCGGCGGCAACTGCGCACCAATGTCGGCGCATTTATTTGGCCCGCGACCGCACCAATGGAGTTGTACACGCCGGAATATACGTCGTATGGGATGATCAACAAGCTTATTTATTGCTCAGCGGCGCTGACCCGGAGCTGCGCACCAGCGGCGCCTTGTTTTTATTGCAATGGCAAGCCATTCAGGATTTTACAACAGCAGGCCTTCGGTTTGATTTTTGCGGAAGCGTGCTGCCCAATATAGAAAATGCTTTCCGGGCTTTTGGCGGAGAACGCCGGACTCATTTCCGGATTTACAAAGCGGGCAATCGGCTCTGGCGACTGCTTGCCGTTTTATTGAATAAAGATTATTGAAACGGATGCAACCAACTCCATTCACGACGGAACAATTGAACCATGCGGCTGCCACGGCACTGCAATGGCTGCAACGGAGCATTGATGTGAACAGGGGGGCTGGGGCTTCGGCCTACCGGCATCTTTGGCGGGGCTGGGCGCCACCTTATCCGGAAACCACCGGCTACCTGATCGAAACGCTGTTTGATTACCACCAGAGCCGACAGGATGAATCGTTAAAAATCCTTGCAATTTCCTGCGCCGACTGGTTGTTGCAGTTGCAACAGGCTGATGGCGCATTCCCGGGTGGGGTAGGGGTAGAAGACGCGCCCATTGTTTTTGATACCGGACAAATCCTTTTTGGATTAACCCGGACTTTTGCAGAAACTGGCGATCCAAAATATCTTCAGGCGGCAGGAAAAGCGGTAAACTGGCTATTATCGCTTTGGGAAAGGGACGGGTGCTGGAAGCAGCATGCATACGTGCCCGGATATGAACCGAGTTACTATACCCGCGTGGTTTGGGCGGTTTTGTACGCGAATCAGTACCTCCGTTCCGCGTCTGTGAATCAGGTTATGCAGACCGCGTTGTCGCATTACGCCGCCAGGATCACCCCGGTGCAAAGTGTAAGGGATTGGGGGTTCAAACCCGGCGAACCTGCTTTTACGCATACGATTGCCTATACTTTACAGGGTTTTTTAGAAGCGGCAATTTTGCTGGGAGATTCCAATACGCTGTCGTTGTCAAAAGCATTGGCTGACCAATTGCTGCAAATCCGGCGCACGGCAGGGCGCCTCGCGGGGACTTACGACGAAGATTGGAAAGGCAACTACCGTTTCGTTTGCCTTACCGGCAATGCGCAATGCAGCGCCATTTTTAGCCGGCTTTTTGAAATTACTGGCGAAGGAATTTACCGCGAAGAAGCCGCCGGGCTGCTGGAAAGCGCATTGAAAAAACAGTGGCGGAACGGAGCATTGGCAGGCTCTTCGCCGCTTTGGGGTGCTTACCTGCCTTTTCGCTACCCAAACTGGGCACTTAAATTTTTGTTGGATGCGACTACTTTGGTTTCTCGCCGCTTATGATGTAATACCCGAAATGTTTCCGACTCAATCCCATGATCATCCCCAGCGCGGGCGCCATAACGTTGTTTTTCCGCGACTGATCGAGTTTTGTATTTTCCTGCTTTTTCCAGACATCCCAACAGAACCGTAAGGTCACAAAAGGGATGTGTGCAAAAGAAGGAGCAACCCGCCAACTCGCGTCTTCTATCCGGATGTTACAGAACCCGGCTTTTTTTAGTTCGGCAGCAAATATCCGGACATCAGCGAGATCTGTTAATGCCCAGCAGTCCATGTTTTTGCGGTAGACCTTGTTCAGCCAGCGCGGCAGAGGTCTGGAATGCTTCCGGAATCCATCCGAAATCACAAAGCGGCCACCCGGCTTGAGCACCCGATGGAGTTCTTTTACAAATTCAGCTTTACCATCCCCTTTAGCGTAGCAAGCGCTTTCTAAAGCAAAAGCTGCATCAGCGCTTTCATTTCCCAATGGCAACCGCGCAAAATCCGATTCGTAAAGCCGGACGCGCTCGTCCAAACCAGCTTCTTTACTGAGCTGGTTGCCGTATTCGACCTGCCATGGGGTGATGGTGAAGCCGCAGAACTGGCTTTCTGCATTTGCCATAGCCATGTAGCGGGAAGTTGCGCCGAGTCCGCACCCGAGGTCCAGAACCAAAGGATTTTCAAAGCTATCCAATTGCAGCAGGTTCAGTGTTTCCTGGTTCATTTGATTCAGCAGGGCAGGAAGATTGAAAGGGTTCATGCCCCAATTGTAATAGCCGAAGTGCATGTTGAAGGACTTGTCCCAGTAGTAGTAATCGAGTCCGGCGCCTTCAAAGTAGGTGATGATTTTTTGCTTTGCAGTTTGGTTGTTGATGGTAAGCATGTCATTTGAGTTTAAAGGTTCAACGCTGCAAAGGTAAAGTACATTTCGAAACTTTCAAAATATTTTGAAAATTATGAAACAATGTGCTCCAGTTGGAATGTGTACTTATGTATTCATAACCCCCAAGCTGTGTCGTCAAATGCAATTACTTCGGTCAGATTCCATAATCAAGTGGACCATCTTTGTCAATAAAGGTTGGGTTTTGAGAAGGAA
>JBJXFD010000538.1:0-8158 GCA_046153985.1 Saprospiraceae bacterium
ACAACGCGGTTTTCGCCAATGACAATTGTCCGGAGGATGTGCTGACAGCCGATCTCGCTATCCGCAAACCACAGCAATTGCAGGCGCCTCCGGGTGCTGTGTTCAACTGGGTTGCGCGCGAAGTGGCTACCGGAAATGTCCTGCAATCCGGCAGCGTTTCCGCCAATGCAGCCGGCGTGATCATCCTGCCTGGCATTGAATTATTCCGGGAAAACACCCGAAAAGTACGCATTTCGGTGATCAACCAGACGGTGGCCACGACCGAAGCGGAAGGGGTATTCCACCACCTTAAAATTGCACCGAACCCTTCGACTGCTGCTACGGCCGGCCTGACGCTTACGGCTCAAAGCCCGATGTCCGCCATCGTGCGCGTAACCGGCGTGGGTGGCGCAGGGTTGTCGTTTCCGGTTTCTTTAGCGGAAGGTGAAAATTATATTTCGCTGGCTGCTTTTGGCCTGTTGCCTACCGGGTTTTATTGGGTGGAAATTCGGGTTGGGGCGCAAAGGGGAGTGGTGGAGTGGGTGAAGATGTGAGTGTAAACAAAATGAAGTAACTTTGCCCAAAAATCAGCACCTCCTTATGTGTAAATTAAAAGGATGTATTCCGGAAAAGTCGGTTGGCAATGACGGTTGGCAAATCTCTTTCCTTTTATTAAATTTGAAGAAGTCCCGTTGGAACTTGACTATGTATCCGACGTTGACTATCTCGGATACGTTGGAGAAAAAGCCTTCGGTATTCAAGTCAAACTGGCGACTGCAAATTCAAATTTTGGTAACTACTCCATTTCAGAACGTATGCAAGCTAGCTTCCAGGATTTTGAAGCAGATTACGGCGGCAAGGTTTTTATCATTTTCAGCTTAGACGGGGAGATCGCGAATAAAGAAATTGTAATATACATTGAACAGGAAATAGATCGGCTCAAAAACCTCAGTTCTTCGCAAGGATAGCGCTGTAAGAAACCCAAATCCCGTTTACGAAACCTCCAAGGTTTCGTAAACGTTCGCGTAGTAAAAACTGCCTTCGCGTCCTTAGCGATTCCCTTAGCGCCCCTTGCGGTTAATTTTTACCGCCAAGGCCGCGAAGTGGTCACCCTGCCCCCCGCTCTCAGCGGCTAACGTCCAGCATTAACCGGAAAGCCAGATTGTCCTTAAGTTCGGGCAACTGGTAGGCGCCATAGCGATACAAGGCTTTCACACCCAGACCAATGTACATGAAATTTAAGTAGTTGAACCGCACAATAGACCGCAGGGCAACGCCACTCTCAAAATATCCCTGCTCCATACTGCGCACCCCTTCCAACTCGTGTACCTGTGGCCGGTTCAAACCGCCCCACCCCATGCGGTGGATGATGGCAGGTTGTGGCTGAAATCTGGTACTCTTTTTGGTGAGCCGGGTGAACGTATGCTCTATGTAAATATTGGCAATGCGGCTGGATACAAACTCATAGGGCTGCATAGTTTCAAAAGCCGTTGACAAGCTCACTGCATCCCATCCCCCTCCTGTTCCTGTTGCCGTAAACTGTTTGCTGTAGGGCAAATCGGGCGCGCACCAGCCTGCCTCGGCTACAATCCTCGTGCCCCCCAACCGCCGGTGGGTCACCTTGTAGTCCAGCATGGCATTAACGCGCCAATATTCATACGCACCGTTCCAAAGCCCTTTGAAGCCCTTCGCTACCCGAATGGAAAGGATGGGATATTTGGATTGGAGGTCGGCTTCTGTGCCCAAAATCCGGTAGCTCTTAAGGCCATACGCATAACGCAGGTACAATTCTGCCTCCGTAAATGTAAAATCGGTTACCGGCGTGCCGTCGTCAGAGAGGTAGCGGTACTCAAATAGCGGAGTATATTGTTGTTGCTGGAAACTCCCGCGTACATCCAATGACCGCATTGGGCGGAAAGAGAAAAATGCACCAATGCGCTCCTGGCGATCCATACGCCGGGCAAAATAGCGCCGGTTGACAAGTTGATTTTTTATTGGAAAGTCAAATGTGGCAGGCTCCATGAGGTCATTGCTGTACTGGATGCCCAGCACCAGATAGCGGTTGTCGGGGCGGGGAAACCAGCTAAATGTACCTGCATATTTCCATTGTTTGGCTCTGAACGCATAACCTGCGTATCCGCGTAGTTGCACGTGCTTAGACAAGCGTTCGCTGGTGCGCAATCCAAGCCCCGGCGACAGGCCCTCAAACGTGCTGGAGCGCAGCAAATCAATGTACATCCAATCTATTTTACCCATGGGGATGGCGCCTTCTGCAATGAATTCCAGCAGGCGCATTTTGTTATCCAGGTTGATTTTCCGGCCAATGCTGTCCCACAAAACATACGTAACAGAATCGGTAAGACTTACCGGTTCTTTTCGCGACAGGGCGAGAAGACTATCCTGCTGGTTAACATCCGGTGCGGTGAAGTAGATTTCTGAAACAGAAAAGAAGTCCTTCGGATACGCAGGATTGATCCGGATGCTGTCGAGGTAAGTGCGCGAACTCATGCGCGTGCCAATGGCCGGGTTCGGGTATTTTGGGGCTTCAAGCACAAGACTTAGCTGCTCAGGAAACCATTGCCCATTCGCCACACGGCTGTATTTTTGATCTATATGAAAGCGAATTTGCTCTTCGTCTGCTGATTCCGCAATCAGGTGCCGGATGGCATACCCGGCAGAATGGATGTGCAGCATGCCTTTCAGGCCACTGAACGCAGTGCCCGGATTAGGCTGATAGGAAATGACAAAAATGCTGTCTCCGCCTTCCGTAAAGGTGTCTTCTAAACGGAACCGGTAGCGCCCGGTGCTGCCCGGTGCAATGGGGTTGAGGTAGCGTTTTTCCAAAAATGGCAACTCGTCGGCATAAAACGAAAAAGGCTGTAATTGAAGAGCCAGGCTTGCCAGCCAGGGTTCTTTCATGCCTGAGGTGCGGTGGCGCAGGACTTCTTCACGTTTTTTATGCGGTTTTTGCACGGCGTGGTCGGTGAGCGTTTCCATAAGAAACACATGTGCATCAGAAAGAAAAGGACTGGGGGGCGTGTCGGTATTCATGTCTGCTTCGCCAAAACGGTCGCGGTATCGGGCTTTGCGACGGGCCAGCTCTTCGTGGTCAGGCAGTAGTTTCAAGGTCACTTTCGTAAAAGCCCGGTATTGATAGCCCTGCAATTTTTCGGGATTGTTGCGGTTCCGGTTTTTTTCAGCCAGCCGGATGATGCGGTGCGCCGGGTTTTCGCCTGCTATCACCACCGCTTCCTGCAAGGTGTACGCATCAGGTATCAGCACAATGCGCAATGGCTTGACAACAACGTCGGGGAGGTCAATCTTTTGGACGGTGTATCCTACATACGAAAAGGTAAGGCTGGCAACCGGGGGGTGCAGTGGAATGGAAAACTCCCCATTGACCTCGGACGTATAAACGCGGTTTTTTTGGTCATTGACAAGGATGTGCACAAAGGGGAGCTCTTCGCCCGCTGCATTGGTAACGACGCCCGTAATGCGTGCTTGTGAAAAGGCAAAAAGTGGAAGACTCGCCAGAAAGCAGAACGTAAAAATGGGTTTCATCGCGTAAAGAGTATAGGGCAAAAAAATCATTATGCTATGGTTGCCGAAGCTTGAATAAGAATCTCTGTTTGTCCTTTAGCGAATAAAGATATAGCGACTTTTGATATTTGTCATATCTGGCCTACAAATACTGCAAAACCTGCCACAACAACTGCACAAACAAAATTTTCCCGATCAACAACAACGGATACGTCAGCGCGTAGCCAAAAGTCGGCAACTTATTCCCCGCTTTATCGTTGGCGAAACCCAAATTGGCTGGGTGGTGGGAAATCATGCCCATGAGCAAAATATAGGGGATTCGGAAAAGCCGGTTGCCCATCCAGAGCACGATCAACGCGCCGAGCAGGGCCACAATTGCGCCGGATAAGAAAAGCAGGGGGCCGGCGCCGCTGCTCATCGTGCTGACAAACGTATGCCCGGAATTGATGCCAATGGCCGCCAGCATGAGCATCAGGCCGATCTGGCGCAGTGTGAGGTTGGCGGAATAAGGCAATGTCCAGACGATCGGCCCACTTCGGCGCAGCGCTGACAAGGCCAGGCCCGCCACCAGCGGCCCGCCGGCAAAACCCAGACTAAACGTGATGCCGATGGGCAGATCGAACCGGATGGAGCCCAGCATGATGCCTAAGCCCATGCCCAATCCAAAAGACAGGAGGTCTATCTGGCTCAGCGAATCGTAGGAATCGCCGAAAAATTTTTGCAACTTGGGCATGTCCTTGCGGCGAGCCAGGATGCGCACCCGATCGCCCAATTCCAGTACCGTATTTCGGGTAGCCAGCATGTCCACGTCGCCGCGCCGTACCCGGGTGACCAATGCTTCGTATTTTTCTTCGATGTTCAGCGCTACTAAAGGCTGGCCCGTGATGCCGGGCCTGGAAACAAACATCCTGCGCACATCGAATACGCTGCGGTCGTCCGCCAATTGCTCCTCGCTGTAGCGCCCGATGGTGTTCACCACATTTTGAACGTCCTGCTCATCGCCCAGCATACTGACCAAATCGCCTGTGGCAAAACGGGTTTCCCAATGGCAGATCCCCAGTTCTTCGCCGTGTTGATGGCGCGCAAACAGCACATTCCAGCCGTATTTCAAGCGCAGTTCGCGCAGAGCGATGCCGGTGATTTCCGGATTGGTAATCTCAATGGTCAGGTTGACCAAATTTTGTTCGATTGGATATTCGTGGCGCAGCGCCAGGGTTTCGGCTTTCAAATCGGCCCGCAGCCAGCGTCGCGCCACCAGAACGGCAATCATCGTGCCGACCACGCCCATCGGATAGGAAATGGAATACCCAACCACCGCATTTTGAGAAGCCAGGTCCATGCCGGGGCCGCCTTGTTTCTGAATGGCGTCGAGCAGGCCGGCTAAGGCAGGCGTGTTGGTGGTCACGCCGGAAAGCAGTCCTGCCGAAGCAGCTGGATCAAAACCAAAAAGATAGTGCAAACCCGCTGCGAGCAAGGAAAGTACGGTCAGGGTCGCCAGCGCAAATCCGGCGTTTTGGGCGCCACGCGTTTTGAGCGAACTAAAAAAAGAAGGTCCGCTGCTCAGCCCGATGCTGTATACAAACATCGCCAAACCCAGCAAGGTGATGATTTTGGGAATCTGAATATCGGGTCGGATCGCGCCTGCGGCTAAGCCGACAAATAACACTGCCGCAACGCTTAGGCTGCTTCCTTTGACTTTGATGTTGCCGATCCAGGAGCCCAAAGCGGCGACAATAAAAAGGTATAAAAGCGCTAGTTCGGGACTGGTTTCTTCGTACATGTCAGTTTGGGTTGCTGAGGTTCACGTCCATCTGTCCCCGGGCATTCAGGTGCAACAGGTCCACCGGCTCTACTTCGTTTAGCAGCAGGGGGTCGAAAGGCGCTTCAATTTTGATATAATTGTCGGTAAATCCGGAGATTAGTCCTTTTTCGGTATGCTGTTCAAACAAAACCGGGCGCTGTTGGCCAAGGTGTTGTTGGTAGAAATGGTGGCGTTTTTTTTCACTCAGCAGGGTCAGAATTTCGTTTCTGCGGCGGCGTTCGTCCATGGGAACCACGTCGCCCATTTCGGCAGCGGGGGTGTTGGGGCGTTCAGAATAAGTGAAAACGTGGAGGTAAGAAATATCCAGGTCGCTGATGAAGCGGCAGGTTTCTTCAAAATCCTCGCGGGTTTCGCCGGGGAAGCCCACGATCACGTCCACGCCGATGCAGCAATGGGGCATGAGGGATTTGATGGTCGCCACGCGCTCGGCGTACAATTCGCGGACGTAGCGGCGGCGCATTTCGCGTAGTTGTTTGTTGTTGCCCGATTGCAGAGGCATGTGGAAATGCGGGGCAAAGCGCCGCGATTGCGCCACAAATGCGATGATTTCGTCGGTGCAAAGGTTGGGTTCGATGGAGGAAATCCGGAAGCGTTCGATGCCTTCTACTTCGTCCAAAGCCTGGATGAGGTCAATGAACAACGCATCTTTTTTGGGTTTGTCGCCTTCGATCACTTCGGTCCCGTTGCCAAAATCGCCGATGTTCACCCCGGTGAGTACGATTTCTTTCACGCCCATTTCAGCGATGCGGCGCGCGTTAGCGACCACCTGTTCGACCGTGTCGCTGCGGCTGCGGCCCCGGGCCTGCGGGATGGTGCAAAACGAACATTTGTAATCGCAGCCGTCCTGCACTTTGAGGAAAGAGCGGGTGCGGTCGCCAAACGAAAAAGCGTTGACAAAATCTTTGACTTCCCGGATTTCGCCGGCGCGCACCATGCCTTTGCCGGGCGATTTGCTCAGGTCGTCAATGTAGTCGAGCATGCGGAATTTTTCGCCCGCGCCCAAAACCAGGTCTACCCCCGGCATTTCTGCAATTTCTTCCGGTTTGAGCTGCGCGTAACAGCCCGTCACCACCACAAAGGCCTGAGGATTGTGGCGCAGCGCCTGGCGCACCACCTTACGGCACTTGCGGTCGGCAAAATCGGTCACCGAACAGGTATTCACCACGTAAATATCCGCGCCAATGTCGAAACCCACTTCCGAATAGCCCGCGTCCTCGAACAAGCGCCCGATGGACGACGTTTCGGAGTAGTTGAGTTTGCAACCTAAGGTATAAAATGCAACAGTTCGCGGCGTGGCCATGTGGTTGAATGATAAGGCCGCAAAGATAGGTAATTATTCAAGCCCTGCATACGCCCGCTGCGCCACAATTTTCAGCGGCCGGAACTTCACCGTGCCGCCAATGCGCCCGGCGTCTTCGCCAAAAGTATCGGTTTGGATGTGCGCTTTTTGAATCAATCCTTCGCCGGCAAACCACCGGAATCCGCGCGCGCCGATATTGGGCCCGCCTACGCTTCCGGACGGCGATTCGATCTGAAGCCGGAAATAAGCGTAGGGTTCCAGGGCTTTTAAGGAGAGCACCTGCTCGTATTTTCCAACAATGGTGGTGTAGTCGTTGGCTTTTTCCCAAAAGGAAATGGTTCCTTTCAGCAGGAGTTTTGCGCCGTCTAAAACCTCCACTTCAAATTTGCAGGTCCAATCGCCCAAGCCATACACATCGGCGTCGCCCCGGGTTACTTTTCCGGCAAAAATATCAACGTCCGGCAGGTTGACAACGAGGGTGTCCTGGGCGCGCGCGCTTGCGAAAAAGGCGCCCCAGAGGAACAAAGTCAGAGAAATCGCTTTTGATGGTTGCATGGTGTTTCTGGTAATTGGATGAATGATGTTCGTAAACAAATACGAAAAAAGAGCGCCTTATGTTTGGTAAACCCTCGAAATATGCTCTAAGTTGTCCGCATTCATACAAAAATGGGATCCCGGTTTCCCGGAACAAGCTCTTTGTGTCCGAGCATTTGTTTTGCGCATAGTCACGCCGACCCAGCCGCAGGAACAGTCAGCGGGTTGGGGTTATTGGGGAGTCTTTTCAAATGGATGAAGTTGGCTGAGGAAAGTTTGTTAGGGGATTTGGGGATTTGAAAGGTTCAGCTTAGATTTACATAGTTAAAAGAAGTGCCAGATGAATTGGGTGACTTTTCCTCTCTGTGTCATTTATTGGTTCAGCAGTTGCGTGAAGCCAACCAGTTTTGCTGGCTTCACGCAACTCATGGATCGGCATCAAGTGTTGACAAAGCGGGTTTTCACGCAATAGGGCCTATAAGAGGAGTTGACGGGAAACCATAGTTGGCTGCCATTTATTAACTTTTAAATTTTTAGTGATGAAAATTTTTGTTGCAAAACTGAACTTTGATACCCAAGAAGAATCTCTTTCTTCCGCTTTCGAGGAGTTCGGAGAAGTTTCCTCCTGTAAAATTATCAGTGATAAGCTTACAGGCAGATCCAAAGGTTACGGTTTCGTGGAAATGCCAAATGACGATCAGGCGCAAAACGCTATTAACGAACTAAATGAAACAGATGTTGATGGTCGAACAATAGTAGTGAAATTGGCAGGAGCGATAAACAACAGCATGATTCGCTAGAAGAGAGGTTCGAAGGTAACCGCGAGAAGATCAATCAAACTCCATTGCAGCGCTGGGAAAGTATATGAAAGAATAATAGGGGGCTTAAGATCAGGCGGTCACCCAAGACCATGATGCATTACTGATGGTCTGGTCTATCGCCTTTCTCCAACTGAAGTATATGATCCGAGTTTATTAGGATCC
>JBJXFD010000548.1:0-4074 GCA_046153985.1 Saprospiraceae bacterium
TTGTCTTTCTCGCTTAAATTATCGAAAAAAACGATCATTAAATCTTCTGTATCTTTGTCGTATCTTTCCATATCCCCAAATATAGTCATATCTCAAAACTGACAGTTATTTTTTCAGCAGCCCTAAGTAAAGCCGCACTTATAGCAGGATTAACACTGCTTGGTTTAGCCATAGTTGCTCCTTTTGCAGAGATGTATGCTTTGCCAAAGCTTATAGTTTCCTTTAAGGCATCCGAAACCGCTCAAAATATAATAGAGAACCAGTCTCTTTTTGTAGCAGCGATATTGGCTTACATTTTGGCGTTCATATTAGACTTGATTGTTACTTGGGCGCTTTATATCTTTATGAAGCCAGTCAATCAAGATTTGTCGTTATTGACGGTTTGGTTTCGACTGGTTTATACAGTCACCCATGCCAGAAATTGAGCTATTTAAGGTAGCCATACTTTATCCGAATGGAAAAGAAAAAACCTTTGACATGGACTATTATGAAAAAATACACATGCCCATGGTCGCTGGATTTTTAGGCAAAAATTTAAAATTTTATGAAATTGATAAAGGCATAGCCGGCAGAACGCCAACTGATAAAGTGCCTTTTGTGGCGATCGGTTATTTTTATTGTTACGATGTTGCTAAGTATAATGAAGCGATCGCACAAAACAGAGATGTCATTGTCAATGACATAAAAAAATACACAAATATTCAGCCGATTATACAGATCAGCGAAATTAAACAATTGAAATGAGCATACAAGAACAAATCGACGCCTATATTGCAAACCCGGCACATAAATTAAAACATTGGAGCACTTACCCACATCCCTGATTCAATATTTTGAGAAACACCACCATGTTTCAGCGCCAGCCATCCAGGCCATTGCAGCGATCACGAGCCCAATTTTTATCCAAAAAAATAAAATTCTACAGCCGGTCGGGCATACCTGCCGGACTATTTATTTCATCAGCAAAGGGTCTGCACGCATTTGGGGGATGTTGTTGCAGGGATTGGCCATTTTGTGGATTCCTTTCAGCAGCAGCTTTTTTATGCTGGCCGTTCTTTCCACCGTTTTAGGTTTGGGCACAGCCCTCGTTTATCCGACTTTTTTATCGGCCATCGCTCAGACGACAAGCCCTGAACAACGAGCTGAAAGCATCGGCACCTTCCGGCTTTGGCGAGATTTGGGTTACGCTTTCGGGGCCATCATTTCAGGCATTACCGCCGATTTGTTCGGGGTTGAATACGCCATTTTTTTAATTGGAGGCCTGACCATTATTTCTTCATTGATTATAAAAATTCGCATGCCGGAAAGTATTCAAATTTAGCAATTTGGCTTTGTGGCAGCACGAATGGATGGCTTGGGATGGAGGCGTGATACTTTGGCGCTTCAGGCCGGAGACCCCTCACGAGCGGGGCGGGGCAAGATAAAAAGCCCGTTGGATGATTTGGAGATTTGAAACTTTAGGTTACATTTACATAGCTAAACAACCACTATATGAACCTTGTGCCTTTTCTTTCCGCTCATTTATTGGTTCAGCAGTTGAGTAAAGCCAACCAAAACGGCTGGCTTTACGCAACTGGCGTTTGCTTAATTACTGGTGACAAAGCGGGTTTTTACGCAATAGGGCCTATATGAGGAGTTGACGATCAACCATAGTTGTGTATAATTAAAATAAAAAACAAACATTCAAATAAATTTTTAGCACCATTTTAAATTCTAAGTAACCTATGAAAATAATTCAATTTTTTCTTCACCTATTATTCTTTTTGACTATAGTCTCATTTGAAACTCCTTTGAGCAAAAATATGATTTTGAAAAACGATTTAGCAAAGCTCAATTTAAAAGGAAATGTCAAGTCGACTTTTGAAAAATCTTTTAGAGTAATAAGAACTGAAGGTGATAATTTTGAAAAAGGAGAATCAATTGAGAATGGAACAAATTTGTATTTTGAAATGGGATATCCATATTTGTTATTTAACGAAGAGGGGAATATAATTGAAAAAATATTTAATTCTGAAAAAGTAACATTGAAGTACAATTTGGACAAGCAAAAAATATTAGAATCAAGAAGATTTAAAAATGAAAGTTGGAATATAGATAACGAATTTATTTATGATGAAGAAGGAGTTTTAATAAAATATTTATCAAAAAAAAATGAGGAAATCACATTCAGCATAAATTATATACGAGACAAGGATAAGCCAAAAGAAGTTGTTCGAATTAATAGAAATAAGGAAGGGGAGGAAGTAAGTAGATTCTATGATAAATACGATGAACATGGAAATCTAATAGAAGAATTCTCGTCTTACGAAAAGCGATTCTATGTATATAATGAAAATGGTCTCAGGCAGCAATATTTAATTAAAGATCTGGGAGGAAAATTGAAAGTTAATATAATTTATAAATACGATGAACACAAAAATTTAATTGAGTCAAATATACTTGATTTAGATTCAAAAAAGGAAAATGTATATAGATATAAATACAAATATGATAGCCATAATAATTGGATTGAAAAAGTTTTTTTCTCCCAAAACAATCGTCCGGAGTCTTTAACAACAAGAAAAATTGAATATTATAAATAAAAAATGTACACAACCATGCTTCTATGTTCATTGTCGGCAAAAGCCGCCAACGCCACAGATGCAAAACGTTCACCCGGTGAAATCCACGCAGAACTATACGCTAAAAAACGAAGGGAAACGCAGGCGGCGCATCGCTATTTTTCGTATTTTTGTTTCCAAAGTATCGTTTCATGGCACTCCAGGACAAATACATTAACCCAAAACCGCTATCCTCAGAACCCATCGAACGCTAAACACACAACAACATGACAAAAATGACCTTAAAAATTTTAGTCCTCGGAATATCCTTGTTCCTATTCAACGCTTGTGACAAGGATGATGATTCGACACCTAAGCCACAAAGCACTTCTATTAATAAAATATTGCCTTTGGGCGATTCGAGAGTACAAGGTTCCAGACCTAATTTTGAAAGTTTCCGATATGAGCTTTGGAAAGACCTGATTGAAAATGGCTGGACTTTTGATTACATCGGTACTCGTTCAGATAATGCTTCTTATCCACCTTTTAATGGTAAAAACTTTGACATTGACCACGAAGGCAGAGGCGGGTTTACTTCAGGTGAAATTTTGGATGGCATCAATGAATGGCTTGATGAAACTGGCGCTCCGGATGTTGTGCTATTTAGTTCGCCGGGGGGGAATGATATTTTAAATGGTGGGTTTTCTTTTAATGAAACCATTTCTAATATTAATGCCATCATTGACATACTTCAAGAAAGTAATCCCAACGTGACCATTATCATTGAAGAATTAGCTCCGGGAAGATCAAGTTTTATGACCGCTGAATTAACCGCTAACTTCAATGCAGTTACGCAAGAGGTAACTACCATTGCAAGTCAACAAACAACAACGACTTCACAAGTCCTCACGGTAGATATGTTCACAGGGTTCACAGATGCCATGTTAGCCGATAATGTACATTATAATGAAACAGGTGCGGACTTTATTGCAACCCGATATTACAATGTGCTTGTGAATGTATTGGAATAATTTTACCAACTCTAATTGACAACACAATGGATACAAACAAGTTTTTACAACTTACAACATCTCAGTGGTCAATAATACTAGAAACTATATCTTTTTTTTTAGTAACGCTTGATTTATATGGTAAACAGCGGCTACAAAATCTAAGTGAATATATAAAAGAAAGAATACACATTTATGAGAGTGCTTCTCATGGGAAACTAATTGAACTTGCAAAAGAGAGAGGTTTATATAATGAGCAAAATGAAGAGAAATTAAACTTTATGCTTAATTTTTTCCAAAACCTCTTTGATTTAAATAAAATAATTTGGAATTTTTTTATGAAAAATCCTTTATTTGTTGTGATTGATGGAATACTTAAATTCCTCTATAGAATCCTCAAAAAAATGGCAGATTCTACACATGTGGAAGGTGTACTCCTGCTTTCAGGAGCAATACTTTTCATATTCAGTAAATTATTGTCCTTTTTCATGACAGGTTAAATTTATAGTTCGTTGGCTTTTAGT
>JBJXFD010000557.1:0-101210 GCA_046153985.1 Saprospiraceae bacterium
GGCGTTCGGTTCAACGGCGACCCTTTTGAGCGGGGACATTATAAGGTACTCAGCGCAAGTTTCCCGGCTTCGTCAAAGTCCGACTTGCTGTTGCTTAACTTAGATGTGGAAGGCATCAGCGCTTCCGGTGGCAGTGCATGCAGCTCAGGCGCCGATGCCGGCAGCCACGTCATCGCTGCGCTGGAGGGCGACACGACCAGAATAACGGTTCGATTTTCTTTTTCTGATTTGAATACGCGGGAAGAAGTTGATTTTGCAATCGAAAAACTGCGCAAGCTGTTGCCCGCCGCCAAGGAAATGGCCATTGTTTAGGGACGTTGTTCGTTGGTGGTTGATCGTTATTCGTTTCACACGCCAACGAACAACAAATTTCTATTTTATCTCCTTCGGGGGACAGGCTTTTCTACTTTCTACTTTCTACTTTCTACCCTCTACTTTCTACTTTCTACTTTCTACTTTCTACTTTCTACTTTCTACTTTCTACTTTCTACCCTCTACCCTCTACTTTCTACCTTTTCCACGTTTCAAGCATTTTTTTTGATCAAAAAGGGCTTTTTTTTTGCCATTCACCCCTAAAAAAAGCACATTTTTTTTGGTCAAAAAAAAATTAAAAATCACAATTCAAAGTCAAATAAAATCACATCTCATTGATTAAGATCAATTTAACAAAATATGATCACATAAAATCATTTCACAACGACTCTTTTTTGTCTTTGTTCTATGCGAAATGCTGTCGCATATTTGTATCGTGAATGAGAGACAAGTGAGCTGGAAAGCAAAGCCAACAAAAAGTTAAGTTGGCAAACAAGATTGACAATGTTCATGGGATTATAAAATTGGCCGGTGCAGATCGTCCCGACATCCAACACTCCGGGACGATCGGCACACTTTTAAACGGCCCACAAAACGATTCGCGCCAACACCAACAAAAAAAGAAGGCGAACGCTCTAACGTCCGCCTCCGAATTAGGTCACATTCATGGGATTATGTCGTCTTTGCGACGAGAGATTACAATTTTGTTCGATATTAGGTTAAAGTAATTCCAATGATTATGGTGCGAATTTATGCCAAGTTGTTGTCATATTCAAAAAAATGACAAATAATTTTGGCAGAAAGTTTTTGACGATTTGGATATGTTCATGGGATTATAATGGAAAAGGCCGCGCCATCTAAGCGCGGCTTTTTATTTTCCTTCTTCGACGTCGGTTTTTAAAAAAGTCACATCTGTCCGCTAAAGAGTTCTTTTACATAAAAAGCTTCACAGGAGTTGTGTCCGGTGCACCCCATCGGGCCGTCAATTTTCCGGAATCCCATGCGCTGGTACAACAAGTTTGCCTGCCACATGCGCGCAACCGTCTCCAGATAACAGTACCGGTACCCCAGTTCCGCAGCTTTTTCTACACAGATAGTCAGCAGACGCTTGCCCAACCCAAGTCCGCGAACAGCCGGATAAAAATACATTTTTTTCAACTCACACGTCCCTGCCTCCCCGCCTGCCAGCGCGGCTACACCACCGCAGCCCAAAATTTCATCGCCTTTGGCAATCACAAAAAAAGCAGAACCCGGCGCCTGGTAAACTTCATACATGCGGTCTACTTCCGGATCGAGGATGGAATACCCCTCTCCTACTGCCCCGAATTCAGTCATCACTGCACGGATCAGGCGAGCAACTTGTTCTTCGTCTTTTTTTTCAACAGGCCGGATTTCATAACCTGCCTGTTTGCGACTATGCCTCAATGCCCTGGCGTATAAACGCAGCCCTTGAATAGCCGCAGCCCGTTCAGATTCATCCAAAAGCAGGAGTGCTGTAGCAACCTGGTCGTCGGAACGGCAATTATTGCTGGTGACGGCAGCAAGGCCCTGCTCCGTGAGGCTAAGACATTTTTGTCGCTTGTCATCCGGACGGGGAATAACTTGCACGTATCCCTCCTCTATGAGCTTACTGACAATCCGGCTGACTGTAGATTTGTTCAACTGGATCAATTCAGATAATTCCATCATATTCAGCAACTTGCGCTCATTTAGTTCAAATAGCACGTGGCATTCAGAATAGGAAAAACCGGTATCCTGAAATTGTCCATCCAGGATGTTCAGTTCCCGCACCAATTCGCGGGTGTATTCGCGGATCTTTTTGATTGTTTGTTGCATTCGAAACAATTTAGTTGCAAAATACAACTTTATGAATTGCCTCCAAATAATGTCCAACAAATAACTCAAAAAAGTGATGCCTTTTGATGAATATGGCTTATTTTGCATAGAGCTTGTTGGGGATTTCCCAACAAGCTCCTAATCAATTCTTCACAAAAAACAATCAACATGGAAGACCAAACTTTAATGGACAACACCCTTGAGGACATGCGCATCACCGACCGGATGAAAAGTATGCTTGCTGAAATAGCCAAATGGGCCAAACTACTTTCAATAATTGGGTTCATCGGGATTGGGTTTCTCGTTCTTGTTGGCATTTCTGCCGGTGTGATGTTTGCTTATATGGGAGACGCCCTGGGAGAAGCCGCAGGCATTGGCGGTGGCTTTTTCACGCTTCTTTACCTGTTGATGGCGCTACTTTACTTTTTTCCGATCCTTTATCTTTATCAATTTGCGGCAGGCACGCAAAAGGCATTGGCTTCCGGAAGCGAATCACATATAGAAATGGCCTTCGAATCCTTGCGGAAACACTACCGCTTCCTCGGAATCCTGATGATCATCATCTTGTCACTTTATGCCCTGTTGATTGTCATCGCAATAGTCGGGGGAGGTATGGGCATAGGCGCCGGCTTATTCCAATGAAAAAAATAGGCCTGCTCTCTGACACCCACAGTGATTTGGACGAAAGTATTTTCCAGTACTTTTCGGAATGCGACGAGGTGTGGCACGCAGGCGATATTGGGAGCCTTCAGGTCACAGACCGCCTGGAGGCTTTCAAATTGTTGCGCGCCGTACATGGAAACATTGACGGAAACGCCATTCGGGTACGCTACCCCGAAGACCTCCGGTTTAACTGCGAAGGCATGGATGTCTGGATCACCCACATCGGCGGTTATCCGGGGCGTTACAGCAAACGCGTGGCGGATCAGCTAAAGTTGAATCCTCCGGATTTGTTCATCTGCGGGCATTCACATATCCTGAAAATTATGCCTGATAAAAAGCACAACCTGCTGCACATCAACCCGGGTGCTTGCGGCAACCACGGTTTTCACGTGATGAAAACCATCGTCCGGTTTGCGATTGATGCGGGGAAGATTCGGGATGTAGAAGTGGTGGAGTTGGGGAAACGCGGCGCACTTTAGTGTCAGGCTTTATAGTCCGATAGCTGCGTTCATTTCGACTTCGCTCAATGACCGCAGCTCTCGAACTCTAAAGCTCAGACACTGGCTAAACAGACAGAACTTAGCTTCACTCCCCCTTCGCATCATCGTCCGGATTCCGAAAATCCCCTACCCCATGCAATCTACCATCCGGCAATTTCAATATCGCTTTGATCACGGCAATCCTTTCTACTTCCTGAAAATGGTGGCCCATCCCTTCGAGCGCCTGGCGGGTGGCGGGATTGAATGCGCCGCGCTCTGTCATAATGAGATCGGGAAGCCACTGGTGGTGAAAACGGCCTGCATTGACCGCTTTTTCGAGGTCCATGCCAAATTCGGCCACGTTCAGAAAGACCTGAAAAACGGTGGTGATGATGGTAGAGCCGCCCGGAGTGCCGAGCACCATGAAGAGTTTGCCGTCTTTTTCCACGATGGTGGGCGTCATCGAGCTGAGCATGCGTTTGTGCGGCTGGATGGCGTTGGCTTCCGCGCCGACCAAGCCAAATTGGTTGGGGACGCCCGGTTTGACGCTAAAATCGTCCATTTCGTTGTTGAGAAAAAAACCGGCGCCATCCACCCAAACCTTACAACCGTAGTTGGAATTGAGCGTGGTGGTCACCGACACCGCGTTGCCATCCGCATCCACCACAGAGGTGTGTTCCGTTTCAAAACTTTCCATGGATATTTTGAAATTACCGGCGCCGACGGCTTCGCTGCTGGTTGCTTTGGACGCATTAAAATCCCCCATTCGCTTCAATAAATAGCGGTCGTTGAGCAGGGAATCAATGGGAACCGGGAAAAAGTCGCTGTCGCCCAGGTATTGGGAGCGGTCGGCATACACGCGCCGCGAAGCTTCGGCCATCACGTGTACGGCTTCTTTCGACTGAAAACCCCATTGCTTTAGAGGATAAGGCTCGACCATTTTTAGGAGTTGGAGCAAAGCAACGCCGCCACTTGACGAAGGCGGCATGGAAATGACTTTATAGTCTTTGTATTTGCCAATCAGGGGCTTGCGCCACTTTGCCTCATAATTTTTAAGATCTTCGTGCGATACGATGCCGCCCCCGCTGCGCATTTCTGCCACAATCTCATTTGCCGTTTCCCCTTCATAAAACCCAGCCAACCCTTTATCCCGAATGAGTCTGAGGGTTCGGGCCAATTCTTTTTGAACTAAGCGGTCTCCGGCGGTCCAAATGTCTTTAAGAAAAGGATTGGGTTGCGCGTTGAATTTGCGGAAAGCGGATTGAAAGCTATTCAGGCGGTCGGCTTCGGCGCCACTGACAGGAAAGCCTTCTTCTGCAAGGCGAATGGCGGGCGCCAGGAGTTTTTTAAAGTCCAATTTCCCATATTTCTGGTGCGCTGCGATTAATCCGGCTACGGTTCCAGGGGTACCCGCAGCGAGGTGCCCATCGGTGCTGAGCCCTTTAATGACCTCCCCGAGGCTGTCTAAATACATGTCGCGGTGGGCGCTTTCGGGCGCTTTTTCGCGATAGTCCAAGGCATCGGTTTCCCCATTTTTCAGGCGGATGACCATAAAGCCGCCGCCGCCCAGGTTCCCTGCCCGGGGGAAAACGACTGCCATAGCAAAATGAACAGCAATCGTAGCATCCACCGCATTCCCGCCTTGTTTCATTACTTCGAGTCCAGCCCGGGTAGCCAATGCATGCGGCGTCACGACCATTGAATTTGCCGCAACGGCACTTTTTTGAGGAACGTATTGGTTCGTCACCCCGGGTAATGTGCGCTGACAGGCGCTGGCCATTCCTAAAACAGCCCCTAAAACCAAAATACTTTTGGCAAACTTCATTTTTGGTATGATAGTTGATTTCATATAGTAGCGGATTGAGGGAAGTCGCTTCCCGTGTGCAAGTTTGCAGCAATTTAGCAATCTGAAGGGATTTTTTACCACATAGTTCACAGTAGTTGTTTTCACATAGATCACATAGGCTCTTTTTAGATCACATAAGAGCTAACCTGATTATCGAGACAAGTTGTAACTTATGCAGAATAGATATATATAAAATATGGAGTGCGGCGCCTTAAGTCTAAAACGAAGGGGCAGGCAGTGAGAAAATGGGGACCTCGTCATAAAACTTTGCTTTGGCCGCACTCTTTTTATTCTTTATTTTTTGCACTTCATCCGGTTATACCTGCGCTTCGGTACAACTTATTTGCATTCCATTTCCTGCTTCCTCACCTTGTGGCCATATCATAACGATACCATAAATGAGCCGAACATTCACCCTTGTATTAATCTTGTTTTCCATCCGGTTGATGTCGCAATCTGTGACGCTTTCCGGATCTGTAAAAAGTACAGATGGTACGCCGGTTGTGGGCGCCAACGTTTTTCTTAAAGACACCTACGACGGCGCTTCCACGGATGGCGAAGGCAATTTCAGTTTCACAACTGACGCAACGGGGGCGCAAGTGCTGAGTGTTTCCTGCATTGGGTATGAAAATTTCGATCAACCGGTTTCCCTGACAGGTGAAGCGCTCGAAGTTCACCTACGGATATTACCTGCGGCGACAGAACTTGATGCAGTCGTCATCACTGCGGGCGCTTTTGAAGCCAGCGATGAGCGCAAGGCCGTTGTGTTGCGGCCACTTGACATTGTGATGACGGCGGGCGCCCTTGCAGATATAGCCGGCGCCATGAACACCCTGCCCGGCACTCAAATTGTGGGCGAAGAAGGCAAAATTTTTGTACGTGGTGGCGCTGCCCACGAAACGCGTACGTTTGTGGATGGGCTGAATGTGCAGAATCCTTACAGCAGCACGGTGCCCAGTATTCCGGCACGCGGTCGGTTTTCACCTTTCCTGTTCAAAGGCACTACGTTTAGCACCGGCGGTTATTCGGCTGAATACGGCCAGGCTTTATCTTCTGCCCTGCTACTTGAAACACAGGACGTTGCACCAAAAACGGTTACAGGCATTTCTTTGATGACGGTGGGGCTTGGCCTTTCGCATACCCAAAATATGGGCAAAGCTTCCTTATCTGTATCGGGAGATTATTCCAATCTGGCGCCTTATACCCTTTTGGTGAAACAAAACGTTGACTGGGTCAAACCTTTTCATGGAGTGGGCGGGCAATTGGGGTTCCGGTATAAAACTTCGGAAACCGGGTTGCTGAAAGTGCAAGCCAGCGCCAATGGCAACGGCTTTGCCATGCAGTATCCCGATGCGACCAACGTCAACCAGCGGAACGAACTGACCTTAAACAACGACAACTACTTCGCCAATGCATCCTGGAAAGAAATCATCGGCGAAAACTGGACCTTTTTTGCAGGTGCAGCACTGTCTCAAAATACCGACGATATCCAAAGCGCTTTTGGCTTGCATTCCCGGGAAACATCCGCCCAGGGCAAGATGACGCTCAAATATTCGGGTAAAGACATGGGCATCAAATTTGGAGGAGAATATTGGCGCAGTAGTTTTGAAGAGCGCTTTCAGGAGGAGACCGGCACGATTTACGAAACGAAGCTGAATGACGATTATAGCGCTGTTTTTGCAGAATCAGAAGCAAGCATCTCACCCAAACTTGCACTGCGTGCCGGGGCGCGACTGGAATACAGCGCCCTTATCCAGGATTGGAGTTTAGCCCCCCGCTTGTCGGCAGCTTTCAAAACCGGTGACCACAGCCAGGTGTCGCTGGCGTATGGTACGTTCTATCAGAAGCCGGAAAATAACTTGTTGCGCTACAATACTGCCATTCGTTTTGAACGTGCGGCACATTACATCCTCAACTACCAATACATGCACAACCGCCGGACTTTTCGGGTGGAGGGTTATTATAAAGGTTATAAAGACCTGATTCAATTTGCTGAAAATCAAGCTACTCAAAGCAACAATGGCGGTTATGGACACGCATGGGGAATGGATGTTTTCTACCGGGATCAGAAAAGTATTGAATACGGCGATTTTTGGGTTTCGTACTCTTTATTAGACACCAAACGAAAGTACCTTGATTTCCCGGTGGGGGCCATGCCAAATTTCGCATCCCGACACAATTTTGCTGTGGTCTATAAACACTGGATCCAGCGGCTCACAACTTCGGTCGGGCTCACTTATTCCCATTCCAGTCCGCGTGCTTATGACGACCCAAACCAGGAGGGGTTTATGACCGGGCGCACCTCTGCTTACAATGACCTGAGTTTCAACGCGAGCTATATCACCAATATCTTCAGCAACTTCACGGTGCTGTATATTGCGGTGAATAACCTGCCGGGCTTCAATAATACGTTTGGGCAGCAGTTCAGCAATACGCCCGATGCGGAAGGTAATTATACCGGGATCGCGGTGAGGCCGCCGGCAAAGCGCTTCTTTTTTGTGGGGCTCTTCATCTCCATCGGCGAAAAATTCGGCGGAATATAGTGTCTGTTTTTATAGTTCGATAGCTGCGTTATGTTTAATTCCAAAACCGGTCATTTACCTTAGTAAACTCCCGTTTTTGGAATTAAACATGCCTTGCTCTCGAACGCTAAAAAACAGACACTTGGCTAACTTAATCATTATTTCAAAACAAAACAAACATGAAAAAGCACATCTTGATTGCCGTCAGTTTTTTGTTCACTATTGCGGTATCTGCACAAAATGAGCGCTATACAGCGGCCATGCAAAAAGGAATTGCACTATTGGACACTGCACGGAGTACAACCACGTTCCTTCAGGCAGCCAACCACTTTGAGCGGATTGCCAATGCGGAAAAGCAAGCCTGGCTGCCCGGCTATTACGTTGCTTATTGCAACATGATGGTTGCCACCGGGCTCATGCAGGAAGAAAAATTGGACCAGTGCACAGCTTATTTGGACAAGGCACAAACGGCGCTGGATGCTGCAAAAACGCTGGCGCCGGAGGAATCTGAGATTTACGCTTTGCAGGGTTATATTTTCCAGGGGAGAATTTGGGAAAACCCGATGGCGCTTGGCGCGAAATACAGCTCAATGTCGTATGCGGAATTGGATAAAGCCAGTGCCTTGAATGAACACAATCCGCGGCCATATTACCTGAAAGGGCAAAGTATTTTATTCACTCCTGTTTTCTACGGGGGCGGCCCAAAAAACGCATTGCCGTTGCTGCAAAAAGCGGCTGAAAAATTTGAATCTTACCAAGCGCCTTCTCCTTTGCATCCTACCTGGGGCGCCGGCGCCAATAAGTGGATGATTGAAAATGCGGAAAAATCAAATTAAAGATGACCACAACCGGAAAATGGCTCGCACTAAGTACTGGTTTGATCAAAATGGGCATGATCTTCGGCATAACCTTTGCCATTTCCGTACTTGTCCTGTGGCCGTGGATGAGCCATAACCTTTATGCCCTGCTCGTTAACGCCATCTACAATAGCCTGTTTACCATGCTATTGTGGGTGGGCAATGAGTGGCTCGCCGAAAATATCCATATTTCCTGGGTAGAATATCCGTTGAAAAGACTGGCGGTAAGTGCGGTTCTCACCGTAGTTTATACCCTCGCTGTCATCGTCGGCGTGCGCATCGGAATGGCTTGGTTCCTTTATGGTACCCTGCCTTCGGAGACTCTGGAAGACATTGGCGGCGACACGGTGGTGGTGACCCTCACCATGACCCTGCTCATCAGTACTTTTTTGCACGGAAGGGCATTTTTATTTCAATGGAAAGAATCCTTATTAGAAGCCGAACAACTGAAGCGGGCACACCTGACGGCAAAATATGAAAACCTGAAAACCCAGGTCAACCCACATTTTTTGTTCAACAGCCTGAATGTATTGTCCAACTTAGTATACAAAGACCAGGATCAGGCGGTGCGCTTCATCAAGCAGTTGTCGAACGTGTATCGGTATTTATTGGACATGCGAGAACAGGAAGTGGTCTCGCTGGAAACCGAACTGGAAGTGCTGAAAGACTACATTTCGCTGTTGAAAATCCGTTTTGGCGAAAGCCTGAACATCAACCTGACCCTGGAGTCGGATGCAGGCATTGCCATCCCGCCGCTCACGCTGCAAATGTTGGTGGAGAATGCGGTCAAACACAACATCGCTTCAAAGAACCTGCCTTTGGACATTTCGATATTCAGGCAAGGCGACCAGATTGTGGTGGAAAACAACCTGCAAAGCCGGCTGAATAATCCGGAATCTACCGGAATCGGCTTGATCAATATTCAGGAACGGTACCGCCATGTGAGCGATAAAGTTGTGGCGATTGAAAACGGACCGCATACTTTTCGGGTTATTTTGCCTGTATTACAAATGGCAAAAGTATGATGCGCGTCCTCCTCATAGAAGACGAAGCGCTCGCCGCCGAACGCCTGCGCGAACTCATCCTGCGGTACGATCCCGGGATAGAAATTGTGGCGCAATTGGACAGCGTTTCCGACACGGTGCAGTGGTTAGCTTCAAATCCACTGCCCGACCTGGCCTTTTTCGACATCCACTTAGCGGATGGTTTGAGTTTTGAAATTTTTGAGCGCAGCGAACTGCGTTGTCCGGTCATTTTCACCACCGCTTATGATGCTTACGCGATTAAAGCATTCAAAGTCAACGGAATAGACTATTTGTTAAAACCCATTGACGCTGCGGAACTCGCGGGTGCGTTTCATCGCTACGAGCAGTTGCGCGCCAACTTCTCCTCCCCTGCCCTGCCGGAAATCAATGCATTGCAAAAAGCCATGCAACAACTCATTATTCCAGGTTATAAAAGCCGCTTTGTCGTGAAAAACGGCCCGTTCCTGCACGCGGTTCCTGTGGAAGAAATCGCCTATTTCTACCACGAAAATAAATTGGTTTGGTTAAAGAAAACCGATCATAAAAAACACGCCATAGACTACACGCTGGAACAAATCGAAGAAATGCTCGATCCAAAGCGTTTTTTTCGGCTTAACCGTAAATACATTGCTGCTTTCCCGGCCATTCGGGAAGTGGTGGTTTTTTCGGGCAGCCGGTTGAAGGTTACGTTAATTGATCCGGTGGATAAAGAGGCTATTTTGATTAGTCGGGAGCGGGTGGAGGCTTTTCGGAAGTGGTTGGATCAATGATCCTCCTTGAAATACTCGATATTTATTTGCATATTTGCGGATGTATACGTAATTTTTAGAACAAAATGGAGTTAGGTTTCGACGAGAGAGGGAATCTTAAACCCTATAAAATCAACGAAATAAGTCTAATAGAATTTGAGGCTACTTTCGTCAACCAGTTTATTTCTCAATCGAACAGGAATGAACTTTTTCGTAATTATAGAAACTATCTGAAAGATTTTCAAAATGTCTTGAAAAAAGATTTTTTTCAATGGATTGACGGAAGTTTCATTACTCAAAAGGTTAACCCAAAGGATATTGACTTTATTAGTTTCATCCATTTTGAAGACTATGAGGAGTCAAAAGAGGTTATTGAGCAAAAGTTTTCACCACAGAAGGCTAGAGAGCTTTATCAAGTGGATGCCTATGTTGTTCCAATATTCCCGGAAACTCATCCAATGCATTTTTGCTTTCAATCAGATAAAGCTTACTGGGAAAATCTTTTTGGGAGAACACGAATAAACAGAGCCAAAAAACGGTTTGAAAAAGGAATTATTCAAATAAACTTTGATAAGTGACTGAGCAAAACTTGATTGATGGAGAATTGGCCAGAGTTCTTGAAATTCTGGAGCAAGTCAAAGAATTAAACAAAATGATTGGTTTACATCAGAATCAGTCTAAAGACTCGTTCATGATTAGTCAATACGAAGATATGAAATCTCGTTTTCTTGAAGACCTCAAAGAAATCCTTCACCATTATGAAATTGAAGTAACCATTAAGGATAAAGCCGCTTAATAAAACATATATTCTCCTCTGTCTTTCAACAATTCAGGCTCCTAAGTCAAATTTATCACCGCCACTCCCGTCACCACCAATGCTCCGCCCACCAGCACACTGCCATCTATTTGTTCGTTCAACAACAAGACCGAAAACAGCACGCCAAAAACGGGCACTAAGTTGTTAAAAATAGCCGTGCGCGCCGCGCCGATCGCCCGGATCCCTTCCGCGTACCAGACAAATCCGAGTACCGTGCCCAAAAGTCCCAGGAAAATCAGCGCGCCCCAAATTTGAAAAGACACTTCTCTGACCGGATGCATGCCTTCCCAATACGCCAGCGGCAAGAGCCCAACCATGCTCAACAAACAACTGTAAGTGGTGGTCACCAAAGGTTCCTGCGCAAAAGAAATTTTGCGGCTCAGCAGGGTGTAGACCGCCCAGGAGGCCGGACAACCCAAAGCCAGCCATTCTCCGGGACCAAAATGGTCAAAAACATGGCTCAATTCTCCACGGGTGATGACTACAATTGCTCCAAAAAGCGACAACAGGCCGCCCAAAATTTTTGCAGGTTTCAGCGGCTCTCCAAACATAAAAACAGAGGCAAAGAGGATGATGGTCGGATTCAGCGCCACCAGGAGGGAAGCACGGCTGGCCGGAATGAGTTTCAGCGCACTGAAAAAGAAGAAATTATAGACAATGATGCCCGACAACGCCAGCAGGATATTGTAGCGCAGCGTCCGGCGATCCATTTTCGGGAGTTTGGTCTTGGTGAGCCATACGACGCATAGCAAGCCCAGCGTTGCAAATAAAAAACGCCAGAATGCGCCTTCGAATAGCCCCATGACCTGAGCTGCCATTCGCGTTGCAATGAAGGTGCCGCCCCATACGCAGGCGACGATGAGCAGTTTCCCGTAAATCATAAAGCGAAGGTGGACATTTTTTTGATCACTATTTTTTTAGCATAAGCCCCCCATTTCCTGTACCAATTTGCACCCAATAAGCTCCGCTCGGCAACAAGCTCAAATCCACCTCTCCTTTTTCCAGACCAATCGAAAAACTTCGTTCTGCAACCATCAACCCGAGGGCATTAAAGACCTGCACATTCACCGACTTTTCCAAAGGTTTTCCAAACTTCAGAAAAACGACGCCGGAAGTCGGATTGGGAAAAATACGCAAGGATAAAGTTTCCCGCACCAGGTCCAATCCCGTTACCGGATTCGCTTCAAAAGCGCCAATAGAAGGGGGGATGGCGTATCCGTTCCCATCAAAATCAAACGCCGGAGCAGTGAGTGGCAACCCGGCGCCTGCAGCCGGACTGTTGGAAGGAATAGAAAAATCGGCGTTGGTTGGCGTGGCAAACAGTGGATCGGCATTCAGCAGACCGTTCGTTTCAGGAACTGGTAGATTGGGGCCGGACCAGTTGGCATCAGCTGCATTGAACCAAAGGTTATTGGAAAATACAAACGTTTCCGGTGCGGTATTCGGGCCGATGTTCACTTCAGAATTGAGGTCGTCTTCGAGCCAGATAATGTTGTTGATAAAGGAGTTATCGCCGCAAGGCAGGAACCTGTCGGGGTCAACGGTTTCCTGCAGAATGCGGAGTACCCAGTTCCCAGGTTGGTAAAACGTATTGTTGGCCACCACGACGTTCACTGCGCCGACATAAGCAATGGGCGCCGTGGAGCCGACGAAGATATTCGAATATACTTGCAGATTGGCTGCTTCAAAATGGGCTGTATCAGGCCGAAAAAACTGCAAGCCAGTACTTCCCCCGAGGTTGAGCGTGCGCTGACCGCCGTCGCGAAAAAAATTGCCTTCGATGCGCACCCATTCGGTGCCCCCTTTAGCTTGAATGGAATTGGAGCCGAGGCTTTCAAATTCATTTTGAAGGATGAGTCCATGATGGCACCCCACCATATCAATGCCGCTGCCACCTGCTGCGCCATTTTCAAAAGCGCAGGTTCGGATTTCAAAGTAGTCGAGTCCGGAAAGCTTCAGCAGGTCATTGTTTCCGGACACGGCCATGTCGCGAAAAACGCAGTCTTCGATCACCACATGATGCGCTGGTGTGGCGTAGGTACCACCATCGTCAATGTTCACCCCGTTGCCGGTTTGGTGCTGAAAGATGAGGCCGCGTATCCACAAATAAGCCGGGTCGGAGAGCTGGATGGCGTTGTTACCCCCGTCAAAAACCACGGTTGCACCGGGTGCGCTTTTTATCGTAATCCATTGATTGGCATTGCCCTGCAAATTGGTAAAGAATAGTCCTCCGGGATACGTTCCAGTGTGGATCAGGATGGTGTCGCCGGGTGTAACAGCAGCGACGGCCGAACTGAGCGCAGGATAGGTTTGACCCGGACCGACATGCAGGGTGGCCGCGGGAGAAATGGTGTAGATGCAAAGCATTAACAGGATGACAAGGGCACGCATAGGAATGGTATTTAGGTATGGATTTAAAACAAAACAGCGCCAACAATCTCCCTGATCACTGGCGCCGTTTATTTATTTCATACTTGAAAGAGCGGTTTACGCACCCTTCATAATCTCTCTCGAAATCACCAATTTCTGAATTTCAGAAGTCCCTTCACCGATCGTACACAACTTGGCGTCGCGGTAATATTTTTCCACCGGAAAATCTTTGGTGTAGCCATAGCCGCCAAAGATTTGTACAGCATCGTCTGCTACCCGTACCGCCACTTCTGAAGCGTAATATTTGGCCATCGCAGAAATTTTGGTGCTGCTTTGGTGATGATCCTTTAAGTCGCCGGCCTGACGAGTCAAGAGTTCAGCGGCCTGTATTTTGGTGGCCATATCGGCCAGTTTGAACGCAATGCCCTGAAAAGATGCAATGGGTTTGCCGAATTGGTGGCGCTCCTGCGCATATTTCACCGACGCTTCATAGGCGCCTTTGGCGATGCCCAGCGACAGTGCTGCAATAGAGATACGGCCACCGTCCAGAATCTTCATGGATTGAATGAACCCTTCGCCCACTTCCCCCAGCATCTGGCTTTTATGAATCCGGCAATTGTCAAAAATCATTTCTGCCGTTTCTGAAGCGCGCATGCCCAGTTTATTTTCCTTCTTACCTGCAAATAAGCCTGGCGTGCCGCGTTCGATCACAAAAGCCGTCATACCATGGCTGTCTAAGAGCTCGCCTGTCCGGACAATTACCACCGCAACATCGCCGGATTTGCCGTGGGTGATGAAGTTTTTCGCGCCGTTGATCACATAATAGTCGCCGTCTTTTTGAGCCACGCATTGCATTCTGCCTGCATCGCTGCCCGTGTTGGGCTCTGTCAACCCCCATGCCCCGATCCATTCTCCCGAGGCTAATTTCGGCAGGTAAGTTTCCTTTTGCTGGTCATCGCCAAACATCAGGATATGATTCGTACACAGCGAGTTGTGGGCAGCCACCGACAACCCGATGGAGCCGCAAACTTTAGCAATTTCTTCAATAACAGTGATGTACTCCCGATAACCCAGTCCGGCGCCGCCGTACATTTCGGGCACCAAAACCCCCATAAACCCGTATTCGCCCATGCGTCGGAATAAATCAACGGGAAAGTGCTGGGTTTCGTCCCATTCCATGACGTTGGGCCGGATATAGTTTTCCGCAAAATCATGAGCGCTTTCTTTTATAAGCTGAAGGCTATCCAAAGTCTCTACATTCATACTTAGGTGATTTATTTGTGTTGAACGATTTGAGTTCACAAACTGAATACAAAATTACGCTAAATTGTTCTAAAAAGACAGCCCCTATTTACTGCCCGACATTTGTTTTGGCAATACAGCTGCCCCCCATCCCAGGGCTTCCCGCATTTTGTGGTAAATCGCCGTATTTTCGTAGATGCCGGAAAACAATTCTGCTTTGGGGCCAAAAGCATAAACAGGAATCAGCGCTCCGGTATGGCCGTTGGTGGTAAATTTTGGCTTGACCGCATTCATTTTTGAATCCTCATTAATGGCCATCCCGCCCGATTCGTGGTCACCGGTGACAATGACGAGGGTATTGCCGTCCCTTTTAGCAAAATCCAGCACTGCTGCAATCGTTCGGTCAAAATCGAGTAGTTCGGTGATGAGTAGTTTGCCTTCATTGGCATGCCCCATCCAGTCAATCTGGGAGCCTTCTATCATCAAAAAAAAGCCGGTTTCGTTTTTTTGCTTGAGGAAATTCACCGCAAGGGTACCGGCATAAGGCAGATACGTACGCCCGGTACTCACGGTAAGCGGGTGGTTGTCGGCGGTAAAATAGACCAGGTTGGCATCTGATCTGGCGCGTACCTGGCTGATGTCATCCCGGGAATAATCGTACACCCAATATCCTTTGCGCCGCATTTCTGAAATCAGATCGCGGTCGTCCATTTTCCGACGGTCAAAGAACTTTTTACCGCCACCGATCAGTAAATCCACTTCGGTATTCATAAAATCGAGCGCAATCGCTTCGTACCTTTCCCGATAGGACTGATGGGCTATAAATGCAGCCGGCGTAGCGTGTACGATGGCCGAAGTTGATACAAGACCAGTGGCAAGGTGACGTGCTTCCGCTTCCTCGAGGATGGTTTGGCAGCTCGTTGTATCCGCAGTCATGCCGATGGCGTTGTTGTAAGTTTTTACGCCGCAGGAAAAGGCAGTAGCGCCAGCTGCCGAGTCTGTAACTAAATTATCGGAGGAGTAGGATTTGTGGAAACCGATTACGGGAAACTGCTCCAAATAGAGTCGGTTGTTGTTGCTGTACAGCGCCGCTGAAATTTGTGAAAGGCCCATACCATCTCCAATCATCAACACGATGTTTTTGGGCGTATCGGCCATCACAACTGTTGGTTCTTCCATCAGATTGGGCGCCACGCAACCGCTCCAGCCCGCCATTACGGCAATCATACATAAGGTCTTTTTCACTCTTGCCTGCTGTTTATTGCTTCCTTAATTGATTAACTAGTAATCAGTTGTCGCTTTGTTCAAAATAAGTTCTATATCCCTGTAACAAAATTGAACGTTCTCCCCGTCTATCAGGCAACTTCTGAAAAGAATTGTTGTCATTTCCGAAGTTATTACCCGACTGTTTTTTTTAGAAAATCACCATTAAATGTCCACCCGACTGTTACCAAACCTGGCTCTTGCAGCCATGTTGTGCCTTTGTGCTATGCACTCAAGCACAGCCTCCAATGCAAATTTACACGCAATTCCGAATGCCGGTTCTGTAAAGAGCATTTTTGACGCCTTCGCGCAAAAAGAAATGCTCGAAGTTACCTTGACCACAGACCTCGGCCACCTGATTGAGCACCGCAAAAAGGAAATTGAACAACCTGCTACGCTCTCTTACATGAACGAAGCAGGCAATGCAGTTTCGTATGACATCAAGATCACGCCACGTGGAAAATATCGCCGGCGCATCTGCGACTTTCCGCCCCTGAAACTGAAGTTTTCAAAATCAGCACTCGCTGAGCAGGGACTTTCCGCGCACAACGATTTGAAGTTGGTTACGCACTGTGTTGAAAATAAAACCATTGGCAATGAACAATTGTTGAAAGAATTTTTGACTTACCGGCTCTACAACCTGTTGACCGACAAAAGTTATCGTGTACAATTGATACAAATTACTTATATTGACAGCAATGGCAACGTAGGCAAAGAGAAGCGGTATGGCTTTTTGATTGAAGATACAGACGAAATGGCCGAACGCCTTGGTGGCCTGGAATGCGACCAGTGCATGAATCCCGACCCTGCTACGCTGGAGAGAAGCTCAGAGCGGTTGATGGCGACTTTCCAATACATGATCGGCAACGCTGACTGGAACTTAGAAATGGCCCGGAATGTAAAAATCGTTCAGCCTGTGGCGGGAACTGGCACTTTGGTTCCCTACGATTTTGATTTTTCAGCCCTTGTAAGCCCGGTGTATGCCCGCATCAATTCCAATGTTGGTTTAAACAGCTTAGCCGAGCGCATTTACTTAGGCTATCCGGCCAGCGATGAAGACCTGTGGAGTACGATTAACCACCTGCGGAGTAAACGTGCCGAGCTGGTTTCCGAAATCCGCAACTTCAAGCTTTTGAAAACCTCTACGCGCTTAGACATGATCGCTTACTTAGATGAATTCTTCGAATCTATGACCCAATTGGAAACAAAACGCGTTTCTGGACTTTACGAACTGTTGAAAAAACCTTCCCGATTCCTGAACGGAAATGAAGCAGAAGAAGCGCCAGGCTCAACGCCCAAAGGCATTTCGTCAGGAAAATAAGCGACAAAGCAGCATTATGATATCGGAATGAATCATCCGATCTTATAGAATAAAAGGGATAATGGTCAGTTTATCAGGAATAAAGACGACCTTTATCCCTAAACTATCTACAACCACTTTTTATGCTGCTACGCTTTTGTATTCTTGTTATGGGAAAATTCCCAGTCATTCGTCGATTGTTGATAAAAAAAATGTACGACAACTTAGCCGGCCGGATCCAGGCAGATGACTGGCGGTTTATGAATTTTGGCTATGCTTACACAGAAGAAAAAGCGAGTAGTGTACAATTAGAAGCACAGGACCAACAAGATCAATACTGCTTTCAGCTCTACGAACAATTGCTTCGGCAAGTGACCATCAACCCGGCGAGCAAGGTACTGGAAGTAGGCAGCGGACGCGGCGGCGGCGCTTTTTTGATGCATAAATATTTTAAACCGGATACCACAATCGGCTTGGATATTTCAGACGAAGCCGTGAAACTGTGCAACCGGATTTACGCTACGCCGGGACTGAACTACGTGCAGGGAGATGCCTGCGCTTTGCCTTTTCCCGACAACTCCTTCGACGTCGTTGTCAACATCGAATCTTCACATGGCTACCCCTGCTTTAAGACATTCCTCGCCGAAGTAAAAAGGGTTTTGAAACCCGGCGGCCATTTGTTGCTTGCCGATTTTCGGGCAAGCGAAGAATGGCAACGCTGGCAGGAAGAATTGAAATCGGGCGGTATGGAAAAAATCAACGCGCACGATATCCTCCCAAATGTGCGGCTTGCCATGGAATTCGAACAGGAGCGCAAGGAAAACCTGATTCAGGCCCACGTTCCTGCAAGGTACCAACACTTCGTTCGAAATTTTGCCGGCATGCGGAATTCCCTCGTTTACAATCGGTTCCACAACGGAGAAAAAGTCTATTGGAATTTTGTGATGCAGAAGCCAGCGTAGTCGCCAGCTTCAGCTGGCAGACTTTTTGTCATTACAGTCTTAGAGCTTGTTGGGGAATTCATTAACGGGCTGCGAGCGGCAAATTTTATTTTATATTGCGTTGGATTTTTTCGCCGTAGCTGCCGGCTACGTCTGCAAAATCCGCCTTATCTAAAACAAAATTTCCTCGCTCTCGCTCCGTCATGAAACCCCCAACAAGCTCTTAAAGTGTGCCAGCTGACTCATAGCGACTATACGGTTATTTCTTAGAGTCTGCCAGTTAAAGCTGGCGACTACTCACCATCCGGTATTTCCCCTGCATATCCTGCCGGAGCTCAAGTGCTTGGAATCCAAGCACTTTCAGCATATCTATGACGGCATGCCCGTTAAATTCATTGGTTTCAAAAAACAGAAAACCGCCTTTAGAAAGGCGTTCCCACGCAAATTCAGCAATCCGGCGGTAAAAAATCAGCGGATCTTCGTTTTCCGTGAACAACGCGATATGGGGCTCAAATTCCAATACCCTCGGGGGCATCAGCGCCTCCTCTTCCTGTGGAATATAAGGTGGGTTGCTAACAATGATGTCGAAGAAATCACCCGGCCATTCAGAGGCCTGAAGGATGTCCGCCCGCATAAATTGTACCGCTGCGTTGTGACGCGCTGCATTTTCTGCTGCAATTTCCAGCGCGCCTTCACTGACATCTAAAGCGGAAACTTGCAAGCCAGGGCGCTTCACTTTCAGCGTCACCGGGATGCAACCACTGCCGGCGCCAATATCCAATACCCGGGCGTTGGAGGACAAGGGCAGCATTTCCAAAATCCAGTGAACCAATTCTTCTGTTTCCTGGCGCGGAATCAGCACCCGTTGATCTACTTTGAATTTTAATCCATAAAAATCGGCTTCGCCGAGGATGTATTGCACGGGCTCGTGCTGCAGCAATCGCTTTTTGATTCCTTCCAATCGCACTGTGTCATCCGATGTAAAAAACAATTCCCGCGAAAAATTTTTTACGCCAAAAGCATCTTCCAGCACGATGCGCGACACCTGCCGCGCTTCGGAAGCTTCGTAAACGGCTTCGAGCTCGAGGGAAAGCTGTTGGAGGAGTTCGGATGCGGACATTGTTTGTAATTTGAGTTGGCAGAGGGTGACGTGTTCCAACGTGTGGGTTACGCTTCATGATACAGTTGGCAGTTGGCAGTATTTCATTGGCAGAGGGCGTACATGTTTAATGATATTGGCGGTTAGCGAGTGCGTTTCGCAGTTTTTCAGTTCGCAGGCATATTGATCGGAATGGGTCAACTACTCCGCCAACCCAAAATCCAACGAACAACGCTTCCAATAACCAGTAACCAGTAACCAATAACCAATAACCAGTAACCAGTAACCAATCACCTACCCCCCATAATTCAAAACCGGCATCAACCACCTTTCTGCTTCTTCCACCGTCATTCCTTTCCGACGCGCATAATCTTCCACCTGGTCTTTGCTGATTTGGCCCAAGCCAAAATATTTGGAATCCGGGTGCGAAAAATACCAGCCGCTCACACTGGCAGCCGGGTACATCGCGAAGCTTTCCGTGAGCTGAATGTTGGTTTTATCTTCTACGTCTAACAGTTGCCAGAGCGTTTGTTTTTCCGTGTGCTCCGGGCAGGCCGGGTAGCCGGGCGCCGGACGAATGCCCTGGTAATTTTCTTCGATCAGCGCTTCTGTGTTCAGGGTTTCTGTTGCAGCATAGCCCCAGAATTCCTTGCGTACACGCTCGTGCAGGCGTTCGGCGAAAGCCTCTGCCAGCCTGTCCGCAAGCGCTTTCACCATGATGGCGTGGTAGTCGTCGTGGTCTTTTTCAAATTTTTCTACCCAATGTTCGATGCCAAAGCCAGCCGAAACGGCAAAAGCCCCGATGTAGTCGCGGCGTCCCGTGTGTGCCGGCGCAATGAAGTCGGATAAACAGTTATTGGGTTGGCCCGGCGCTTTTTGTACCTGTTGGCGCAAATGGCGCAGCGTTGCAACCACCGTTTTCCGGTCTTCATCGGCATACACCTCGATGTCGTCGTCGCTCACGCTGTTTGCAGGAAACAGCCCCACCACGGCGCGCGCAGTAAGCCATTTTTCGTCTATGATGCGGCGCAGCAGGCTGCGGGCGTCGTTGTAAAGTTTTTGGGCTTCAGTGCCGACAATTTCATCCTGCAAAATGGCCGGAAACTTGCCCGCCAATTGCCAACTGGAAAAGAAGGGCGTCCAGTCAATGTATTGTGCAAGCTCTTCTAAAGAATAATCATCAAAAGCCATCACCCCGGTTTTGACAGGCACGGGGGGCGTATAATCGTTCCAGTTGATGCGGAATTTGTTCGTTCTGGCCTGGTCTATGGTCAGAAATTGTTTGGAAGACTGCCGGTTGGCGCGGGCTTCCCGGACGCGGACGTATTCGTTTTTGGTATCCTCAATATATGCAGCTCGAACCTGATCGTCGCTGCCGATGAGGGCGCTCACCACAGCCACGCTTCGGGAAGCGTCGAGCACATGCACGACCGGACCGGCAGAATAATGCGGTTCAATCTTCACCGCCGTATGGGTTTTGGAAGTCGTAGCGCCGCCGATCAGCAACGGAATTGTAAATCCTTCCCGCTGCATTTCTTTGGCCATGTGCACCATTTCATCCAACGAAGGCGTAATCAGGCCGCTGAGGCCGATCACATCCGCGCCGATTTCTTTAGCCGCTTTCAGAATTTTGTCGGCGGGCACCATGACGCCCAAATCCGTGATGTCGTAGTTGTTGCAGGCCAGCACGACTCCGACGATATTTTTTCCGATGTCGTGTACGTCGCCTTTCACTGTAGCCAGCAGGATTCTGCCTTTGGAGCTTTTGTCGCCGGCTTGTTTTTCTGCCTCGATGAACGGCGTCAGGTAAGCCACTGCTTTTTTCATCACCCGGGCACTTTTCACCACCTGCGGCAAAAACATTTTCCCGGATCCAAACAGGTCGCCCACCACGTTCATGCCATCCATCAACGGGCCTTCGATGACGTGCAACGGACGCGGGAATTGCTGTCTGGCTTCTTCGGTATCCACCTCCACAAAATCGGTGATGCCGCGCACTAACGCGTATTCCAGGCGCTTGGCCACCGGCGCATCCCGCCAGGAAAGGTCGCGTTGCACCTGCCTGCCACCGTCCTGTTTCACCCGTTCGGCAAATTCGGTCAGGCGTTCGGTGGCGTCATCGCGGCGGTTGAGCAGCACGTCTTCCACCAGGTCCAGCAGTTCCTTCGGGATGTTTTCGTACACTTCAATCATGCCCGCGTTCACAATACCCATGTCCATACCCGCGTGAATGGCGTGGTAGAGGAACGCCGAGTGCATGGCCTCGCGCACGGCGTCGTTGCCGCGGAAGGAGAAGGAAATATTGCTGACGCCGCCGCTGATTTTCACACCGGGGCAGTTTGTTTTGATTTCGCGGGTCGCTTCGATGAAATCCACCGCGTAGCCATTGTGTTCTTCGAGACCGGTAGCCACCGCAAAAATATTGGGATCAAAAATGATGTCCTGGGGCAAAAAGCCGACCTGTTCCGTGAGGATGCGGTAGGCACGGCTGCAAATTTCCACTTTGCGTTCTTTGGTATCGGCCTGTCCTTTTTCGTCGAATGCCATCACCACGGCAGCTGCGCCGTAGCGGCGCACGAGTTTTGCCTGCCGGATGAACTCCGCTTCGCCTTCTTTCATCGAAATGGAATTCACCACGCATTTGCCCTGCACGCATTTTAACCCCCGCTCGATGACTGCAAACTTGGAGGAGTCAATCATGATGGGCAGTTTGGCGATTTCAGGTTCCGACATCACCATGTGCAGGAAGGTCTCCATGGCTTCTTCCGAATCCAGCAGGCCCTCGTCCATATTCACGTCCAGAATTTGCGCGCCGCCTTCCACTTGTTGCTGGGCAACGACCAATGCGGCTGCGTAATCGCCATTTTTGATGAGCCGGGCAAATTGCTTGGAACCAGTCACATTGGTGCGTTCGCCGACGTTCACAAAATTGGTTTCCGGGCGAATGATGAGCGGTTCCAGTCCGCTGAGCATCGTATAAGGAGACGCTTTCGGTATTTTTCGCGGTGCGATGCGCTCCACATGCGTTGCAATGTGCCGGATATGGTCGGGCGTGGTGCCACAGCAGCCGCCCACGATGTTGAGAAAACCGCTTTGCGCAAACTCTTCGATTTTGCCGCACATCTGGTGGGGCGTTTCGTCGTATTCGCCCATTTCGTTGGGCAGGCCGGCGTTCGGGTAGGCGTGGACGTAGCAATCCGCAATTTCCGACAAGGTTTCCAAATAGGGTCGCATTTCGCTGGCCCCCAGTGCGCAGTTGAGCCCGATGCAAAACGGCTTCACGTGCTGCACAGAAATCCAGAACGCTTCCACCGTTTGACCGCTCAGGGTGCGCCCGGAAGCGTCGGTGATGGTGCCGGAAATCATGACAGGCAGGTGAATGCCACGTTCGTCAAAAAGGGTTTCGATGGCAAAAATCGCCGCTTTGGCGTTCAGGGTATCGAAAATCGTTTCCACCAGCAGGATGTCTACCCCGCCGTCTATCAGGCCAGCAGCCTGGTCGTAATAGGCGTCGCGCAGTTCGTCGAAGGTGATGGCGCGGAAGCCCGGGTTGTTCACGTCCGGCGAAAGCGAAGCGGTTCTGTTGGTTGGCCCCAGCGCGCCGGCCACGTAGCGTGGTTTTTCCGGCGTTTTTTGGGTGTATTCGTCGGCAGCGCGGCGGGCAATCTGCGCGGAGGCTAAGTTCATTTCGTAAGCCAGCGCCTGCATGTCGTAATCGGCCAGTGCCACGCTGGTGGAACTGAAGGTGTTGGTTTCGATGATGTCAGCGCCTGCCTCTAAGTAGGCTTTGTGGATGTCCTCCAGAATACGGGGCTGGGTGAGGCACAACAGGTCGTTGTTGCCTTTGACGTCTTTGTGCCAGTTGGCGAAGCGCTCGCCGCGATAATCCTGTTCCTCAAGGCGGTAGCGTTGAATCATGGTGCCCATGGCGCCGTCAATGATCAATATGCGTTGAGCGAGTTGTTCGCGGAGTTGACTAAGTGTGGTCATGAATGCGGTGGATTGTGTGTATTCGAGAACGCAAAAATAGGGGGTTAGTTGACATTATTGGCAGTTTTACACGAAGTCGTTAGGATCGCTGGATTAATAATTGTCGCTTTCACCAGGCAAGGCATTTTGATTCTAACCAAGGCGGGGGTTCCCGACCTTAGCCATAGCTAAGGGAGGCGGTTCCCCAACACAGGGTAGGAGCAAAAGGCCTCCTGGAAAAGTGGACAGTTATTATTTCGGCGATCCTTAGCGGCGGAACAAATTTTTCTTGTGTTATGTTTCCTTGTTTGCAAATCAACACATACCTTTGCGCAGCTTTTGAAAAGGAGAGATGGCAGAGTGGTTTAATGCGGCAGTCTTGAAAACTGTTGACTGTAACAGGTCCCGGGGTTCGAATCCCTGTCTCTCCGCTGAAAGAAAGTATGGGCTGTCGTGAGACGGCCCTTTTTTGTTTTGTGGAGGATCGGTTGCATTTTGCGAACAGCATTTGTAATTACCCCGACATTTTGCCAATAAAAAACATAAACGATCCTACATAAGCTTATTATTGCATAGCAAAGTCGCAGGTGATATATTTATATAAAAATCAAAAAACAAAATAAACTTCATCATCGATTTTAATCCTTTCTTGATTTTTAAATAATACTTTTTTGCGCTAAAGTATCTTAACTTCAACTATTAATAAACATGCAATGAAACAACTCAAAATCGTACTCTCAACAACTTTATTCTTGTTACTTTGTATAAATTCCCATTCGCAGATTCAATTCCTCACAGTAAATTCAGACTTGGTAGTTGAAGGCGAAGTTGTTTCAAATCTATCGAAATGGAATGAAGAACGTACATTGATATATACTGAAAATATTATTCTCGTCAAGTCTGTCTTTAAAGGCAACTTATCTGATTCAATCATTGTTGTAATTACTCCCGGTGGAAGTATAGAAGAAGATTTTCACTTTCAAACACATTCAATAGCGCTAAATCCTCTTGAGAAAGGATATTTCTTTTTAAAGTCCAATGAGAATAAATCCTACCAGTTTACAGATAGGACTTATGGGTTTTGTCCTGAAAACCTTGATTTGAACCCCAAAGTTTTTTGTCATGGGCAGAAATATTTAAAAAGAAAATTTGAAGAAGAAATCATTAAAGTCACATTATCCTCAAACTTATCAATAAAAGATATGTTAATCTATAAGGGTTTTGAGTATTTAAACGATAGAGATACTTGTGACATCTTATTTCCTTCAAGAAATCCTAAAACCATAGAATTTTCTTTCGATAGCATCAGATATACAGATAATTACACTCATATTGAATTTGTTGTAATGGCAAAAGTTAACACCCCAGGGTTGAAATTTGGGAAAGGAGATTTTTTCATTCAGTATTCAGAGGAGTTTGGCAGCAATATTGCCTTAAATCAATCTGTAGAAGTAAGCAAAGGTGTAATTCTGGAAAATAATTTATATAATTTGTCATATTCTGACACAACATCTCAAAGTTTATCTATTAAAGCTACCTCTAATTTTGGAATAAACAATGCAGCATATACTTTTTCTGCAAGCTCTGAATCAATTTTTCGTGTCAAGCTATTGATTGCTGATTTTACTCAAATAGGCAACATATCATTTGACGATTTCGACATTAGCGGACGAATTTATTATTGGTGCCAAGAATCTTATGAACCATTTGACGAAGTTATTCTTGACGATCCAATTACCAGTACAGAATCTCAACCAGGCTCCGAAATAGGGATTACCTATACATTCGAAAATGCCACCGAAAACTTCGATGCTACAGAATTCAGTGTTGAGCTATTTGCCGAGGCTACCAGTGTTTCTTTGTATGATGTTGGATTCATTTATATTAACTATAATGAGCTTGGCTTTGGAGAATCTGTGGTATCAAATGGAACTTTTACTTTTGAAGTTGGCGATTTTATAGATACGCCTGTTTATACTCCATTTATTGTAGATGTTGATAATAATACTATTCGAATATTAATTTTCTCGCAAGATGAGGCGGATCCAAATGATTTTTCGCAATTATCAACTACACCTCAGAAATTAGGCAAATTAACATTTACGATAGACGATTGTGATGAAAATAAAGGATTGAGCTTTGACGAAGTTGCCATGCAAAGTGCAGGAACAGTACACTTTACTGGAAATATGCCTATTCCATGGGAAGTATACGATCCTATTATTGCAAGTGATGAAGAAAATGGGAAAATTTGTGGATGTATAAAGCCTGAAATTGAATCTTTTACTCCTGCTATCATACACGCTGGAACTGGTGAAATATTGACTATAAAAGGAAAAAATTTTGGTGCATTTGCACCTACTTTGTCCACTGTCATTTTCAAAAACGGGGATGATAATGGGATGGATGAAATGGAAGCAGGAATTAAGGATTTTGAATGGGATCAAATTATACATTGGTCAGATGAAGAAATAAAAGTTAAGGTACCTTCGACAGATAAAGATGGGCCTTTAGAAAACCCTGCATCTACAGGAAGATTTAAAGTAAAAAACAAATGTGGAGAAATCTCAGATCCATCACTTGAAAAGCTTCAAATTCCGTATGCTATTTTTAACAACCGCAATGGAATTTTTAGTACAGCCCAAAAAGTTACACTAAGGGAAACCAATGAAACAGGAATTTGCTTTAATTTTTCCGATATTACGCCTGATTGGGTAAAGACGCAATTTGGACTAGCTTTGGCTTCTTGGTGTAGTGAAACTGGTATAGATTTTCAAATCGGATCATCAATTGGTAATAATAATTTAGCTCTCGATAATATTAATCTGCTGACTTTTGAAAATACATCCACTGGTGTTATTGGTGGAGGTATGGTCATAGAGGCAGTATATTTTCAATCTACTTGTACATCCGGAAATGAAGCTGGTAGAATATTTTCGGAAATTGACTTCAAGGTACGTTCAGGAATTACTAATCCTTCATTAGAAGATGAAGCAAATTTAAGAGAGATTATAAAGCACGAGTTTGGTCATGCACTTATGCTGGCACATTCCAATAGTGATGTTCCTGCTTCTCAATACTTAATGTATACAAGTGGTAATATTGGAGGGCTAATAACTGCGGCTGATAGTGAAGGTGCGAATTTGATCTTTGCAAATAGTTCAAATATTGTTCATGCTTCTTGTGGAACCCCGATTGGTAGTGGCCATTGTGCAGAAAAATGTTTTCCTAGTTCAACAACAAGCCATCATTCAGATGGCTTGAATATTCAAGTTTTTCCTAACCCCTCCAGCAGTGAAGTTTCAATCAAAATAGAAGGAACTACAAATACCGATTTTAATCTCTCTATATTTGATATATATGGAAAAAGGATTCAAAGTTGGTCAGGTTTTCCCTCGACAGCGCCCACAATTAAGTTACCTCATCCCCCAGGTGTGTATATGCTTCAATTTGAAATAGATGGCAGGATATTTATCAAAAGAGCTTTAAAATTATGAGGTACTTAACTATCCTTTCCATCCTCCTGTTTTTAATTTCATGTAGTAGTACGCCTAAAAAAGCTTTACTGACATCTGAAACTACAAATTCTCAAGATGCTTGTAAAAAAGAGATATTAGATGAATTGAAATACATGGGATCTCGAATGGTCATAGGAAAAGGCAAGGTCTATACTTTTGATCACTCAAGGATTGAATTGCCTCATGACTTTGAAAAAGTAGTCTGGAATACCCTTGACGGAGAGTTTACGGGTATGGACTCCATAGATATGAGTTTGATGCTATTCGCCAAAGCTTTGGAAAAATTACTGATTAATCCCTGCCAAATCAGCATAACCAGACAGGATATCAAAGAAAATTTCCCTCTTCCCTCTGCGGATAAACATCCATTTATGAACACCTATTTTTTTAATAAGAAAAGAAGTCCTGATTGTTTTAACGAAGCTGGATACCAGATTGAACAATATCGTGCCTGCGGCGTGATTTCGTTTGTTTTTAATCGGAATGATGAATTGGTGGAAACAGCAACAATTAATTTTTTTCCATACAATGTTGATCTGGGGCGCAAGTAAATAATACATCCACTACAAATCCATTTACCCGTATATTCGCCCCACCTATGTACACCAAACAACAAACATCCATACAAAAACAGGCTTTCTGGACTGCCTTCGGCAAGTATATGCAACCGATCCTTTCTGCAGAGGGCGACAAAGTCAACTGGAGCAATTACAAAACAGGCATATCGGGCATTCACTTCAGAATGGATGCAGATCATCAACAAGCTCATATTGCCATCGTTTTATCCGAGGGCGACATTGACTTACAAAGCCGGCATTATGATCTGTTTGTACAGTTAAAGCACCTGCTGCACACTTCTTTAGCAGAAGACTGGCTTTGGCAGCCGTTGCTCCAAAATGAGTTTGGCAAAACGATCAGTACGATCAGCAAAACAATACCCTCCGTAAGCATCCACCGCACCGAAGACTGGCCGGGAATTATCTCGTTCTTCAAGCCCCGCATCATCGCATTGGATGAGTTTTGGAGTGTGTCCAAATATGGATTCGAAGGGATCAGGTAATGAAATTTCCAATTAACTTTGTCAGCATAAACTTAAACCTGAGGAAAAATGGCTGAAATAAAAACAAAACCAACCTCCGAAAGTGTGGAGGATTTCATCAACAGCGTTCCAGATGAACAAAAGCGCAAAGACAGTTTTGTGATTTTGGAAATGATGAAAAAAGCAACCGGCGAAGAACCGAAAATGTGGGGCGCCTCCCTCATTGGTTTTGGCAATGTGCGGTACAAAAGCCCTAAAACCGGCAGGGAAGTGGATTGGCTCCGGATAGGTTTTTCACCCCGTAAAGCGAATCTGTCGTTGTACCTGATCACAAACATCAAGGAACATGCCACTGCGCTTGAAAAGTTAGGCAAGCATAAAACGGGTGTCGGTTGTTTGTACATCAATAAGCTGGCGGATATTGATATGAAAGTGTTGGAAGAAATGATAGAAGCATCGTTAAACCGAAATTAAAACAATGAAAAACAGGCTTTTAACAGCAATTTTTCTTTTAACAACAATGACCACTTTTGGGCAGATCAACATGGCTGACTCTACCGTTCAGGTCATCACCTATTGGGAAACAGGAGAAAAACAGGATTATGTGGTATCCGTAGAAAAAATCAACCTAAAAGACGCGGACACGACTTCAAGGGAAATGACGACTTATGAAGTTGAAGTAACCGTTTTGAACTCGGCTAAAGACGCTTACACCATCCAATGGCTTTACAAAAACTTCCAGACCGATAACCCCAATCCGGCTTTTCAAAAACTTATGAATATGAACAATGGAATGAAGGTCATTTTCAAGACCGATGAAGTTGGCAGTTTTTTAGAAGTAGTGAATCACAAAGAGGTAAAAGACTTCATTCATAAAGCCGTCCTTTCTTTAAAAAACGACTTCAAGGAAATACCTGGTATGGACAAAGTATTAAATCAGGTTGAAGCAACTACTTCGACAAAAGAAGCGATTGAATCCGTGAGCATCAAGGACATTCACCAGTTTCATACTTTCCACGGGGCCAAATATACCTTAGGAGAAATTTTAGAGGGTAAGACAAAGGCGCCGAATGTTTACGGTAGCGAGCCCTTTGACGCTGACTTTACTGTTTATCTTGACGAGATCAATGAGCCGGATGATACTTACGTCATGCGTGCCATACAAGAAATAGATAAAGAACAGTTGACCAATGCTACCCTTAACTATATGATAACCATGGCAAAAAACATGGGCGTTGACCCGCCAAAACGTGGAGACCTGGGAGACTTGAAAAACGAAATTTTGACTGCTTCGAACATTCATGGGACTGGTTGGGTACTTTACAGCATTCAGACAACGACGGTAACTTCAGGCAATGTGTCAAATATTGAAGAGCGAATTATTGAGCTGAAATAAAAAAGGAAAGGGCATGTCACTCTCATGGGAGGATGGCCTGGCTTGTGTCGAAATTTTCTTCCAGAATATTGTTGGCTTCCATAGCCGGAAAGTCACTTGTTTCCTTAGATTCATTCTAACTTAGGCTATATTCTACTTTCAAGCTGCCGTTTTAAAAAACAATTTTGCAGAATTGAATTCTCAAAGTATATTAACAGCCGTTTTTGAAAACAAAAAAAAGAAACTTGAAGGCGACCGACATCAAAGATCCGGAATACTTCCACAAAGTTGTGGATTGCCAGTATGCTTGTCCTGCGCATACGCCCGTGCCGGAGTACATCAGACTCATTGCAGCAGAACGATATACGGAAGCATACATGGTCAACTGGGAATCGAACGTGTTTCCCGGCGTGCTGGGCCGCACCTGCGACCGACCCTGTGAACCAGCCTGCCGCCGGGGTCGTGTGGAAGAGGAACCAGTAGCGATTTGCCGCCTGAAGCGGGTCGCAGCAGACAATAAGGGTGAAGTCAAACACCTGATGCCAAAACCCGCCGAAACCAAAAACGGCAAGCGCATCGCCCTGATCGGGGGCGGTCCGGCTTCGCTGACGGTTGCACGGGATTTGGCGCCCCTTGGTTATGAAATCCACCTTTATGACGAGCAGGAATTGGGCGGCGGCATGATGCGCAGCCAGATTCCCAGCTTCCGGCTCCCGGCTGAAGTGTTGGATGAAGAGGTGAACTTCATCCTCGACATGGGCATCCATACGCATTTAAAAACCTACGTCTCCAGCCTCAAAGAAATGCTGGAAAAAGACTACGACGTCATTTTCGTCGGCACCGGCGCGCCAAGAGGCCGCGACCTGCCGGATTTGCCTGGCCGCTGGGAAGCGCCGCAAAGCGTCCACATCGGCATCGAATGGCTGGCCAGCGTAGCGTTTGAACACACCGCAAAAATTGGCAAAAAGGTCATCGTGCTGGGTGGCGGCAATACGGCGATGGACTGCTGTCGGACATCGCGCCGCCTTGGTGGAGAGGAAGTAAAAGTCGTGGTGCGGAGTCCGTTTTCAGAAATGAAAGCCTCTCCGTGGGAAAAAGAAGACGCCATGCACGAAGACATTCCAATTCTGGATTGCCATGTACCCAAGTCTTTTGTCACGGAAAATGGCGTGCTGAAAGGCATGACCTTTGAAATCGTACACGCCGTATACGACGAAAAAGGCAAACGTTCGTTGGTACCTACCGGCGAAGCCGACGTATTCATTGAAGCCGACGAAGTGCTGATGGCGATTGGCCAGGAAAACAGTTTTCCGTGGATCGAACGCGACCTCGGCCTCGAATTTGATAAGTGGGAAATGCCTACGGTGGATCCGGTTACTTTCCAGTCCACCAATCCAAAAGTATTTTTTGGCGGCGATTCGGCTTTTGGGCCGAAAAACGTCATTACGGCGGTTGCACATGGGCACCATGCAGCTGTATCCATAGATTTGTATTGCCGGGGTGAATCCCTGCACGAGCGCCCGGATCCGATGACCAATTTAGTCAGCCAAAAAATGGGCATCCACGAATGGAGCTATGATAGCGAAGTGGTCACCGACCTCCGCTACGTGGTGCCGCAGGCCGACAAACGCATGACGCTGACGAATCGCAAAGTCGAAGTAGAATTGGGTTTCAACCTGAGCGTGGGCTTCAAAGAAGCGCAACGTTGCCTCAACTGCGATGTGCAAACCGTTTTCAATACCAGCCGCTGCATCGAATGCGACGCCTGCATGGACATTTGCCCAACCTCCTGCATTACGTTTACGACCAATGGTCCCGAAGAGGATTTACGCACGCGCCTGATTGCGCCTGCGCCCAACACTTCGCAGGATTTGTACGTTTCTGATCTGTTGCAAACCGGCCGGGTAATGGTCAAAGACGAAGATGTTTGCCTGCATTGCGGTTTGTGCGCAGAACGCTGCCCCACGGCGGCCTGGGATATGCAGCAGTATTTGTATTCCACGACGAAAGCGTGCAAACTCCCCGGAGCTGTAATTTAAAACACTATATTTACTGACAAAAAAAGTATTGAATACGATACTCATGCAACATTCTTCTTCAGTCAATGATTTTGTTATCCGGTTTGCCAACGTGAACGGTACCGGATCAGCCAGCGCCAATGCGCTTTTTGCCAAAGCAATCTTCCGGATGGGCATTCCGGTTACGCCCAAAAACATTTTCCCATCCAATATCCAGGGCTTACCAACGTGGTACGAAGTGCGCGTTAGTGAAAAAGGATACCTCGGACGCCGCGAAGGCATTGACTTCATGGTGTGCATGAATCCGCAAAGCATGCCTAAGGACATCGCTTCGGTGAAACCGGGCGGTTATTTCCTGTACGACAGCACCAAAACCCTGCACAGGGAATTCATCCGCGAGGACATCCACTACATCGGAATTCCGTTGATGGCCATCTGTTTGCGCGAATACACCGATCCCCGGCAGCGGCAATTGTTTAAAAACATCATTTACGTCGGCGCTTTATCGGCTTTACTGGAAATTGAATTTCCGGTGCTGGAAACCCTGCTGGCAGAAATGTTTTTGGGTAAAGAAAAGCTGATCGCACCGAACGTCAAAGCCCTGCAATTGGGCATCCAATACATCCATGAAAACTTCGAAGACCCGCTCGATATCCGGTTGGAGCGCCGCGACTTGGTTGGCGACCGCATCCTGGTAAACGGCAATTCGGCGTGCGGTTTGGGCGCGGTTTATGCCGGCGCTACTGTGGCTGCCTGGTATCCCATTACACCTTCTACTTCTGTGGTAGAAGCCTTTATGGAATATGCAGAACAATTCAGAACCGATCCGGAAACCGGGAAAAAGAATTTTGCCATTGTACAGGCCGAGGACGAGCTTGCCGCCATCGGCATGGTGATCGGCGCCAACTGGAATGGAGCGCGGTCTTTTACAGCCACGAGCGGCCCGGGCGTATCGCTCATGGCCGAATTTCTGGGTCTGGCGTATTTCGCGGAAATCCCGACCGTACTCATTGATGTGCAACGCGCAGGCCCTTCTACCGGAATGCCAACCCGTACCCAGCAGGCCGACATTATCGCTGCCGCTTATGCCTCACATGGCGATACAAAACACGTATTACTGTTTCCAAGCACCCCGAAAGAATGCTTCGACGACGTGGTTACCGCCTTCGATCTGGCCGAAAGGCTGCAAACGCCTGTCATTGTGATGACCGACCTCGATCTGGGTATGAACGACCACCTGACTGCGCCATTCGAGTGGGACGATAGCCGTACTTACGACCGCGGCAAGGTGTTACACGCTGCGGATCTTGAAAATATTACAAAATTCGGTCGTTACTTAGAAGTGGAAGGCGACGGCATTACCTACCGCACCTACCCGGGCACGCACCCCTCAAAAGGCGCTTACGTGACGCGGGGTACCTCGCACGACGAATATGCCGGCTACACGGAAGATTCCGGCACTTATACGCGCAACGTGGACCGGTTGCTGAAAAAGTGGGAAACCGCTAAAAGCATCGTTCCTGCGCCAGAAGTGCGGCAAGCTCCAAAAGCCAACGAATGCGGCATCCTCTTTTTCGGAACCTCCATTTATTCTTCGGAGGAAGCGGTGGATTTGCTGGCAGCGCAGGACCTCCATTTAGACAGCCTGCGCCTCCGATCCTTTCCTTTTTCGGAATCCGTTGAACAGTTTATCGCCGACCACGAACTGATTTTTGTCATCGAGCAAAACCGCGATGCACAAATGCGTTCGCTGCTCATCAACGAATTGGGCGTTGCCCCTCAAAAAATGATTCCGGTGCTCAACTACGATGGAACGCCCATCACAGCTGACACGATTGTTAAACAGATCATCAAAAACTTCGCTACGGTATGACTTATACAAGACCCCGGTTTCGGAACCCGCACCTGCCGGTCAACAAAATCGGATATACCCAGAAAGATTACGAAGGTGCGCTCTCGACGCTGTGCGCAGGCTGTGGGCACGATTCCATCAGCGGCGCCATCGTCCAGGCTTGTTTCGAATTGTCCATTGAGCCGCACCGGGTAGCAAAAATGTCGGGCATTGGCTGTTCGTCCAAAACGCCTGCCTATTTTTTAAGCAACTCACACGGTTTCAACTCGGTACACGGCCGCATGCCTTCTGTGGCAACGGGCGCTTACTTAGCAAACCGCGACTTGGTCTATTTCGGCGTTTCCGGCGACGGCGACACCGCGTCCATCGGTATGGGACAGTTCGTACACGCCATCCGCCGCAACCTGAACATGGTGTACGTGGTGATGAACAATGGCTGCTACGGCCTCACCAAAGGGCAGGACTCCGCCACTGCGGACGCCGGCTCAAAAAGCAAATCCGGACATACCAATCCTTTCCAGGCGATTGACCTGGCCGGTTTGGCCCTCGAACTCGGCGCCAGTTTTGTTGCGCGCAGTTTTTCGGGCGACAAAACCCAGTTGGTGCCTTTGCTCAAAGCGGCGCTCGCGCACCCGGGGTTTGCGTTTATTGACGTCATTTCTCCGTGCGTCACTTTCAACAACAACCCGGGCTCGACCAAATCCTACGATTATGTACGGGAACACATCGAAGCGACGGCAACTGTTGATTTTGTGCCCATCAAATCGGAGATCACAACCCAATACGAAGCTGGCAGCACCAAAGAGGTTGCCCTGCACGACGAGTCTATGATCCGCTTGCACAAAATAGCTTCCGATTGGGATCCCCAGGATCGCCATTCCGCGATGAACGCCCTGCATCACGCCCGATCCAAAGGAGAAATCCTGACCGGCCTGATCTACATTGACGAAAGTTTGCAAAATTTACACGACGTGCTGAATACCGCCACCAAACCTTTGAATACCCTTGAGGAAAAGGTTTTGTGTCCGGGATCGAAAGCGCTGGCAGAACTTAATGCGGGCTTGCGGTAGTTCCCGCTCGCGCGATGGCGGTAACGGGCTTGCGCTAAATTGAAACGAACACCAAAGGTGACACCTTTCTAACAAGGTGTTACCTTTTCGCAAAGAAGACATCCGCTCGCGCGATGGCGCGGTAACTGAGCTGGCGGCTGAGCGTAGTCGAAGTCAAGTCGAAGTTCCGCCTCGCGTGTCCTATTTTCCGGGCTCTGCCCGGCTTAACCCGGAGTCAAAACGAACCCTACAAAAAATCTCTAAAAAACCCGAAAACTCCCCGGATCAACCGGGCTTTCCCGGCTACGGAACCACCCCAGCCAATCCCCATCCGGAATTTCCATCAAACCCTCAACCAGGCGATTGAACACATACGTCTGACAATCCACCAATCCAAAGCTTGTCTCCACCGGCACAGGCACCCGTCAGGTATTCACTGCGCTCCGGCGCTTCCGGGTAATACATTTCATACGCGTCCAGCTTTGCCAGCACCATTTCGGGATTTGTCAACCCAAAAACATGGCCGTATATCCGGTTTTGCTGCTGTGGCAAATACACCAAGCCCGGGTAACCGCCAAGGTCATACAAGCGGCCGGGCAACCAGCCTTCTTCCCCAAAAACAGCGTTTTGTTCCAAAAAAGCTGCTATTGGGAAAGGCATGCCGCGCATCAGGGTGCCGTATACAAACAGGTTCACGACAACCGCCTTTTATAATCTTCGTAGGTAAACCGCCGAACCACTTCCAACTCGTCATTTTCGTGCCAGATGCAGATGTCCGGGTGCCGAACCCCGTTAAACATCGAGGTTTTTACCATCGTGTAATGGATCATGTCTTCAAAAACGATGCGGTCACCCGGCTTCAATTCCTGGTCGAAGGAATAAGCGGACATGTAATCCCCGGCAAGGCAACTTACCCCACCAATTCTGTAGGTCGGTTTTCCAGCCACCGGTTCTGCGCTCGCGCCGATGATCCGCGGGCGGTAAGGCATTTCCAGCGTATCCGGCATGTGGGCGGTGAAAGACACATCCACAATGGCTGTGCGAACACCCCGGCTTTCGATGATGTCCAAAACAGTGGAAACCAGCACGCCCGTTTCCCAGGCGATGGCACTACCGGGTTCCAGAATGACTTCTAAATTATAGCGTTCGCGAAAGCGGCGCAACAACCCGATGAGGTGGTTGACGTCGTAATCTTTGCGTGTCATGAGGTGGCCGCCGCCGAAGTTGACCCACTTGAGTTGGGGAAAAAATTTGGAAAACCGCGCCTCAAAAGCCTCCAGCGCTTTTTCCAGCGCAAAAGAAGACGATTCGCAAAGGGTATGAAAATGCAACCCCTCGATGCCTTCCGGCAAACCGCCACCAAAAGCGTCCACCATCTCGCCGAGCCGCGAACCGGGTGCAGCGGGGTTGTACAAATCCACTTCCACTTCCGAATATTCCGGGTTGACGCGCAGTCCGGCAGAAATGGGTTCCGGCGCAGTTTTCAGCACGTCGCGGTAAAGCTGGTACTGGGCGATCGAATTGAAGGTTATGTGGCTGCTGTAGCGCATCGTTTCTTCAAATTCATCAGGCAGGTAGGCCGGCGAATAGGTATGCGCTTTTTTGCCCATTTCTTCAAAAATCAGGCGTGCTTCATTCAGCGAACTGGCCGTAGCGCCTTTCAGGTATTCGCCAACCATCGGAAAAACGCGCCACATGGAAAACCCCTTCAAAGCAAGAATGACGTTAACGCCGGCTTCTTCCTGCACGTCTCGGATCAGTTCCAGGTTACGTCGCAGTAATTTCATTTCCAGCACATAAGCCGGCGATTGAATGTTGTCGTATGAAATTGGCATAGTCGTTTTTATTAAATACGCAATCCCTGAATGTTGTCGTGCAGGTGCAGCGCACCAAAATTTTTGTAGAAATTTCAAAATGAACGGGTTTTCAGGTGCAGCGCACCGCAACCGTGTTTAGGGTAGCGTTCATTGTTTCAGGGCAATGCAAAGCTACGGTTATGGCGCCAAAAATCTATCAATCTTGCGAAAAACACACCGCCAATTCCGCCGCCAACCGGGCATTGTGCAACGCCAGCTCGATGTTGGCGCCCAGACTTTTACCGGCAGTAAGCGTCGCAATCCGGGCCAGCAAAAACGGCGTAATAGCCTTGCCGCGAATCTCCTGCTCGTCGGCCTCCCGCAACGCCTGAGCCGTGGCGCGTTCTATCTCCAGACCATTCGCTTCTGCCTGCTCCGGAATCGGGTTGGCGATGACCACCCCGCCCTGCAAACCTGTTGCCCACTTGGCGTGCAATATTGATGCCAGCATTTCGGGCGTATCTACCCGATAATCTATCGGGAACCCGCTGCTCCGGGTATAAAAAGCTGGAAATTCAGCAGTTTGAAATCCGAGTACCGACACCCCCTGCGTTTCCAGATACTCCAGCGTAAGCCCAATATCAAGGATGGATTTCACGCCGGCGCAAACGACCGCCACATTCGTCCGGGCCAGTTCCTGCAAATCGGCAGAAATGTCCATGCTTTGCGCCGCGCCCCGGTGGACGCCTCCGATGCCGCCGGTGGCAAAAATCCGGATACCGGCCAGGTCGGCAGCAATCATGGTGGAAGCCACCGTCGTAGCGCCATCCGCGCCTTGCGACAGTAAGAAGGGCAAATCGCGGCGACTGGCCTTGGGGATTTGGTGGCCGGTTTTGGCCAAATATTCAAGGGCTTCGGCGTCCAAACCAACCCGTATTTTCCCCTTCAGGATGGCGATGGTTGCCGGTATTGCGCCGGATTCCCGGACTGCATTTTCCATCCGCCGGGCTGTTTCCAGATTCTGCGGATAGGGCATTCCGTGTGCAATGATCGTGGATTCCAGTGCCACAACCGGGCGGCGGGCAGCTAATGCTTCGCCAACTTCATTGGAAAGTTGTAAATACTTTTGGATGGACATGGTTTATAGTTGAATGTTCCCTGTATCGTTGAACGCTGTTCAACGGGTAATAAACTGCATTTTTCTTACAGATACGCCGAATCGGAGTTCGGCCCTACGCTCGCGCGACGTCGGTAACTGAGCTGGCGGCTGAGCGTAGTCGAAGTCAAGTCGAAGTTCCGCCTCGCGTGTCCTAACTGACCGTCCGCTCGCGCGATGGCTCCGCCTCGCGTGTGCTATTCGTCGGGCTCTGCCCGGCTATCCCGCTGGCGCCGAATCGGAGTTCGGCGGTACAACACTAGCCGCCCCCTTGCGCCGAACAGCGTTCGGCGCTACTGCACTGGCCTCCCTTTCCAAACATAGCGCTTCCGGAACATGGAAACCAAGCCAATGAAGGCAATATAAGCAATATGCAAAAACTGGGCGGGCCCAAAAAACCGGAGTAAATCCGGGCGCCCGAAATACCGGCAGGCGGTTGACAACAGCGCGTAATCAGCGGCAGACTTAATCAAAAAAAGTAATCCGAAGAGCATCAACATTTTGAATCCTGCAAACGGTGCAATCAGCGCACTGAGGAGGATGGCCCAGCACAATCCAAACACGACGCCAAGCGTCCACAGCAAACCCCGATTGCGGAAAGCAGCCGATTTGGAGGCCCAGCGCAACCGTTGGCTCAGGAATTCAGGCAGGGTTGCTTTGGCATGGGTCAACACCAGTACTTTGCTGCTTTTCGCAAAATAAATGTTTTGAGCATATTGCTTTGTGATTTTTTGCAACAACAACATGTCGTCGCCGGAAGCGAGGTGGTCGGTTCCGGAGAACCCGCCGACTGCATCAAAAACAGTTTTTGGATAAGCTAAGTTAGCGCCGTTGGCCAAATGGGGTTGTCCCCGTTGGATGGCTGCACCGGTGAGCACCATCATGCCGAGGTAATCCAGCGACTGAAACCGCTCCAGCAGGTTTTTTTCTTCAAAAAAACTGACAGGACCGGCAACAAAAGCTACTTGTTTTTCCTGGTGCAAAAAAGCTAAGGTTTTCAACCATAGTGGAGGGAGCACGCAATCCGCGTCCGTAGTGGCAATCAAGGTTCCGGAAGCGGAAGCGATGCCCGTTTCAATGGCCTTTTTTTTATAAGCGGTGAGTCCGTCAGGCGGTACAAAATCCCGGAGTTCGAGCAACCGCACACGTTGGTCAGTCAACTGGCGAACCAGGGTTGGCGTATCGTCGGAAGAAAAATCATCCACTACGACCACCTCCATCAACTCCGGCGGATAATCCTGATGCAAGAGGGATTGCAGGCAGGCGCCAATGTTCGCGGCTTCATTCCGGGCAGGAATGATGACTGATATTCGGGTTGTTGCTATGAATCCGGAGGGAACGATACACTCAGACAACCGGTTCCAATGACGGAGGGTGCGGGCAATTTCCAGCACATACGCTACGGCTAAAATAATTGCAGCAAAGCCGGCCAAGCTCAGGATGCTTAAGCCCGGGATCATCACACTGGCGCTCAAACGATCAGGTCATCTTCTTCTGAACTGCGGCGGCGTTCCATTTCCGGCAATTTCAGCGGCCGGCTGTCCATTTCTTCAAAATCAATCAGGTCGCCGTCCCGTTGGCGGCGCTGTTCCCCCTCTATGTCTTTGGATTTTTTGGATAAATAAGCTTTGCCCAGCAAATAGGCGCTTACGAAAGGAAAAAAGATGAGCGAGGCGATGATCGCCAACACCCCGGTCAGGGTATTGCGTTTGACCAATTTGACCAGCCATTGGCCGTAGCCCACCACCGTCTTGTAGTCGAGGATAAGTGCCCCGATGAACAACAGCGGCGACAACCAGTACAACAATTTGAGCACTATACGCGCAAGGATGAAAAAACCTATAAAAAAAACGATCATCACCACGATGCCTGTAATAGACCGGGTGGCGTTGTCGCCATTACTTTCTTGTCGGTAACCCATTGTAATACAAATTTATTGTAGAGCCAAAATTAACAGAAAGCGCGGCTCCTTTATGGCTTTAATAGACGATCATCCAATTTCATTCGTCAAGCATCAATTCAAAGCTCCAAAACAGAATCTTTGCATATCCCAATGATTCGCGCTATTTTTGCAAAAAAAATTGTGCTATGAAAGTTTTTGGGTTAAGCTTAATCGGTCTGCTTTTTGCGTTTTCTCCACAAAAAAATGAAACCGTCACCGTCACCTGCAAGGTTCAGAACTGTGGCAATATCTTGCGCGTGTACCAGTTTGACGGGGTCATGTTCAAAGAAGTGCAATCCATAGTTGCCGCTACTCCTGATACTTACGAATTCAAACTCCCGAAATCGGAGCAAAAATTCTACTACATCGGCAACGACCCGAACCAGTTGCTCCCCATTATTTTGGGCACTGAAAACAGCATTTCGATCAGTGGCAATTGTTCCGCCATGCGCAGTGCGAAGGTGGAAGGATCGAAAGTCAACGCCGGCTACGAGCAACTCAAAAGCGAAATTAACCAACTTCGCGACCGCACCAACTTTTTTAACCGGCAACTTCAAAACGCAGAGGCCAATTCAACCGAGGAAAAAGAATATTCCGGAAAGCTGAAAACGCTGGATGAGCGGAAGTTGTTCCTCTTGGATTCGCTGAAAAAAGCCAATCCATTCTTAGCCCGTGTAATGGCGCTGAATACCTACCTCAGCTATCCGCACCATGGCAAAGCTTATCCGGACGAAATCGCTTATTTCGCGGGCGAATACTTCCGCCATGCAGATTTCAAAGACGCCGGTTACAGCAAACTACCCTGGGTGTATGAGGCATTCAAAAGTTATACCAGCACTTTAGTGGCCGTGCAAGTGCCCCCTGCACAATTAAGGGCCTATGTAGAAAAATCCATGGAAGCCATTCCAAAAGGATCGGACACCCATAAAATGGCGCTGAGCGGCGTCATCAATATCCTGCAACAAACCGAAAACCCGGAGTTCATTTACTTTGGAGAAAATTTCATCGCTGCTTTCAAAACCAAAGACCCTGGCGCCGTAGCCAATATGACCCAGGAACTCGACCGCAAAAGAGCTTTTGTAATCGGCTCCGTGGCGCCAGATTTCACGCAGCCCACGCCCGACGACAAAACCAAAAGCCTGAGCAGCCTGCGCGGCAAAATTGTGTTGGTTGATTTTTGGGCAAGCTGGTGCGGCCCCTGCCGTCGCGACAACCCCGAGGTGGTGAAGCTCTACGAAACTTACAAAGACAAAGGATTCGATATTCTTGGCGTCAGCCTCGACCGCGACAAAGAACGGTGGTTGCAGGCGATCCAGCAGGACGGCTTAGTCTGGAATCACGTCAGCGACCTGAAAGGCTGGCAAAATGACGTTGCACAAAGATACGGCGTTACTTCGATTCCACACACCATGCTCGTAGACCGCGAAGGCCGCATCATTGCGCGGGGGCTTCGGGGGCCGGCTTTGGCGGAGAAGTTGAAGGAATTGTTTCAGTAAGCAGCATTATGATCACCCGAGACCTGCTTTGGAAAGGAATCATTGAGGATCTTTTTGAGGATTTCCTGGAGTTCTTCTTTCCGGATGCGGTTGATTTGTTTGATCTGGAAAAAGGCTACGAATTCCTTGAACAGGAATTGCAACAACTCTATCCAGAATCGGAAGTTAGCGCAAGGTATGCGGATAAACTTGTGAAGGTCTACCTCAAAGACGGAGGTGATATTTGGGTACTCATTCATGTGGAGGTACAGGGGCAAGCTGTAAGCAATTTCCCGGATCGGATGTTTACGTATTTCTACCGGGCGATGGATCGGTACAACAAAAAAATTGCTGCGATAGCCATCCTTACAGATGATCAAAAAGGATTTTCTCCAGATGGTTACGAATATCAGTTTTTGGACACTCGTTTGAGTTATCATTATCGCAAATATAAATTGCTTGAACACCCAGTTGAAGCAGTTCGGGATCAGGAAAACCCATTTGCGATTGTCATGGAAGCGGCATGGCAAGCATTGATTCAAAACAAGGGCAAAGATGAATTGTTATTAAATCACAAGGTAAACTTAATCAGAAAGCTTTTGGGCAAAGGCTATGCCAAACAGAAGGTAAAGCGGATTTTCAGATTTATTGAACACTATGTACATTTTGAAAAACCAGAGTTTTTGACTATATTTGATGATCAGGTTAAACAAATCAGGAAGAAAATGGGCATCGAAGAACTCATCCGTCAGGCCATGATAGAGGACATCAAGGTAGAAGTCCGGGAGGAAGTCATCCAGGAAGTCCGCGAAGAAGTCATTCAGGAAGTCCGCGAAGAAGTCATCCAGGAAGTCCGGGAGGAAGTCATCCAGGAAGTCCGGGAGGAAGTCTTAAGAGAAAACAATAGGGTTCACGCAAAGCGCATGCTCTCTAAAGGCTTCTCCATTGAAGATGTCTCTTCAATCCTTGATATCCCTTCTGCTTCGGTCGAACAATGGGCAAATGAATCATCATAAATACACCTAACTGCATTTTCCTGCCATTCGTTGTAACGCAAACCAAATTTCTGCGTTAATCAATCATCATCGTTGTTTTCATTTTTTTTTATTGGATAAGATATTACAATTGCCCGGAACAGCGTTGCCATTCCGGTCACTCATTCCTGTGAACCCAGTTAGAGCTTCCTGGAATTCCCCAACATGCTCTAAAGCAAAGAACATCGAAAAATGCGTAACCTGATTTTGCTGTTGTCGCTGACCCTGTGCAGCTTCGCCTCCACCCAAGCCCAACCCAAAGACAAAGCGGACAAAGACCGGCTGGAAACCTGGCCGCCCCTGCGCACCCATACCCGCTTCTCGCTCGGCTATGCCTTGCAGGAAAAATTCAAACTCCATACCCAATACTGCGGGTTCAACCTCGGGGACGGAAAACGGGATTATGTGCCACAAGACATCACCCGCTTCATTGGCAAACGCACCCTGCGCACCAAAGTGGAAACTGCCGACATCCGGGGCGGCGGCCTGTTTTACTACATTTTTAAAGGAGACGAACGCCAGCGTTTGTTTCAGGATGTGAAATTTTCGCCTTCCCACTTGCTCCGCGCAGGCAGTTTGAGCGAAGAGTTTGCTTTAGACCCCGATAAAAATTTCGACGCTTTCCTCATGACCAAAAATTGTAGCGGCTACCTCAAAGCAGCACTCGACGCCGGCATTGAACCGCCTTATGCCGCGTTCAAAACAGCGCTTGACCGCGACGAACGCCGCCAATCAACAGTCGTGGGGCTTTGCGGCTCTTTCATTTCGCCCCTGCGCGTTATTTTTCAGGCCAACGACGCCCGCACCACGGAAGCAATGTTGTTGTTGTGGAAATTCTATACCGACAACCCTGCTTTTGTCAACAATGCCTACTACCTGCGCGAATTTGAAGGCGTGTTGCTGAAACACATCGCCACCGCCGAAGAAAATGCAAAAGTTGAAGCGGAACTGGGCGTCAATTTCAGCGGGCCTTTGTCTTCGCGCATCAGCGCTACTTTTGGACGCGGGAAAACTTCTACGACCTCTTTTACCGGCACGGATTGGGAAACCATCGTTTTTGCCGATTTCGATAGTTATTACACCAAAGAAGGCCTGTTTGAGCCACTCCCCTCCCCTGCCGACATCCGCAGCTATTTCGACCGCCTGCAAATGGCCGTTGCCGCTGAGGAACCCCAACTGATGACCGAAGGCGCTGTACACCAGCACGAACTGACCATCTCCGGTATCCCCGAATTCATGACGGAGGGATTTTGGGAAATCAAACCCATCAATACCGAAGCGTACGAAGGAATGCCCGTGCTGAACACCAAATATTATTTCAATGCTGATGACCAGTCGTTCGGCTGCAATTTTACCGTGACCGGCAAAGCGGCGCCCAAATATTTCCAGGGACCGCTTTCGGGCAGGCCGGTCAGCCTGAGCGTGGCGTACCAAATCCGCAGCAAAAAACCGGTTGGCGGCGAATATCTTAGCTTTTACGTCAACGAAGCGATTCAAACCAGCACCCACCCCATCGTACACCTGAGCGGGGGCGCGTTTGATCTGAGCAAAAAAGAAGACCGCCGCTTTGCCCTGCAATGGAAATGTGTGGTGAATGTGGAAGATGAGGAAAATCCGGTGGATTACGGCACGCAGCCTTATGTTGACAATATCGTGGCGCGCCGGCGCACCCAGGAAGTGTCCATGCGCCTGACCGACGTTCGGGGAGACGCCCAAAAGCACTGTTTCTACCTCACTTTTGAAACCGCAGAGACCTTCCCTTTGGATAAAATTGACGACGCAAACATGTCTACGCTCGACTTTTCGTTCGACCTGCATTTAAAAAGCAGTGGTTCGGGCGCACGGACGAGCCGCTCGCTGCGGGGAGACATCAACCTGCCGACGACGGGCGGGGAAGTGGAAGCGGTGGAGGGAAATTGACAAAGGGCAAATTTTTCTTAAACACTCGTGTCTTTCCTCCGCATCATCGGCACACTTTTCACCACCATCTGCAAGGTATTGCGAACGCGTTCTTCCAGCAGTACAATTTTGTCTTCCTGCAGGCTTTCGAGGATGTCCTGGCGGTAATGGCGCACGGTGATGAGCTCTAAGTTGCGGTCGAGGAGGACTTTAAACTGCGCTTCGATTTTTTCAATAAAGCGGTCTACTTTGTCGTCCACGTCGTTGAAACAGACCACAAAGCTGATGGCGGTATTTTGCATCATATTCACCTGCAGGCGAAAATCTGCAATCAGGTTGAACAGGTAGCTGATGTGGTGTTCGGCCACGAAAGAAAAATCGCGGGTGGAAATGTGCAACAAGGCCTGGTTGCGCTCAATGGCCACCATCGTCGGATAAGTATCTTCCACTTCGCTGGAAATAAACGTGCCGTCTCCATCGGGGTCAACGAACGATTTTACATACAGCGGAATGCTTTTGTTCTGCAACGGTTTGATCGTTTTCGGGTGGATCACTTTGGCCCCGTAATACGTCATTTCAATGGCTTCTTTGTACGACAGCCTATCCAGTTTGACGACGTTGTCAAAAATGCGCGGATCACCGGTGAGCACGCCGGGAACGTCTTTCCAAATGGTCATGCTTTCCGCATCTAAACAATAGGAAAAAATAGCCGCCGTGTAATCGGAGCCTTCGCGGCCCAGGGTTGTGGTGAAGTTTTCTGTGGTGCTGCCGATAAAGCCCTGCGTTAGCACAAAACCGCCTTTTTCCACCATAGGCCGGGCGATGCGTTCGCAACGCGCCTCCGTCTCTTCCCATTGTACCCAGCCTTCGCGGTAAATATCGTCGGTGAGGATGACGTCGCGCGCATCGAGCCATTGGGTGGGCAGTCCGGCTTTGACCAAATAAGCCTGCACGATTTTGGAAGACACCAATTCGCCGACAGACACAATCTGATCGTACATAAAATCGTAGTTTTCGTGTGGGGCTTCTTCCAGCACCCATTCAATTTCCACGAACGTATCGTTGACGGCGTCGTAAACGGGGTCGCCGGGTTCAAACAACAGGTCGGCAATTTCGTAATGGCTCTTTTTCACTAATTCCAGCAGTTGGAACGCTTCGCCGGTTTGATTTTTATGCGCTTCCACGACCTTCTCCAAAGCGTCGGTGGTTTTGCCGATCGCTGAAACCACAATGAGCAGGCGCTCGTCCTTAAAGCGCTGTAAGATGCTGGCCACGTTTTTGATGGAATCGGCATTTTTCAAAGAAGCGCCGCCAAATTTGAAAACTTTGATGATTGATTTCATGCTTGTTAGTAGATGGTATATGGTAGAAAGTAGAAAGACCGTGGAGGCCATCTGCTTAAAGGGTGCAAATATAGCACATTCGATTTATGCTTCTTCTACTTTCCAGCCACCGATGTTTTTATTTGAAATATCAAAAACCACACCAACCAGTATGAGCGATTTACCTGTTGTCCGAAACCGTTGGTGATAGCCTTTTTCACGAATCTGGGCGAGCGCCTGCTCAGGCGTACCACCTGTTTTAAACTCGAAAATACAGATATGAGTCTTTGTTTCAAGTACGGCATCCATGCGTCCCTGATTGGTCGGGATTTCGGAATGTGTGACATAACCAGTTAGGGCCAGCACAACATGTACAATGGAATGAAAATAAGATTCTTCCGTTCGGGTAATCTGGTAAGGGATAGAAGCAAAAAGTGCGTGTAAAATGCTAAAAAAAATAGGGAAATCTGATCGTTCAAGGGACTCCTGAATTTTTTCAGTATAGGTAGACTCCGTTTGAAAAACAGGCTTACCCACATATTCCGCTAAAACATATTTGAGGAATGAAGCACGCACTTCCTCGTTTGGATAGGATAAAAAATATTTCAGCCGATCTGGCTGGGTTGCATCAATTTTTTTGATGGTGAGGTAACCAGTTTGAAAGAGCAGCGAATCCAGATCAATAGACGTCACATCTGCGCTTTCGAGTAAGGCATTACTCCCGGAAAGGTATTCAAAGCGGTACACCGGCAATTGGGACAAGCGCAACAAACGGGTCAAAAAAGAAGGCGTTCCGGTTGTAAACCAAAAATTATTAAATCGCTTTGCCTGAAAAAAATTCAATAAAGAAAATGGATTATATAACGTTGTTTTCCCATCCCAGGAATATCCGTTGTACCAAAATCTGATTTTTTCGAGAAGCAGGGACATCTCCATGCCCATATACGTTGCTGTTTGTTCCAGATAATCCCCAAAATTCGCTTCTAATTCTTCCTGAGTCCAGCCACTGATTTTTGCCATCGCAGGGTCGGTCGTCAAATCGTACATATTATTCAAATCAGAAAACACGGATACCCGTCCATATTTTGAAACTCCGGCGATAAATACAAAATGCAAATACGGATCCATGGATTTAAGGGTACTGTAAAAATTTTTCAAGGTATTGACATGCTCCTGAATTCGGGTTTCATCTTCACCCAGAAAATCAGTAATGGGTTTGTCGTACTCATCAATCAATACAACCGCCTTTTTTCCATTGCTGCCGAGTATGGTGAGTAATTCTGAAAATTTTGACTTATAATGCAACTCAGAGAGTTGAATACCATTGGTTTTAGCACAGCTATCCAATGCTGAATTCAATGCTTCGCCCAAGGAAACACTGCGGTAATCCATTTGATTAAAGTCAATATGCACCACAGGATACGAGGCCCATTCTAATTTATTTTCAATCCACAATCCTTTGAACAAATGGCGCTTAGCTTGAAACATTTCTTTTAAGGTGCTAATTAAGAGCGATTTGCCAAACCTCCTTGGTCTCGACAAAAAGAGATAGGGCCCACTGTTGATGAGTTGAAAAATCTGCTCCGTCTTGTCTACATACAAGTAGCCATCTTCAATCAAAGAAGCAAAATCCTGTTTCCCGATGGGAAGTTTTTTCATAGAATGGTTTTATTCCTTGAGTTCTTGATCATCACTCTTTTCCTTTTTTAATTGGCACTAATGTAATCTTTTTCTCCTTGATGTTTGAAAACTAACAACACATTATTCAGGAAATGAGCATCTAACCGTAGCATTACCTAGTCAGTCAATCTGGACAAATTCGTGAGCAAGTGAGACTTAACAATAGGAACGCCCCTTCATTCCCGGATCATTGACAAGTAAACGCCATTCAAATGCTCGAAGTCTGAATCTGTGGTAATGAATGTAAGGTCGAAAACATGAGCTGTAGCAGCCAGCCAAATGTCATTCTTACCCATGTTACGGGAAGAAAGTCCAATTAATCAAGTAATTTACATAATTCTTCTGCAGAAGCCTCTTCCGAAAATAAAGTTATTAAGGAGGAAATTTCTGCCTCTTTAACAGCAAAGTTACTGATGTCAAGTGGTCTTTTTGCAGTAGGCAAAATCAATGGTTGCCAGGCATCCGTATGAGAAGCATCTCCAGGAGAAGGAGTGATCGTAGCCCTCAACTTATGTGCCAAATCATATAACTCCTTGATTTCCTGATCATCAGGAATTCCATCAAATTCGAAAATCAATCGTCTGGCTTGCATATCTTTGTCTTTAAACTTTAAACGCAGCGGGCATAGTTGAAGTTCGACGTTTGTTATCCATCACAAGAATAACAAATAGTTTTTAATTTTTAAAACAATATACAATTGCTTTTCAAAGCATCCAACCAATCCCCACGGATGGGAAAATAAAATCACCCCGATGGATCCCATCTTCAAATCCTTTTCTTGGTTATTTGTTATCGGTTACTGGTTATTGGTCAGAAGTCGTTGTTCGTTGTCGGTTGAGCGTTGTTCGTTCTATGCTCGCATCTTCAAATCTTCAAAACGTGTCCCGCATAACTTGTCCCGCATAACGGGAAGCGGGGTCCTCAAATCTTCAAATTTTCAAATTTTCAAAACTTGTCCCGCCCGAGCGGGGTCTTCAAATCACCTCAACACTTCCGGTTTCTCCGGCAACCCCGGAAACACCCGATAAACCAATTCAGCATCAGGAAACACCACGACCCAGGCGGTGAGCAGTAACAATTTCAGGTCGGTGGCAAAAGACTGGTTTTGCAAATACCACAATTCCAACGCGCCTTTGTACGGCGCAATGTGGTGGGCATAAAACGCTTTCGGATCAATTCCGGGCCGCGAGAGCAGGCGCTCTTCGTCGCGAAAAACAATGGAACCAATGCCGGTAATGCCCGGGCGGGCATTGTAAATGACGGCACGGATGGCGTCGGAATAGGCATTAAACCCCCTTTCATCCAGGGGGCGCGGACCGACTAAACTCATGTCGCCGGTCAATACATTGATGATCTGGGGCAATTCGTTGATTTTGGTTTTGCGCAAAAAGTGACCGGGGCCAGTCACCCGCGGGTCGCGGCGCAAGGTAATGGTGCCGCTGCCCATATTCGGGCTATTTTTGAGCATGGTCGCAAATTTCCAAATAAAAAAAGGCCTGTTGTGCTGGCCAATGCGTTTTTGGAAGTAAAAAACCTCCCCTTCTGCGGTCAATTTCAAAATAAGCGCTATCGGCAGCAGCAGCGGCGACAACAGCAGCAGCAGGATTAAAGCTGCCAAAAAATCGAAAAATCGCTTGATAAGTTGGTACACGAATTACATTTTCTGGTCGAGTCCCTTCCCCGTTTCCAAATGGTGAAACCCGGGCAGGGCCTCTGTTAAAACCCGGATGATGTCGGCTTTGCTGATTTCAGGCGCATCGAATACGCGCTGTAAACGCCCAAACACTTCCGCAATCTGTGGCAAGGGCATGCCGGTTTTGCCGGTGATGACCCCCAGCGCCTCAAAACGCGCCCAATCTATCGTTTCACTTTCGGTGTAAAACTCTTCGAACGGCTTCTCTCCCGATGTATCCGACTCAAAATAGTACACCGGGTATTGACGGGAAATTGCCGGATCAAAAGCTACAGCCTTCCGCTTGGCTTCTGCTTCGCTTTGGCAAAAATCCAGTTCCAGCCCCATCTCCCGAAGCAAAGCCGTTGCAATGTCACTGAAGGTCTTCATCTCCCCGGTTGCCAATTTCGGGAAAAAGATTTCGCCCGATTGGCCGAGGATGCAGGCCAGCAGGCAAAGTTGTCCGGATTCCTGCGGACTGACAAAATAGCGTTTTACGTCGGTCGGACTGGACAACGGCTGCTTTTTCAACAAGCGGGTCAAAAAACCGTCCGGCAGACTGCCATTGGAAAAAGCAACATTGGCAAACCGCGCGGTCGTCACCTTCATGGTAGATGCATAGCTCAGGATGACTTCTTCCATCAGTTTTTTGCTGGCGCCCATCACATTGACGGGATTCGCAGCTTTGTCGGTGGAAACGCAGAAAAAATGTTCCGGCGGGCGGGTGGCGATCAGCTCCAGCAATTGCTGTGCGCGAATGGCGTTATTAGCAATCATGGCTTCGATGGAATACTGATCTTTTTCACTCCGCACGTGCTTGTGCGCCGCAAAATTGGCCACGATGTGAAACGGGCCTTCCTGCCGCCATATTTTTTCAAAAACCGGATCTGCAAAATTGATCGGGTAGGTTTTGTAATCTTCTGGTACTAAAAGTCCATCTGTGCTGCGCAAATCGCGGGTCAGTTCCGTCAGGCCGTTTTCGTTCAGGTCCATGACATACAAGCTGCCGGGCCGAAACGGCAACAGCGCTTTGATGAAAGAACTGCCAATGGTGCCCGCTCCGCCAATGACCAGCACGGATTTACCCCCGATGGCCTGCTTCAACAACGCATCGTACTGTTCCAGGTCGCGCAAAAAAAAGCTTGTTTCGCGTCCGGTAACAAAGCGACTGATGAATTGATCTATTTGAAAAAAGTTCATATCTCCAGGAGGGGTATTGGTTATCTGTTATTGGTTATTGGGAATGCCTACACATTCATTGTTTCCGTATCCCCGAAATCAACCTATGCTGGCGCGACTGCGGTAGCTGAGCGAAGTCGAAGCGCCGCCTCATGCCTTTCATTTTACAGGCTCCAACTTGCCTATCGCCAATCTTCAAATTTTCAAATTACCAAATCCCTCAACGCTGCTCCCGGCTCCCACCCCAATTCCCTGCGCGCTTTTCCGTCATCAAAAGTAAGCGATGTAGTGATTTTGTTCAATTTATCCGAAGTCAGCGGTGCAGGCAAGCCTAGTTTATGCATCAAATCGCCGCATTTTCCAAAAACCCGCGCTACCCAAAGGGGAATCCGCACCCGGATTTTACGGCCGCTTACTTTTTCCAAGACCGCCTCAACCTCACAAAAAGTGGGATGAATACCGTCCGTCAAATTGTAAATTCCATCTTGGACGGCGAACGAACCGGATTCGACTTCGCTCACCGAACCGGATTCGACTTCGCTCACCGAACTGGATTCGACTTCGCTCACCGACCTGAGGAAAGCCGCCACATCCTGCGCCCCCACCATACTCTTTGCCGCAAAATTGTTTCGGATCGCCAAATAATAACCTTTCCGGATCGCCCGAATCATCGCACCGAGGTTGCCCGGCGGGTTTGGCGCTACCACTAAGGGCAAACGCAAAATCATACAACGAACATTCCGCTCCCCGCACCATTGCTGAATCGCGGCTTCTGCCAAAATTTTGCTTTCTGCATAGGGTGAAGTTCCCGACAAAGGGTGTTGCTCATCAATGTTTTCCCCGCTTTCCAGTCCGTACACAGCAACCGTACTGATGAAGACAAACAGCCGGGGCAACGCGGGGGCGCCTTCAAGGCCTTTGAGCAGGTTTAAGGTTCCCTGATAATTGACCGCATAAAACAACTGCGATTCTGATGTATTGCGTGGAATCTTATGCGCCATGCCGGCGTTGTGTACCACCCGTTCAAAAGAATTGGTAAACTGTGGAATATCCCGTTCGAGGTTCACAACGAGCGCATTATCTGCGGAACGGCCTAATGTTGTCACCTCAAAATGTTGAGATAATTCCCGGTAAAGAATTTTGCCGAGGAAGCCGGTTGCGCCGGTCAGGAGGAGGGATGCCACTACCCCCGCAACGCTTTCACAAATCCCACTTCCACTTTCGCCAAAGCAGCAATCCGGGCATCCGAAAACTCAGGGAATTCCAGTAGCAATGCCAGAACAACTTCACGGGCTTTCAGTTCAATGCCTTGCTCTTTTCCAAGCTTGATGCCTTGCTCTTTTCCAAGCTTGATGCCTTGTTCTTTTCCAAGCTCGATACCTTGCTCTTTTCCCTTCTTAATCAGCATATCATACGTACTCATAGCCAATTGTTTTACAGGTGATGGTGTTTTTTCGACCAAACCATCCTTCGCTGGCGCGAGGCTCCGGCCCTTATCCTGTCCCATAAAATAAAAACCCCGAAGGGGTGCTATGATTATAGAAAAAAGGCACGAAATCGTCGGGCAAAACCCCGAAGGGGTGGCATAATTTCACCCCTTCGGGGTTTAAAAACACGCAATTGCCATCATTTCTATAATCATGTCTTCCCTTCGGGAATTTTATGGGACAGGATAAGGGCTCCGGCCTCGTGTCTACTATTTATGTGGCTCTGCCACTATCCCCGCAACGCCTTCACAAACCCCACTTCCACTTTCGACAAAGCAGCGATCCGGGCATCCGAAAATTCAGGAAATTCAAGTAGTAATGCCAGGACAACCTCGCGGGCTTTCAGTTCAATGCCTTGCTCTTTCCCAAGCTCTTTTCCAAGCTTGATACCTTGCTCTTTCCCAAGCTCTTTTCCAAGCTTGATGCCTTGCTCTTTGCCAAGCTCGATGCCTTGCTCTTTGCCAAGCTCAATGCCTTGCTCCTTGCCCTTTTTAATCAGCATGTCATAAGTACTCATAGCCAAGTCTTTTATTGGTGGTGGCGTCTGTTCTACCAATTTCGCCCAATCTTCATCGCTAAATTCGGTTGTTACCAGCATATAAACAAGGATTCTTTCAGGATATTTTTTTTCAGGATGTGTAACTTCAATACCTTCCAAACCATAAAAAAGGAACAGGAAATTGCTCTGAAGATATTCCTTTTCTCCCTGATGCTTCAAGGATAACAATACATTGATCAAAAAATGTGCTTTTAACCTTAGTATCACTTCGTCATCCAACCTCGACAAATCCGTAAGCAGGTAATCGAACGCAGGCAGATAAGGCCGAAGCGATTCATCCCAATCTTCAAAACTGTCGCTGAACTGCTTGAGTTCCCACCTCGTTTTCCCGTGATACACGATAATCGGCACAATCAGCGGCAACGACTTCTTTTCCTCAACGGCTCGCTCCCACACTTCGAGCATGTACCGCATCAACTGCAAATGCGGATAGGTCTGGGGCGTACTCTTGTGTTCGAATAGAAACGTGATATACGCTGATCCCTTGCTCTTTAAAGGACACCGGTAAATGATGTCGGAAATATGAGCTTGCAGTTTACGGCTCACAAACGAGCCTTCTACCCGCTCAATCGCCTCAAAATGAAGCTTTTCTGCCAGTTCTTTAGGCAGAAAATTGCGCAGATAATCCAGCGCAACTTCGGGAAGGCCAAAGCTTTGCCGAAAAAAATGATCGTGCGGATGCCGGGGTTTTTTCATGTGGGAGTGGATTTATTCCCGGCAATAATAACAAAAAGTATGTAAATTTAAAAATTAAACACAATTTATTTTTTTATCAACAAAGAAGAGAACTGAGTGCTGGCTTTGCATACAATGCCCGTGCATCTGCCTGAAGTTCTGCTGGAATTTAGCCGATTGCTCTCTGCGCCTGGTTTCTTTTTACTTTTTGTAGCCCAAAAAGTAAACAAAAAGGCTTGTCGCCATAATGCGCCTTGGTTTTCAGGTTTAAAAGTCGGGATAACCAACGGTTGATCTTTAACCTGGCACTAGGTTGGCTCCTCGGCTCGCCGCTGATTTTTGCCTGGTTTTCAGACTTAAGATTACGGTTGGATCTGTCTGCTGGTCCTTAATCAACCAACTCAAAGGTATCTAACAGGCAAAAATAGGCGCCCTCTCCCGCAACCCAGCCCACTGCGAGCCGATACGCCTTTCGGGGCGCTGTATGGCGACTCCCATGCGACAAGATTGCAGGTTCCAATGAAGTGCTAACAAGCTCGTTTTCATAAGTGGTGTATCTCAACAATCATCATTCATCAATAGTCAATCATCAATAAAAGAGGTAAGGTATCAACCCTCCTCAATCACGCCAAGATAAACCTCCGCCAAATACCGGATGCTGTGGTGCTTCGTAACGTATTCGTAGCCCAACCGCCCCATCCGCTCCCGCTCATCTGCCTGCATATTGTACAATTGCATCACGCCCTGCACAATCGCCTCCGCCGATTCAGGCCGGACGAGAATGCCGCAACCCGACAATTCCACCGGGTCTTTGATGTAATTATTGGCGTCTAAAACTGGCTTCCCGGCCAGCATGTAATCAAAATATTTGTTGGCGGAAACGCCGTGTTGGAACAAGGGCGAATCGTTCCGGCCCACAAAACAAACGTCAAAATGTTTCAGCATGGCCTGTACCTGGTTTTTCCGGATTTTGGGTACAAACGTGATGTTGGTCAGGTCTTTGGATTTGCTTTCCAGTTCGGCTTTTAAATAGCCATCCCCGACCAGCACAAAATGAACCGCTTCCTGTTCCTTCAGCAGGCGCGCCGCTTCCACAAAGGATTCCAGCGCATTGGCCAAAGCCATCGTCCCGGTGTAGCCAATGATGAATTTATCGGGAGGGATTTGCTGAACGAGCCCTGCTTCCAATGCTTCATCCACCAGCAGGTCCGCTTCGATGCCATTCGGGATGTAGTGGAACGAAACGGGTTTTCCAGCCACTGCCTCGATGTGTTTCCGGGCATTGGGCAACAGGGATACCACCTTGTCGGCGTACCGGTAGCCCATTTTTTCAAACCACCCAATGAACAGCACCGCCGGATGGTATTTGGACAATTCGGCCAAATAAACCAGCGAAAGCGGCCAGATGTCCCGGATTTCAAAAAGCACCCGAAGCCCCGGAATCCGCCTTTTCAGCAGCAAGGCGCTTAAAATCGAAAAAATCGGCATGGACGACACGATGATGGCGTCCGGCGTCCCGTATTGTTTGTCGCGTATGCGGAAAACGCGCCAGGCAAAAACCAGCATACTCCAAAAGCGCAGGATGGATTGCGGACGGTAATGCGGCACCTTCACCCAGCAAAATTCTATGCCGTTCACCAACTGGTGCGTGTACCGGCCCTTCGTCTCCGGAAGTAGTTTAAACATGTGGTTGTAAGAACCGGAAAACAAAACCACGCGGTACCCGGCTGCCATCCAGTACCGGGCAAAATAATAGTGCCGTTCTCCCCAGCCGGATTCCGGGTGCCCGGCAAACTGGTTGAACACCCAGATCGTTTTTGAAGCGCCCTGCTTCACACTTGCTCCGATAAAATCCTGCAAATGGCCTCACTGGCCTGCCCGCCGCCGTACAGCCCGGAAGTTGCCGGGAAGGTTTTCCCTAAAAAGTATTGAACAGCCTCCATAACCATATCCGGCTCTGGTTCCGACAAGCGATTAAATCCGTGTTCCACCAATTCTACCCACTCCGTTTCCGTCCGCAGGGTCACACAGTATTTTTGAAAAAAGTAGGCTTCTTTTTGCAAACCACCGCTGTCGGTAATAACCAAACGGCTGCCTGCAATCAACTGGATCATGTCCAAATACCCCACCGGCTCAATGGTGCGCACCGCCGACGACAAACCCTGCTCGGCCAAGCGGGCACGGGTACGTGGGTGCACCGGAAACACCACGTCAAAATCCTGTGCCAGCCGGTTCAGCGAAGCGACAATTTGCCCCAGGCGCCCCACCTCATCCGTATTTTCAGCCCGGTGGATGGTAGTCAGGATGAAACCACCTTTTTGCAGCCCCAAATCGTGCAGGATCGTGGATTGTTGTTCTGACTTCGGCAAATAAAACAGCGCGGCATCCTGCATCACGTCGCCCACCTGCTCGATGCGGCAGGGAAAATGTGCAAACCCTTCTTGTTCCAGGTTGCGTACAGCCCCATCCGTTGGACAAAACAAATAATCGCTGATTCGGTCGGTTAATATGCGGTTGACCTCTTCCGGCATGCGCATGTTGTAACTGCGCAAACCCGCCTCCACGTGCGCCACCTTGATTTGCAGCTTTTTAGCTGCCAAAGCCCCCGCCAGCGTAGAGTTCGTATCCCCGTACACCAGCACGCAATCGGGTTGCTCCTTCAGCAGGATGCGCTCGATCTCTTCCAGCATCCGCCCCGTCATCGCGCCGTGCGACAAACTGTGGATGTTCAGGTTGTAGTCCGGCTTGGGGATGTCCATCTCCTCGAAAAAGACTTCGGACATGTTGGCGTCGAAATGCTGGCCTGTGTGGACTAAGATTTCTTCCAGACCCGGCGTCTCTAAAATGGCACGGGACACTGCGGCTGCTTTGATGAATTGGGGGCGGGCCCCGATGATGGTAAGGAGTTTCAAGATAGTTATTTAGGCTTCAAGAATTAATTCTTGATGTGGTTGTAATGTTATTATATAAAAAGAATTATCAGGTTTAATTAGGGTATATCCTTCCACTATTTCATCGTTATTATTCCTTATAAGTATTTTATTATTCGCTAATCGGTAACTTACATTTAGCATCAATTTTATTCGGTCAACAAATTCTCCCATGTTAGGATTCCATATTTTACCATTTGCAACCATTTCACTTAATACCTCTGTAAAATCAATCCATTCTTTTGAGAGAGTTAAGCGATTTCCATTTGCATTAAATATACCATTAATATAAGGTAGTGAATTTAAAATATAAGTATGTCCCAAGTGCAAACCTCTTTCTTTTATTAATGCTTCTAGTGATGCTTTATTATAAATATCTTTTGTATGAGTTGTTTCTATTGTGTTAAAAAAAAGCAATCCTTTATTGTAGTTATTGATTGTTTGATAATTTTCTGTAAAAAATGGAGGTAAAAAAGCATTTAGTTGGCTAGTTTTAAAATATTCTTTGTCAGTAGACCTGTAACTATTAAATCTCAATAACCGATTAAAAAAAAAATTAATTTCAATAAAAACCCTACTTCTCTTTTTAGCAATGGCCATAATTAAGCTTTTAGTTAAAATAAATATATAGCTAAGTAAATCCCTAACAATGGACTTGCCAAATGCCTTTTGGACAAAACTTCTCAAATAGTGCATCATATAAAAGGCATTACCCTTAAACAAATGAACCATCATCATTTTAATTCCATGGGGCTTGCTATATTTTAAGTAGTGTAAATAGTTTAAACTTAAAGATGGATCTGTAGCTACATCATGAAACGACCATAAATTATTATATTTGAAATCATGAAGAACATCTATAGTTTTGTATTCATCATTCAGATGGCCATTCTGGCTATAGCAATATTTTAGATAACTTCCATGATCAATCCATGTTCGAGGGTGACAATATTCCTGCAAAAAAGCAACTCCTTGAATAAATTCCTCGCCACTTAATTGTCCAGAGTGTTTGAGTGCATGCGGACAAATTTCACTTCCATCTTTTTTCAATATGTCTATAAGTTTTTTGTATTCTTCCACCTCTAAATCATCTGATTTCCTATTTTCATCATTTTTAGGTCCATATCTAAACACCCCTTTCGTTATTTTTAATTTTTTATTCAACCAACCATTATTATTATTACCAAATAAAAACAAGTTTAATTTTTCTTTAGTATCAAAGTCGCAATGGTCAGTTAAAACAAAACAAGCTTTTAAATTATTTGGATAAAATGATGGCAATACAGGTATTTGCTGACATTTCGAAATATATACAGTAAACTCAGCTTTAAATAATGTTCCTGAAGGATGGGTATGCAATGCAGTAGATACTCTTTGTCCTTGAGTATAATCCCATGTGGTATGAAGATATGGAGCATCATGTATAATACATAGTTCAAAAATTCCTTTATCAAAACTCACACTACATGTAAAAGGCTTATTATTATATATATACACAAAGCTTCCATTATCATACTTTAATTCTATTTGCAAATATTGATACGCTACTATGGCATCCTTTTTCTTTAAACACCCCCAAAAAGAATAGTTATTAAAATAATTAACCTCTGAAATGTTTTCAAATATATGTGAATGTGTTAATTCCATAATTTGATTATCCTCCGAAAGTCTAAATTCACTTTCAACAATCTTTTCTGTCAACGATTTATCAATAACACTCGAAACTATTCTCTGATGCAAAGTTTTGTTTAGAAAAACATTATCATGAATAAAACTTAAATATGTCACATCATTAATTTGTATCATGTTTTTTTATTTTATAAGCGACACCAAAGAGTCTATAAACGACATAGTCTCCTATCAAGGTTAATCCAATTTTTTGAACACCTTTTATAGATGAGGCATTGCTTGGTTCAATAAATAGGACAAAAGTTTGGTTAGGATAAGATTGAATGATGTTCAAGACTGTCAACCCATACAACCCACTGCCTCTATATTTTTCATCAGTTATGCAATTCCCAATTACATATTGATCTTTCAACCCTAATTGCCAAGCTAATAATTTTTTTTTGAACAACCAGCTTACGTGCGCAACTTCGTTGTTTTCAATAATATAAAATGCTATTCTATTCCGAGTTATTTTTAAGTCAATTTCAGAGAAGCCGCTTTTTCGATTCCTTGTATTTAAAATGGTTTTATTTGACAGAATAGAGTTTAGCTGGCTTGAGGTATTACTGTAAACCAATGTCCGTATTACGGTAGGTCTTAATTTTCGAATAAAGCGCTTAATCTTTTTACCGATTGCCATATTTTTGTTTTATAATTTTCTTTAATTTTGGGGTTATTTTAACTGAAAAAAAATAAAAAATCTTAACAAAAAAACGAAAATAACTTAATGTAAAATACATTGGATACTCAACAGGTAGTGGATTAAATGAAGACTTAAAAACATACACTGGATGACTAGGGGCTGTATAACTAATATTGTAGTATTGTTTGTTTTCAACAATGAAGCAGTCTTGAATAATTTCGTGGTGCAACAAAGTAGAAGGAGAGTTCCTTGGTCTATAATCTCCATCTATCATCCCTCCAGAAAAATAATTAAATGTATTTTTGTCTTTGACTATTATAGCTGCATTCACTACTATTCCATTCTTTTTGGCAAGGTAGATCATGCATAAATTATATAATGCACCATTTTGAATGATTTCTTTATAGCTATTAAATGACCTGTATGCAAATTCTTTTTTATCTGACACTTTTAAAAACATATCATACACATTCTTTAAGTCATCTAAATCATTTGATTTCACAAAGTCAAAATTTTCTTCTTGAGCATATCGAATATTTTGCCTAGCTCTCGGCTTATAAGATTCCAATATTTTATCTGCACCGTCTACTTTGTTTACGGCAAAGTCAAACCCTTGAGAGCCCTTATATATAGGAAATGCATCAATTTTTAATATTTTTTTATCTGATTCCAATGCATTAACAAGACTTTCATTTTTTCTATTGGGATTTACTCTAATGAAAAAATATCTTTCTTTTTTAAGAATTTTTTTTAAAACGCTGACAGTTTCTTTTGCTTTATGCTCCTGAAGAAGCACCGGGCCTCTCAAAATAAGTCCAATTTTGATAAATAGAATATTTATGTTCAAGCAACTTGTGAAGCCAATTAATTGATCATCTTCATATAGCTCATAAAAAGAAACAGATCCTTTAGGCAAGTACTTATATCCAGCGCCAAAATATGGATATTGAAAAAAACTCGCATCAGTTTTTTGCAAATTAATATTCCAGTTAGATGCTTCAGCTTGATTTATTTTTTTATAACTCAGCATAATCTTTGCTTCTTTATTTAAAATTGGATTTGTTGCCTAAGAAAGGCAAAGAGGCGATTTAGGAATTATACGTTTTTTATATGAGAAATAACAGCTTTATATTTTCCATTCTTCCCCCTTGGAATATGTTCAAGAAAACAAATTTCCAAAGACAATTCATTCCCAAATCTCTCTTGTATAATTTTAATTAGTTTGTGCTCTTCTATTTTATTAAATCCAGGAGAGACAACTAAATTCAATAATAATTTACAGATATCCTGTTGAATCACCTGGGCTTCAATAATTCCGTTTATATCAGCAAAGATTCGATTAAAGCTTGCGATTTTTTTACCGCCAGGAAGGCACAAAACATCATCTGTTCTACCCACAATTTCTGATATTTGCGGCATGCTGAATGAGGTACTTTTGCCCGCAGAAGAAGCCAGGGTTGCCAAATCCCCAATTCGATAACGTATAAGTGGTTGGTCGAAATTCAGTAAGCCCGTAAATAAAACCTCGCCTGACGTACCTTCCGGGCAAGGATTGCCATGTTCGTCAACGATTTCAAGGATTCCGACATCGGGGCTGCTATACATATTTCCATCCGGTTTTTCAGAAAAGAGGCCGCAAGCTTCTATTCCGCTATAGCTGTCATAGGTCTTACATCCATAGACCCGGTTAAAGATTCCCCGCATACTGGGGGTCAGTTTTTCACTCGAGGTAATAACTGCCTTTAATGGAATGGGCGCCCAACCCTCTTCTTCAAAAAAAGAGGCCAAAAGAGCATTACTTATGGCATAGCCGGTCATATAGTCCAGCCCATAATTAAGAATAGTCTCGTAATAGTACCTGGCGTTTTTTTTTGAAATATGGTAGATGGAAAAATAGACTTGCTTTTCAAAATAATTATACCGGAAATAAGGAGGTCTATCATAGTTATTTCCTAAAATATTCCTTCCACCTATCATTCCTCTCGAATGGAACCTGTCCAACCCTGCCCAGTTTCTGATTCTGGCCTCAAATGCGGCACTCCATCTCTGATGCATAGCATCCGAAAACAGTAATTTTACAGGTGTTCCTGTGCTGCCGCTGCTTGTAAAAAAAACACCGTTTTTTTCTCGTTTTAATGAAAGCAGGCTATTATCTCCATACTCCCTCAGTTCTGCTTTTTCAATTATTGGTAATTTTGCAAGTGTGGTCAGATCAATTTTACTCAAATCAGATGCATCAAACCCAGCCTTTTCATACTTGGCCTGATAATAAGGAACATTCTTAAACGCTGATAATAGTAAACGATTCAGGTGTTCGTTTTGGTAATCATTCCATTGATCATGGGTATACCCCTCCCGCTCTTTAAATCCAGCATATTCTCTGTCAAAAACACCTCCAAAGCGCCTTCTTTGCCATTGGAATCCATAAAGGGATACACCTATGTTTTGAACCCAGGCGGGGCTGAAACGATAAAGATCAGTGAGCAATCCAGCCATTACTCAGATATTTGATTTCTTAACAATTTAATCCACTGGGGTTTGATCTTATCCCAATCAAATTCCTTGGCTTTTTTACGGGCATTTTTACTTAACTGCTCCCCAAGTGCCGGCTCATTGAGCAAACGCAAAACATTTTGAGCCATAATTTCAGGTTTAAGGTTTTCTGAGATGAACATGTTTTTTTCGTGCTGCCATAAAAAAGGGATCTCTCCTGCCGGAGAGCTAACAACCGGAATACCACAAGCGGCAGCCTCTAATACTGCCAACCCAAAACTTTCATAAGAAGTAGTATTGAGAAAAACGGAATGATTATGGTAATATTCAAATAATTGATTATTAGGGACTGGTCCAACGATTGTAACTACATTTTGAAGTTCCAAATACTGAATCAACTTCTGAACTTCAGCCAACATCCCTTTATCGGGCCCTACCATTGTTAAGGTAACCTCCGGGATCACTTTTCTTACTTCATTTAATATCCGGATTGCTAAATCCGGGTTGTAAATAGAGGAAAACGCCCTGACCCAAAGCAACCGGGGATGCGGCCCCATATATCTTGTAAAAGGGAAGTTTTCAATAGGGAAAGGATTAGGAATATACTGGATCTTTTTTCCTTTCTCTTCAAAAAAAAGTCGGATATAATTTGAAGGCGATATCGTTATAGCAGAATTAGACATGATGGATAACAGGAAAGGTTTTATTTTGGGGTAACGGTCTGGAATTGCTCCACCGTGTAGAACTGAAACACACGGAATTTTTTTAAATCGGATTAGCCAGGACAGCACATAATTTAAATAAATAATCCTGCTGCTGTACACCTCCAAAACTACAAAATCATACCGATGAAACAAGACATGAACGACGCTTTCAAAAGCTCTTGAAACAGGATTTTGGCGGCGGGAAATATTCCTGCAATCAAACCCATCTTCTTTCAATTTTTCAGCTACAAACTCCCCAGGGCCTTTTGATCCGCTGCTTTGGGACAAATAAGTCCCTAAAAATAAAACCTTATTCAAAGGGGTTTGTATCTAATCATCCATCTTTCCAAAATCAATACATCAATCCTTTTGTCCTCCAACGCCCGGAATGCCGAACCCGGAGCAGAAACAATAGGCTCCTCATGTACATTAAAACTCGTATTGACCACTGCGCCGCACCCGGTTAAGCGATAAAAAGCATCAATAATGTCATAAAAATAGGGATTGGTTGCTTTTTTAACAACCTGAGGCCTGGCGGTACCATCTACATGTACCACGGCCTGGAGCTCGTTGTGAAACTGAGGATCAACATCGTAAGTAATGGTCATGTAATCTGCTGCAACATCATCTTCATTATAGGCGGGCATATAGGTCTTCGCCATATAATCTACGACCGATGGCGCAAACGGCATAAACTCTGTCCGGTTCAGCCGCTGGTTCAGGGTATCGTTCACTGTTCGGTCAAACGTATTGAGAATCATGGAGCGTTTCCCAAGTGCCCGCGGCCCCCACTCCATTGAACCTTGCCAGAATCCGACAATGACATTGTCGCGTAGCAGTTGGGCAATGCGCTCAGGCGCGGCTTCGCCCAGGTCGCTGACTTCATATTTATCCTGGTCCACCCCATCCACAAAATCCTGCAATTCGCTGCTGTAATCCGGGCCGAGGTAGGTATCCTTAAACCGGTACTGATCCGTCAACCAATTGCCATGCGTTTCTATATCGGCCAGAATGGCTGCACCGAGCGCTAAACCCGAATCTCCCATAGCTGGCTGAATAAAGACCCCCTCAACCGCAGGATGTTCAAACAGCAACTGGTTCACCCGCACATTGGCAAAAACCCCGCCTGCCAATCCAATCTTCAGGGATTTACCGGCAAACTTTTCCCGAATGACTGCATCCAGCAAGCCATACATGACCTCTTCTGTTACCTTTTGGCAAGCGTAGGCGATGTCTTCTTTGGAATGTCCTTTGGTTTCTGCTTCCAGCCAGGCGTTGAGGATCAATGCATTTTTAGCATAATGGGTGCCAAAATCCGATTCGCTGAAAAAGTTAATTCGCTTCTTTAAATTGATCGTTTGATCCAGGTTATACTGCTGCCAGGATTCTGCTTCTTTTCCAGACGGAAACCTTGACAAATCCAGCTCGTTCAACTGAAACAAGCCCCGAAATTTATCCAGCAAAGGGCCGGACTTGCCATAAGCTGCCAATCCGGTAATTTTGCCTTCATGGCGGGTCGGCCTGAACCCCAGCAATCGGGTGATTTCACTGTAAAACTGCCCAACCGAAACTTCGTGGCCATAAGATTTAATCAGTTTCAGGCCTTTTTTCGGGTCGGGTTCGTAAAAAGTAATGCTTTCCCCGTCTCCATGACCGTCAGCGGTAAAAACCAGGTCGCAGGAATAAGGGGCGGCGTACCAGGCGCTCGCTGCATGCGACAAATGGTGGTTATAAAATTTTACTTCAGCATTGACAAACCCTGCTTTTCGCAGTTCTTCCTGAAAAACGCCAATGTTTTTTTCTCTTTTTTCTATATAGCGGAAGCCGGAATAAGCAGCTATCCGGTCCGCAATTTCAAAAAACTTTGACGCTTTATTTTTATTAAACCGGTAGCGGATTTCATTTTTATTGATACTGGAATAAAAATTGCTCCCAAAAGCCACAACCCCGACATCCGATGGCGTGAGATGGTGTTCCTTTAACAGGCGATCTACTGCCGTTGCCGGCCAGCCAAAATCCTGTTTAATCCGGCTGGTTTTTTCCTCTTCGATGGAAGCTATTATTTTTCCATTCCGAAGTATAGTAACTGCAGCGTCGTGGCTAAAATTAATGCCTAATATTATCAATGAATCCAAGATGAATGTTTTTATAGAATACTATTTATCCCTAATATAGTCCTTCAAGGTATTGCATATTTTTTCTCCTTGAATTTCGAGCGTAACTTCGTTAACTATTTTTAATCCGTTTTCAATCAATGTCTTTCTTAAAGCAGAATTTTTAATTAATGACTTTGTTTTTTCAGCGATGTCTGATGCGTTACGTTGCTCTACTAAGAGAACATCAATACCGTCTTTTAAAAAAGATCCAATGGAACCCACATTTGTTGATATAACTGGTAATGAATGTGCGAGCGCTTCCCAAATTGTCCTTGGAAATCCTTCCGCAACCTGAGAGGCAAGGGCAAAAATGTCTGCGTTTTTATAAAACCCAAATAGCTCCACTCCTATTTTCTTTTTTCCATGAAATTTCACTTTTTCAAAAACATTCCACTGCTTGGCAAGAATCTTGATCTGGTCAATGGTGTCATCTCCCGGAGTTGACCAACCAACTACATTAAGTTCACAGTTTATGCCAGCTTGGTTTAACATCCCTATTGCTTCAACGATTTCAAGTATCCCTTTTCCTCGTTCGATTCGGCCCGTAAATAAAATTTGATAAGGAGGAGACAAGCAAGTATCTTCTCTAAAAAAAAAATCAGTCTTTTTCAAAGTAGTCGTCCTTATTAAGGCAGACTTTAATGAAAATTTTTCGTATTTTTCATGAACAACAGCGCTATTTGAAAACACAAGGGCTTCCTTCGCATATTCCTGTTGACTGTACTCATTCCAAAGGATATACTTCCTTAGGAACCCTTTGCGCCACTTTGCCTGAGGAATATTATCTATGTGATCAATCATTTCGCCTACCACTAAATATGAAAATTTTATTTTATCTTTAATAGCTTTTGTAATAAGCGGAAGTAGTGGCGTCGGGGCCCTCATTAATAAAATATCAATATCGCTTACCCGCTTGTCAACAGCTCGCAATACAAAGTAACTCAACAATAACCTTACCGGGATAGAATAATGCTTAATCAGGGGAACAAGCTCTACATTCGACGATTGTATCTTGTAGTCCAGGTTATTTAGTTCCGATTTGATGGGCATGTATAAAAATAGAATAATTTTCTCACAATGCGGGGCAAGGCTATCTATAAATAATCCCTGAACATCCATTGTGTATACATTTCCATTACTTAAAAAAGCAGGAATATGGTAGTGGAAACCTAATTTCATAGAAAGCGCCTCACTATTTTAAGAATCTTTGCAAAGAAAGGAAAATCACATCCCTAAATTGTCTAAATATGCTTGGTGGTACAACCCTAACTTGAGGAGTGCCCGATTTTGTGAGTAGTGCATAGTAGCTCTCAATATGAGAGATATTAAGCACTTTGTATCTGGTAAGAAAAGCAGGCTCCACAGTTCGTCCCAATTGGTAAAATACAGCATCGTAGCCTTTTTCTAAAGCAAATTGACTAAGGATTGTCCTTCCTTGGTCTATTCCGTCTTTAATATAAGAACCGAAATAAATCGCAAATACGCCACCAGGGTCCAGAAATTCATCCAACTTTTGTACGATGTCTGGTATTTCTTCAAGTCCTGCCTTTTCGATATCAATGAACCATGGATTAGCCAATATCAAATCATAAGTTTCACCAAGCTGGCCAAACAAATCGGATTGTACTGCATCAATTTTCTCTGACAGCTCATTTAGCGCAACCGACAATTTTGTAAATTCAACAGCTCTGGAGTTTATGTCTACTCCTACGACCTTCTCCGAAAGATTCTCAATGCAAATAAGTTGTATTCCTGTCCCACATCCTAATTCCAGCACACTTTTAAATTTCCTTCCACTAAGGTATTTCTGATTACTGGCAGCAAATTTTACGGAGTCAGCCCCTACATAAACCCTGTTTTGGGGTTTGTCGGCATCATATTCGTGATATTGATAAGTATGGTGGCTGTCTCTTAGTATGAAGTAGCGATCAATTGGAATAATGCTGTATAGTAGCTCGTACGTGCCATTATCTTTCTGAACAAGAATTCTTTTATCAACAGCTTCGCTAATCCAATCATCATCAAAATAGGCTTGAATAATATTTAAAGGAAAAGCTTGATTAAGAAAGCAAAATTTGTAAAAAAACACGACATTTTTGTCCTTTTTCGCAATCCAATTCAAATAGAATCCGGGATAAATCGAATAATAAAACAAAAGGTGCTTCTTTTTTGAAAAGAGGTTAACAAGGTTTTCAAACTCTTTAAAAAGTCCCCAAATGCTTTTCCTTGATGGAATGTATTGTATGCTTGAATAATGATTTTCCCGCAAAGTTCGAACAAAAACTTGTAGTATTTCCAATTTTTCTTTCATCAGTTTACTTCAGCCAGTTGGTTTGCATATAATGATAAATTTTACCCAGAAAAAATTTAAGCCCATCTCCCGGATAAATCCCTATACGCGGCATAAAAAATGGATTGGTCGTTTCTGTGCAGACACCTTGTTCTAAAGAAAGCCCGCAAGAATAATAGGTTGAAACAAAAGCAAAAATTTTATCTCCGATTATTTCCTTAGATCCATATGGGTAGCATATGGCAAAAACTTCTTTTTGAGTAATTTCTTCCAGTGCTTTTTTGGAGGAAGAAAATTCATCCTCGATTTCAGCAGGAGTACACAGACTAAGGCTTTCATGATTATAGGTATGCGATTGAAAACAAAAAGCTTTTTCCATAGAAAGCTCTCTAACCGCATCTACCGGCATCACTTTCACCCCATCCGTAATAATTTCTTCTACAGGAATATTATTTTCTTCGAAGAAGTTTTGTACCACCTTTTCAAATTCAACAATCCTGAACTTAGCCGGATTAAAGTAAGTATTCACTTTATGTTTTACTTCAAGCTTGTTTTCTGGCGTTATCTGATAATGCAAACCATTCAAGATAAATGCTTTCCGCTTCTCAAGTAATTTTTGCACCCACGTTCCAGGCAACGCCTGGTTGTTGACAGAAAACCTTACCGGTAAAAAAAGTGTGAGTGGTAAATTATGCTTCCGGCATATTTCGGTTGCTTTTTCTACATCTTCTACCAAGCAATCATCAAGGGTCAGTGTGCAATATCCTCCGGTTTTTTTTTGTTCTATCCGGGATGCAAACGTTTTTAAATCAACAACCTCAAACCTTTTTTTCAAAACAGCAAGTTGTTGATCAAATTCCTTTGAATCAATCTGGTGGTAACACAATATAAAAGGCTTGATCATGCCCGGAACAACATGCGCAAGCTTGTTTAAAAGCAAAACTTCCCGCAGGTTGAAATAAAGCCTTTTTAAAGCAGCCTTCAATGCTTTTCTATATGTGGTGATTCGAGCATATAGTTGCCGATAGATAAATAATCCAGCCGTCCGTCATTAAAGGTTTTTACTGCGTCATAAGGGGTACAGATTATGGGCTCTTCGTGCATGTTAAAACTCGTGTTTACCAGATTGGGTACTCCTGTAAGCCGGTAATAATACTCCAATATTTTAAACATAGACGGGTTGCTTTTGGGGGTAACAATTTGCGGTCTTGCTGTTCCGTCTACATGCACTGCAGCGGGAGAATTTTTTTTCATTTCATCGGTACAATCGGTGGTGATTGTCATAAATTCTGCTGTGTAGCGTATTTTATCCACATTCAAATACATACTATCCGCCATATAATCTAATGTTGCTGGTGCAAAAGGCATAAACTCTGTCCGATTCAGGCGCTTGTTCAGCCATTTATTTACATCATCTTGTTGCGTTGGCGCCATGATGGTGCGATTGCACAGCGCTCGCGGACCATATTCCATCCGGCCATTAAATCGCCCTACGACATAACCTTGTGCCAGGAGTTCGGCAGCCCTCTTTTCAGGGTTTTCTTCCTTTGTATATGCAAAATCAAATTTTTGAATGGCTTCGAGTATTTCTGCTTCTGTAAACTCAGGACCAAAAAATACATTGTCCAGCCGATAGGGCTGAAAGGGTTTGTTTTTATGGGCCAGCAGTAAAGCGGCGCCTGTTCCAATTCCACAATCTGACATGCCAGGATGCACAAACACTTCTTCAACGCCTTCAATCTCCATCACCCGCTGGTTCATTTTTACATTTGCCGCCACCCCACCGGCAAGGCATACCCGATTCAGGTTATATTTCTTAAGGTAGATTTGTACCGTATGCACCACTACAGTTTCTAACACTTTTTGAAATGCCGCAGCCAGGTCTTCCTTTTTTCCTTCTCCGAATATCTTTTTGTTCTTAAAAGGATCAAGGGTATTCAAGTAGATAAACCCATCTTCCGTCAGGATAAAATCTTTCATGATTTCATCAAAATATACATCCGGGTTTCCGTAGGCAGCAAGCCCCAATACCTTTCCTTCGTGCCTGTTGGGGATAAACCCCAACGCTTTCGTTACCCGCCCGTACATCATCCCCAGGGATTGGGGACTTGGAATGTATGCCTGCAACTCAAGGTTTTCGCCGGCTCCAAGGTATATCGAGCCCGCACACCCCGAACCATAGCCGTCTAAAGACACAACCAGAGATTTGTCAAATCCGGAGGTATAATAAGCGCTGGCAATGTGGCACAACTGGTGGTGGAAATACGTTACCTTGCCCTGGTACCCGATCTGATTCAGCCCGTCCAAAAAAGTGTTGTGCGATTTTTTCCATTCCCGGTAATTAATGAACAACCCTCTGCGAATTACATTCAAAGCATGTCGCACGGACTGGAACAATGGGGCCGGGCTCCGAAAACTTTCCCGGATGCTCTGCCATCCCGTTTTCAGATAAAGCCTCCTTTCTTCTTCCGGCTTTAGCCACCCAAAACCAATCGCATTGAGGTCATTAATCCCAATATCCAAAAACTTAAGCCCATCTTCAATAGCATGGTATGGGAATCCATCCTGTTGTTTTTGGCGTGTAAACCGCTCTTCCTGAGAAGCGTAGACTATTTTTTCGTCCTTCAAAAAAGTAACTGTTACATCACAGTCTATTGAAGAAATTCCTAAGTAAAATGGCATGTTTTATAAAGATATTTACGGGATGTATCAATTGATCATTAATTTCTTAGCCTTTTGTAGTGCCAGGCTCGGCCAATTTTTATCCATACATGGTTTTTCGATCAGCAAAAAAAACACTCCACAAACGACCAATAAAAAAGGCGTACAAAGCAAAAATTGCACGACTAAGTTGGCTAAGTAAGACCCTTCAAAGGCCAGGCTCGAAGTAAATTTCACCAATAAATGCAACAGCGCATAATGCAGCAGATAAATGGTGTAACACATTCCGCCAAGTGTATAAACAAGTGGTAACCGGTAAAATCGGTTGCTCAGTATGCCCTTAAATGCAGCGATAAAAATCAGAAAGGTGGCTACATTAAAAACAAAATTGTTCAACCAATACGCTTGCGGTTTGTAAAAATAGAACAATAAAAAAACAGCTATTAGCCCCGTCGCATCCCAAATCAAGTTTTTCCGCTGGATAAATGCAGGATATTTCAGGTAAATCCAACCAAAAAAGATGCCCGTGATAAAATTGCTGATATATATCAGAATGGAGTATTTTAAATTAGCCGGACCTCCATTTAAAATGGCTGATTTCCAGTAGAAAGAAAGTGCAGCTATGGCGATCAGAAACCCAATCGCGAACCACTTTTTTTTCATCACAGCGAATAGCAAAAAGAATAAAGGAATCAACACATAAAACTGAGCCTCTGTTTCCAGGCTCCAGGTAACCGGATTGATGATTGAAGGGACGCCAAAAACAAAGGCATGCAGGTAAAACAATCCGGCCATAAATGCAGGAAAAAGATCGCCGGCATTTTCTCCAAGTACAAACACATGCACGCCGTAAAAGCCAACAAGAGAAAGAATAAAAGGAGGTTCCAAACGGGTAAGCCTCCGGTAGAAATAATCCCCCAAGGCCACTTTTTTCTCCTGAAACAAAAAGTGCTTTAAAAACGGAATGGCTAAAATAAAGCCACTAATGGCAAAAAACACCTTAACCCCCAAATCGAGCCGGACGATCCACCATCCTGCATACAGCGGGTGGTCCATACCCAATTCCAAACGCCAGTCCGTTGAACTGATTTCGGAAAATGTTGTGTTCAGGTGAAACACAACGACTGTAATGATGGCAAAAAAACGAAGGCCGTCTATTTCCGGTATGAAACGAGTTGTATTGGTATAGCGTTGGAAGTATTTAAGCATGTATTGGTGTACTCTCTTTGATCCTGCGAAGTGGTGCTCCTGGGTGTCTCTTTTTAAACCGCGCATACTTCACACTGATGGCAGACACAACGGCAATAAGAAACCAAGGATAAACATTTACAATTCCGGTTATAAAATACAAATGTGTACACATTCCGAAAAACGACCAATAAAAGGCTGTTTCTAATGGGGTACGCCTGTTGGCTGATATAATGAAGCCATAAAGATTATACAAGATGATTAATACAAATGGCACAAAAAGAAATAGCCCTCCTTCCGCCATTAAAGCAATATAGGAATTATGCGCACTTTTGTTATTCCATTGTTTTTTTCTCAGAACAATTTTTGATCCTTCAAAGTCTCCTTTAAAAACACCTTCATAATTAGAAAAATTATTCAACCCGATGCCTGTAAATAGATTTTTATTAAAAAGATCAAGCCCTTTTTCCACTTGTAACTTTCTAACTAAAATGGATTGATCAGTTGCCGCCAAGTTATCATTTTCGTAAAACAATTCATGCATCCTCGGACTCGATTGCAGAATATACCCTTCTACAATGCTCAATTGCATAGAAGCGAATAAAACAAGACCTATGAAACCAGCCCTTATGATTTTCCCAAAGCTAATGTATCCTAAATATAACGCGCCAAGTGAAGAACCAAAAACGAGCACAAAGCCTGCTCTCCTGCCGATGAGTAATAAACTGAGTAAAACCACTGCTAAAAATAACAAAGCCTGATTTTTGCCATAACGATGTGCGATATAGGCAACACTCGGCGCAGTGTAACACACCAGCAAAAAGGCATAAGAATTGGGAGCAAAATTATTTAGAACCGGCAAATTTATAAAGTCTTGTACCTGGTAATATAACACAGAAGTAAGTACACCTAGGAAAATAAATTTACTAGTGTAAGTAAGGTTGACAAAGTGCCAGATATTCAGGATAAAAATTACTAAAGCCGACCAGTAGATATAATTCGGAAGAACAGCCAAAGCTCTGGATAATGAGTCGTCATTTTGGGCATCGATTGTCAGTACTGAAATGATAGCGCCCAACCCAAAAAAACAAGCAAATAGTTGAGGTTTACTATGGATTTTGAATGTTTTAACTTTAGCAGAAAAATTTAGAATCATTACTGGAAATAGATACAGCGAAAGATTTATACCACCAAGCAGAAAAACAGGAAAAGCCATTAGATAACCAAAGACTGCCAACAGTTTTAATTCTGTGGCAATAACCCTTTTGCGGTTTACTCGAATATGTGAATAAGGTGTATTCATTAGAAATTAAAAAAATATATTAATTAAGCACATTCCTTTATTTAAAAAACTTCAATATATACTTAGATAAAGCTATAGGTAAACGGCTCAATAGAGAAAGCAATAAGAAGTGTTTATTTTTAATGGCATCAATCGGATAGGTTGCCAAAGCAAGATTTTTTAACCTTAACGCATGAATTTTATCTCCCGCTTGAAGTGCCCGAATTCCAGGATTTATCAATACTTTTTCAACAAATCGCCCGGCTAACCATTGGCGGTCTTTCCCGATTTTTGAAAGAAAACTGTCCGGAATTTCCAAGCTCGTCCGATATTCATCTACTTCAAATTTCAAGCTGGCACTTTTTTTCAGCAAATTGGTTTGGTTATTTTGGTGCCAGCGATAGCTAAATAAAGTTTCATCAAGGTAATAAGCCCATTCCACTTCCATTAATAATTTAAAATGGAACCACTTATCCGGATTTATCATCCTGGATCCTCCATACCCGCCAGCTTTGTGATAATACGCAGTCGGGTAACACAAACTGACAAAATTAAAAGCCCCCTGCATATCTGTCAAACACCTTTCCAATAATTCAGAAGCCCTGATGCGATACACTTTTGCGCCCATTAACTCGGAAAGTTGCGGATGGATGTCTTTTTTTTTCCAAACTTTTCTTACCTGTTGATTCGACAACAATTTTCCTTCTGAGTCAATCATATCCTGATTAGACCCAAAAATATAGCTGTGAGGGCCAACTTCTTTTTCAACCAAACGCATAAATTTATCATAATGGTTCAGCGCGCCGGGTTTCATCAAATCATCAGAAGAAACCAACAATTGCCAAGTACCTTCTGCTTTTCCGGCAGCCATGTCTAAATTTCCTGCAAAGCCAAGGTTAGAGACATTTTGCTGCGCAGTTATCCTTTTATCTTTCCGTGAAAACTCCTGAATAAGCGCCCAGGATTGATCCGTACTTTGATTGTCAGATATCCTTATTTCAAAATCTATAAAATCCTGTAAAAGAACACTGTCAATGGTTTCGTCAATGTAGTTTTCATAATTATAGTTCGGTATACAAATCGAAAATTTCATGGCCGATTTTTCAAATATTCTTCAAACATTCGCTTCGCCTCCGGCGTCCCCATATCCCACATCGCAGCGGCTTTTGAGATGCCAACCGGTCTGTCTTTCACCAAATAACGATTGTACAAAGGCATCACATAATATTCGCCTTTGGTGGTTTCTTTAGCTGCAATCAATTGCTCTGCTTCCTGTTGAAAAACCTTGGCATCGGAAAAATAGTAGACTCCTGTGCTGGCCCAATCAGATATTCTTTGTTTTTCCGCCACTTCAATAACCCGCCCTTGTTCGTCGGTTTTGGCAAAACTCCATTGTTCACCAGGAAGTTCGATGACTGAGATCAGCCCTTCAAAATAACGTTGGTCAATATCTTCCTGCATTCGGTCGAGCGCAACATAAGAATCCGATGCTGCAATGAGTAACCCCTCCCCTTCCTGAAAATGGCCGGACGCTTCTAAGACAGTACACAACTGCCCTTCAGTGATGTCGTCCAACAAGACCAACTCAAATTCACGAACGACCTCTTCGCGGATGATCCGATGCAAATCATAAGCTTCCTCATGTTCTTTCAAAGCCACAAACACCACTTTTCGGTAGCGTAACTGCGATACCGAACGAAAAGCGTGTTGGAGCATAGGCTTCCCGGCCACTTCAATTAATGGCTTCGGACGTTCAAATCCCTTATCCGCATACCGGCTTCCCCGGCCTGCCATTGGAATTACCAACAACATTTTCTGCTCATTTCAGGTTATCGTTCTTTGGCAAGCACTTCCAGGTCTGCGACTGAAAGCTCCTGCCAGCTGTTGTGGCGCAAGGCGCGGTCATCAATATAAAGATGTGCATTGGGTTTCCCAAAATAGATTTCATCGTATGGCACCTGATGCTGTTCCAACCAATCCAACGTCGTTTTTCCAATATTTTTCATCACCTTTCCCAGGTTCGACTCGCAAGTTGCCATATTTCGAGCCGTCTGGATAATGATGTAGTGGCCGTTTTCCCGAAGCGTTTGCAGAAAGGAGATGGCCCCTTCTGTAGGTTCGAGTTCACTATACAACTGCCCCGGCTGTTTGATTTTGCAAATGGTTCCATCCAGGTCTATTACGATTCTCATCTTGCAATAATTGATTTAAAAATAGGATGCCATTCAAAAACATGGCTTTTTGTCTCCGGGGATGCCCTTTGTGGTAAGGTGTCATGGAAAGAAATAACAAGGCTTCGATCAAGCGGATTTCGCTCCTGGAATAGCCTGCGGCCTCTGTCAGTTGGTCGAAATGACGAATCAAATCCAATTGTTTTTCCGGACTATTTATCTCAAATACAAATTGACCGGGTTTTGGTTCGTCAAGTCTGAACAGGTCTGCGACAATGAAATCATAAAGCCCGTGTACACTGTGGCGCAGCTTGGCCATATCATAACGCGGATCGCCATAAATGCCTTTTTCTCCAAAACTTCCACGCGGATCAATTAACCGCACAATTTGATTATTCACATCGTACAGGATATTAGAGAAACAATAATCCCCGTGAATCACACTTCCGGCCACGTTTTCCGTCATTTCCTCTACAAGCATGGCGATATCTTCTTTCAAAAGCGGCCAATTCTTCAATTCCACTCCATTCACTTCGATCCAATCGCTTTCAAACAAATCGGCCCACCCCGGTTCTTTCACCAATTCAGCCAATCTTTCGCAGGTTTTGTTCCAATACATCTCCCGGATGCATTGTCCACTCAGTGAATAGCGATAAGCGTTAAAGCGTTGATGCACCAGAATTAACTGATCAAGTGTATATTTCCATACAGCCACATTCAAGTCGCCAAAAACAAATAGTTCAGCCAGGTTGGGGTAACCGTAGTATTCCTGGGTAATGCGGACCTGGTCTGAGTCTGTGTTTTTTTTCAGCAATTTTGGTGTGAATATCTGAAGGGGTTCCGGCAATTGATCGTACCAGTTCAGTTCGTCTTCTAACTTTTCTGTTTTTCGACTGATTTTGGTGATAACACCCTCTACGGGGTCAATGGTCAGCGAATTAAAATAACGGCTCTGGAGCAAATTCCGCTTGGCGCGGTTAAACCCCGAAATATGGCCAAAATCGTACCAAGACGTGGCTGGTATCGCTTTGAGGGCAATTTGCTGGTTATAAATATCGAGCGCGGAGCATAATTCCCGGTGTTGTTGCTGTATCTGGCGAATGATCACAGAACGCAAAACATCCACCCGGCTCAGGGCATAAACGCCGGCGAGGGCTTCCAGGTTCGGCCCTTCTATGTTTTGTTTGTCGTAAAATGCCTGAATATTCCTAGCTTCATTAATTTCTGCGAGGCACCAGTTTTCCGGTTCATCGTAATGGCCCGTAAACACATAGTCATTCACTTCAGGCAAGGCGTCTTCTACCAGGGTGTCCCCAAGCACAATCAGTACGCCTTTGCCGGGTTGTATCCAGGAAAGCCCGGCCAGCAGGGAATGCAGGATTGCGCCATTGGGTTGTACATATGCATAGTGAATATCCATTCTGTCAGCATAGGCCCATCCCAGATAATTACTCAGCTTCCGGTTATCGAACTGCAAAACCACAACTGCTTCCCGAAACCCTTTGATTTCCAGATTATCGAGTATCCACCCAATAACCGGCTTGCCATTGACCGGGATCATCGCATTGGAACGGTTCGTTCCAATCGGCAGGTGGCTGTAGTTGATGTCCCCGCCGCAGAGAATGATGGGGGTTTTAGACTTCACTTCCATAAAGAGAGGTCGGGTGCGGTCTTTTTTTAAGTAGATTATTGTAAAGGTCCAATACCTTGCGGGAATTTATTTCCGGATTAAAAGAAGTCCGGGCATATTCAAAGCCATTTTCCGAAAGTGTTTGCCTTAGTACCGAGTCGGCAGCTAAACGGTCAACCGCATGGATTAACCCGGGCAGGTCTTTCATCGGCGCAACCAAGCCTGTTTTTTCATGCAGGATGATCCGACTTTTTCGGGTGTGCCCGGAGGCGACCACCACCGGCGTTTTAACCGCCATTGCTTCAAAAGGCTGGCGTCCTAAAACGCCAAGCCTGGTGCAGACGACCAAAATGTCCATTGCCGCAATCAGAGGTAATATATCATTTCTAAATCCCAGTATTTCAAGTTTACCCTGAAGCAATGGTTCTGCTTGATAACGTTCCAATGTAATACAGGGATCTTCTGCTTTTCGAATCCCCCAGCGTACTAAGCGCCCCGGGTTTTTGGGAGTTTTGGGCAGGTTTCCGACCATTACAAAACGAAATTTGTTGTCGGGACATCGTTGGCAAAGTGCTATGGCCATTTGCAGAAAATCCCAGGCGCCTTTTATTTTAGTAAGATTGGCAGCATAGCCAATTACAAGTTCCCCGGAGCCAATGCCCAATTCTGTCCGTTTCATAACCCGCAAACGAATGGCTTCTTCGGCATGTTGCATGGAGACGGTATTGAAAATAACCGATAGGCGACGGTCTCCATCAAATCCATCGGCTTCGTCTTCGCTAATGGCAATAAGCGCACTGGCGTACGCCTTAATGCTCCTATTTGAAAGGTTTTTCAAAATCCAAGAATTGGTCGGGTAATAGGAACTTCTGAGGTGTTGAATTATGGGAATATGGCTATCTTTTAAAGAAAGTCCAGCCTGGAGGCAGGCTTTGTCATTGAGATGTATAATATCTGGTTGTAAATTGAGGATGTGTTTTTTGATTTGGGGGTTAATAAAAAGCGCGTTAAGTTGAAAAAAAGCGCGTCGTTGGTACCATTTAGGGCCTGGAAAGGTCCAGAATCGGCTAAAACTACAAATACTGGATTCAATACCTTCGTCATTTAATAGTTTTCTGTATGGCCCATCATCTGCCAATACTACATGAATTTCTACTTTTCCTTTAAACCCTTTGATCAAATTCAGCATACTGAAAGCTGATCCGGTTAATAGGCCATCCTGGTGGATAAAAATAATCTTCAATTTAAAGTTTATTTGTTTGCATCAAACTTCTCTATTTTAAATATTAATATTATTGATAATACATTCAGTAATCATGCATTGATGAATTTCAATATTGGATATATTTTTCTATAAACTGGTTCTGGGTAATCAATAGTTTTTCAACCTCATAAGGATAATTATTGAAACAATCAATTTTTTCTATAATGTTCCGAATATTAAAAGTTTCGCAAAAATTACTTTCATACTCTCCAATATAATTATGCCGATTTAAGTTGTTATATATAATCACCGGCTTTTGGCCCAAAAACCCTTCGATAATTGTGTTGCTGTTCACAGAAGAAATCAATATCCCGCATTGGTCAATAGCTTGCGAGAGTTCAATATTTTGAATAATTTTAACTCTTGACAGGTTGTTTAATTTATTAAGAATAAATTCACAATAAGGTGTTTTTTTATGTAGTTTCACCCACAGATTAATAGACAATTTTTCACAATACTCATTAATGCGTTCACAGGTTTCAATCAACATATTGTATTCATAGTCTGAAAGGAAGTACCCTTCAGTGGTAGGTGCAAATAAAATATCCCTATTAACAACATTCAAGTTTGTCCGATAAGAATTTCCTATATAAGGAATATACTTTATGTCTTCACAATTTGGCGCTTCTATTGCAAGCGATCCAGTTTCAAATTTACTGTAAAGAAAAACTTTCTTTGCTTCTACATATTTCAAAACGCCTGCTCTGTTTGCTCCAGGGATTACTGCATGTTGAACAAAAATAGTTTGCTTGTTATTAAAAAGATTAATAAATAGATTGGACGGACCATGATTGAAGTCACTAAGATAGAATACATCCTTTTTAAGTCTCAAAATTAGTTTAAAAACCATAACAGTATCAATAATATCCTGGTAACACATTGCAACAATTAATCTGTGATTAATCTTCAATGCTTTCATAAGCAAAGGAGTGTCAAAAATATGCTCTATTTTACTATATGAACAATGGGTATTCTTTTCCAAATATATATGCTTTTTCTTATTAAGAAATTTTAAAATAAAAAATCTAATAATATAAGGTGAAAAATAAAAAAAAGCATCTTCCTTTATAGAAAGAAAATAACGAACATTTTTAGAAGGGTAAAAAACATACAATGGCTTTTTTGAAAAAACCGAACCAAATAAGTTCAATACATTTTTCAGAAAACGCTTATATTTTTCAAGTATTTTTGCATTGTTTTTTTTGCTTTTTATTTTAATCTCTTTAATTCGTATATTCAGCAAAGACTCATTAGCTAAATGATGTATAATATTCTTAAAAATCGTAGACCCGGAAAAATATATAACATCAACTTTGCTCTCCAAACAATAATCGAACAGCTTTATGATTGAAAATACATGAAAAGTTCGCAAATTAGTTGGTCCGCCAGAAATAACGAACGGGTTAAATGGAAAGCTTAGTACACTATGGGATTTATCTAAGTATGCTTTCTTTTCAGCATCTCCAATCTTTTTCAAGATCGCTTCTCGTTCATTTAATGAAAAAAAATCATGACCTAAATCAAGCGTTTCGAATCCTTGATTTTTAAAATAAATATTTTGAACCTCTGAGCATAAAGTAATCACAGTAATATCTTTTATTTCTCGCAAGATTTTTGAGCAATAGTCAAAATCTCTAGAGGTTTCAATATTCGGCTCTATCGCAAATATTTTTTTCAAAGTCAAAAGGCTTATTAGCTCATTTTAATAACTTTTCTATCCCAATTCTAAGCAAGGTCCTCCACTATCATAGAATCACTAAACGGCGTTCCTGCTGAGACGTCCTTCAAAGATACTTTACCCCTAATTTGCTTATAAAACTTCGGATGCATTCCAAACCCAGGTCGAATACTCCTTACATTTTTCGTAGTTATTGGCTCTCCGGTTTTAATATCTTCTACCACATAGAGAGACCGGCAAAAATCTCTGCCTTTTATTTGCTTTTCGGTTAACTTGTAATCCACCACACCTATAGCTTTCTCCGCTTCTCGAACGGCTGTGACCATTTGAGCAAATTCTGTTTCGTTCATTGAAAAAGAGGCATCCGGTCCACCAATAACACGGTCAATGATGAAGTGTTTTTCAATGATTTTTGCGCCAAAGCAAGTGGCAACTATAGGGACAGTGCTGCCCATGGTATGGTCAGATAGTCCGGTAATTACCCCATATTGTTCTGCCATATCTCGCACCATAATCATATTGGCTTCTTCAATAGGCGCCGGATAGCTGGAGGTACATTTCAACAATGCAATATTATTGTTCCCCATTCTTCTACAAGCATCCAAAGCCAATTCAATATCTTCGTTTGTTGCTATCCCGGTAGATATGATAACTGGCTTACCTTTAGATGCCACATATTCAATTAACGGGATATCGGTAATTTCAAAAGAGGCTATTTTATAAGCCGGGGTATTCAGTTCTTCTAACAGGTCAACTGCCGTACTATCAAAAGGGCTGCTAAAGCAAATTAATCCCTCTTCTTTTGCAACCCGAAACAATACTTCATGCCACTCCCAGGGGGTATAAGCTTCCTGATAGAGTTTATAGAGGTTTTTGCCTTCCCAAATGGTTCCTTTTATAATAAAATCGTCCTTATCACTATCAATCGTGAGCGTATCCGCAGTATATGTTTGCAGTTTAATGGCGTCAGCGCCAGCCCTTTTGGCAGCACGTATTGTATCGAGTGCTGTATCCAAATTACCATTGTGATTGGCTGATAGTTCTGCAATGATAAAAACACTTGAATCACTGGTTATCTCAAAGTCACCTATTTTCATACTTGTCAATAGACTGGTTATTTAATTGAATGAATTTTAAAGCAATAGCTTGGGTAGTTTAAGAGCCACCATTTATCCTTTGATATAAATTAAACCACGAACTCATTAAACCCTTTGTAAAATTTTTGGCCGCTAACCGGACGGGAATAATCAGAAAGTGGAATATCTAATACATCCTCAATACTCCAAATCAGATCATTAAATCCCAGCATGTGCCGGAACATAACCGTACTGGAAAACCGGGGATTTATTTCAAAAACACAAGGTCCTTTTTCTGAATGCCTCAGTTGAACATTAATTGATCCATTCAAATCCAGGTGCGTCGCTATGGAATGTAATACACTTGTGATATTTTCATCCTCAACGACTTCACCGTAACCGGAAAAACCGCCAACTAGCTTCCTTTTCAATATAATGGATCTAATCTCTTTGTTTTTTGAACGGAACAAGCCACATGTAAATTCCCCATCAAGATCACTGATGAACTCTTGTGCGATAAAATTTGGCACTTTCTTTTGATAGAATGCGAACTCATCCCAACCGTCAACCTTGTAAAGTGATTTACTACCGGATCCATTCCTGCTTTTGATGATTAAAGGGAATTTTGTTGGTTTCATATCTGAAATAACACTTGTTTCCGGAAATGGCAGATGATTTTTCTTTAGAAAATATGTAGTCTCTAGTTTGTCAAATCCAATTTCTCTTGATTGTAAATTTGCGGCAATCATTTTTTTATCAAGAAACCAGGTATCAATTTTCATTTCAGTTAACAACCTGATTTCTGGTTCGGACATTGGCAATATTAAATCTATCCCGAATTGAGCTATAATATTTCTAATATCTGTGAGATATGAATCAGTAGTGCATTTGGATACAATCAATGCTTTATCAAAAATAAATATTCCTGCATGCTCATCATGGATATCACAGCCTATTACCAGGTTGAATAAAGAAGATGTTTTAAGAATTTTTCCAATACTTTGCCCTATATCTCCACCGCAACCAGTAACTAAAATATTATATTTTTTCATTGCCTGTTTCTAACTAATACATCTCTCAAATACACATTTGATGGGTCTATCCTAAACACTTCTTTAATTAGTTCTGATGTATCGTATGGTGTTGATAATAACTGAATAGCACCATTTTCTGTATCGAGTACTGCCCAATCAGCTAAGCCTCCAGTCTGACGAGACTGACCTACTGACCCAGGGTTTATTAGTGTAGTGCCGAGATAGGAATAAGCAAATTGGTAGTGAGAATGTCCAATTAATACGATATCTGTACCACTCGAACATGCTCTGTTTAATGTTGATTTCTGAGTATCTGGATACAAATACATATTTGGGTCCCAAGGGCTACCATGGCACATCAATATATTAATGTTGTCAACTTCAAGTTGAAGTTGTTCTGGCAGAGAGACCAATTCAGCTATCTGTGCACTATTTAACCTCTCTAAAGCCATACAATGGCCACTTCCATGTTTTTCTGTAACCATTTCTATTTTTATACTCCCATTTAAAATTTCTTTCAATAAATCTTCATGATTTCCTTTGATGAATTTGCAGTCCCACTCGAATAGTATTTCTAATACTTTTTCAGGGTAGTAATAGTAACCTATCAAATCTCCCAATATTAATATTTTTTCTACTTTAATTTGTTTTGCCTTTTGAAGGACTTGTAATAACGCATAATGATTGCCATGTATGTCAGAGAGAATTGCAATCTTCATAATACGCGGGCGAGAATTTGATCCGCAATTACTCTTGGGGATTTAAGCAATCCTTTTTCTTTGTATTTTATAAATTCTTCCAATTTATTAAATTCACTATTCCGGATAGTGAGTTGCATATCCGTATCCATTATCCCTGGATCAATAGTGTAGAACTTATGCTCCGGGTACTCTTGAGTCATTACCTCAAGAAACATACTCATGGCAGCTTTAGTAGAACAATAAAGTGACCAACAAGCGATTGGTTTCGTCGAGGCGCCAGATGAGATATTAATGACAGTGATTTTCCTATCGTTGAACTTATTTAACAGAAAATTGCATATAGCAATTGGCGTTTTTACATTCACTAACACTAAGTCATTAATCTTATTTTCGTCAAATGTGCCTACTTTAGAAATAGGGGCAATCAGGCTAGCATTGCTAATGAAAACAATTTCATCTCCAGCAATATAATGACTGAATAATTCTATTTTACCAGCTATGTTTTGTTCAGTAAAATCGCACTCAATAAAATTAAACCTGCCAGTGTCGTACTCCTTTTGCTTTTCTGTTAATGATCTTGAAACTGATACTATTGAGTCCTTACTATTTTCCATGATAGCAGATACAAAGGCTTCTCCAAGGCCACGAGTAGTTCCTGTAATAATGAACATCTTTTTTGAGCCGACCGTCTTCATTGATTAAGCCTGGTATGGATCAATACATCAACAAATTTTTCTTGGAAGTAACAATGCTCTTTAAGCCTTGCTTCTTCTTTAAACCCTGCTCGCACTAATACAGGATACAAAAGTGGCCTTAAATCAAAAGCAAATGTATAAATCTTATGCAATCGTAGTTCTTTAAAAGCTACTTCTTCGATTAATTTCAAATAAGTATTCCAATGCACTTCAAAGTGATCTTTCTCCTGGGCTGTATCCATGATGAAAGAGATTTCAGCATTTTGGTCTATCCAATTAATATGCACTAATCCCCCGTAACCAATACATTCTCCCTTATCTAAATAAGAGAATAGTAGTTGACTTGGCTGGGGATTGTCAAATAATTCATCAACTACTGTTTTAAAATATAAATCTTGATCCTGAGCAGTAAGGGGATTCGACTGCCGGAGATGATAAATTTGCTCGTTCCTCCACGCCATGATCTTGTAACGATCTTCCATTCTAATGGGAACAATAGCACAATGACCATCTATAAATATTTGTTTATTAAGTATTTTATAGTTAGCCATTTATTATTATTAGTATTTCAGAGTACTATATTTTATTCTAACAAGGTTACTTAACAAAAAAAGATGTAAGACATCTGCCAATTCCGGCATCAATAAAAGACTTATAAAGATTTATTGCGGACTCTATTCCATTTGAATGGATTAAGTTTTCAAAGCTAATCTTGGAAGCGTAGCAAGACTTACCTTTACTCTTATCCTTGATATAATTTGTATGTTCGTTGAGTAAATTGATGTCAATCGGAAAGTCTGCCATGGCAAATACTTCTGTTAATCCGGCTTTGCCGGCCAGCCGATTTAACCCTTCTCTGTTAAAATAGGAAAGGTGATCTGGGTATGCTATCCAGAATTGTCTGTCAATATATTCATGATCAAGCAAGTATTTTTGTAAAACAGAAAAATCATTTGGAACTTCGACCATTAGTACCCCACCATCATCAAGTAAATTATTACATCTTATAATAAGGTCATAGGGGTCAAGAACGTGTTCAAGAACATTATCTACCCATACAAGCTTATATCTTTTGTTTTCTTTAGTAAATTGATCTAATGTGGCATAGATGTCTGCCTCAATAAAATCATCAATGGAGTCAGGATTAAACTTCCTGCATCCAAACGAACTATAATCTATTCCGGTTGCTGGAATTCCCTTTTCTTTTAAATAGCTTAGTACCCAGCCCTCGCCACAACCAATATCCAATACTGTTGTCGTGGAATCCAAAGAAATAAACTTAGATACGATATATAGTTTTTCTTCTATCTTATTTTTGATATGAATGAGCTCATCCTGCGAGTATTCCAGGTTATAGCTGCCTAATCCTAATTGGTAATACTTTTCATTGTAGTATTCTTCCAATTCCTTTTCAGTCGGCTTACTGATAATTTCATAAAATCCGAATTCATTTAGTTTAACTTCAATATTATTCATTCCCATTACTTTTAAGTTTATTTTTATACTGTCCAAACTTCACATGATACTTAAACTCAGCAATTTCCCAATCCTCTAAGTTGTCAATATCATGCGCATCCATTTCAGATATCGTTAAGGCTGCGGTGTTTTTTGTCCAAAGACTTTTTTGTTCCATTATAGCCGAGATATTGAACCAATAAAACTGCCCACTGTCGTGAAAAGCGGGTGTCAGGTCTTGTGACCGTGTTGTCAAAAATTCTGGCTGAAATAGCTCAATCCGGCCATCGCTTCCAAGTTTTAGGGCGCGCTGAATTGGGTAGGTAAACGGCAGGATCGGAAATATGCAATCGTAGCCATTCTCCACGATTTGTTTTTTTGCTTCCGTCAATAATTCAGTAGTGATGAAAGGTGCTGTTGGATAAAGACAACATCCATATTTGTATTTTTTTCCTGAACGCTCATAATGGTGGATAACTTCCAAAAGAACGTCTACTGTTGTTGCAAAATCATTGGAGTTTTCAGCACTTCTCAAAAAAGGGACCTGAGCGCCTAATTTTTGGGCCAATTCAGCGATCTCTTCATCGTCCGTTGACACCATGATTTCGTCAAACAGGCCACTATTTTGCGCAGCTTCAATTGAATAAGCTATAATGGGTTTACCCAGAAAGTCTTTGATGTTCTTTCGTGGAATCCTTTTACTTCCTCCCCGTGCAGGGATAATAGCAAGGCTACGCATAGAACTTTTTTATGGTCTCTATCACGTATTCCTGTTCCTGAACGGTCAGGGTAGGATACATGGGCAGGCTGATGCACTGTGCGTAATAGCGTTCCGAATTAGGCATATCCCCCTTTTTCCAACCAAATTGCCGGTAATAAGGCATCAAATGGCAGGGGATGTAATGAATTTGTGCAAAAATGTTGTTTGCCCTCAGATGATTGTACAGGCCAATTCTGTTCTCTACTTCTATCACGTACAAATGGTAGGCATGGCCTTCCATGAAGCCCGATTGTCCTTTGATATATGGGGTGTTTTCAAAAGCCGATTCATAAGCGGCGGCAATTGCTTTTCTTCTTTCCAACCCTGTTTCTACCCGTTGCAGTTGACTCAATCCCAAAGCTGCCTGAAAATCTGTAATCCGGTAGTTAAATCCCAGGTCTTGCATTTCCATGTACCAGCCAGGCCATTGGGCTACATCCTGGCTATCAGGTATTTCCGGGCCTCCTAAAGCAAATTGAAGACTATTGGTGAATTCATCAGCATTTCGGGTGATGCCGTGGGTACGTAGTTTTAATAGTTTTTGGTATAGTACAGCATTATTGGTCGTAATCATACCGCCTTCACCGGTCGCAATATGCTTGACGGGATGAAATGAAAAAATAGCAAGGTCAGCAAATGCACCATTACCACAATTTTGCCGCTTGCTGCTCTTATCCGAAAACCAGGCACCGGGCGCGTGGCAGGCATCTTCTATTATCCATAGGCCGTATTCATCCGCAATTTCCCGGAATGCTTCCATATCAATGGGCCTTCCTGCGAAATCAACGGGGATAATCCCCTTATAATTTTGGTCCTTGTCCGCCTCTAAAAGTGTCCTGACTTTTTCAACGTCTAACAGGTAGGAATCGGGATCAATATCCGCGAAAATCACTTCTCCCCCACAGTAACGCACACAATTGGCCGATGCGGCAAACGTGATAGGCGTTGTAATGACTTTATCTCCGGGTTGTACGCCCAACGCTAAGGTACAAAGATGCAAAGCAGCTGTGCCGTTCGCAACCGCTACTGCATATTTACTGCCTATATATTCTGCAAATGCCGTTTCAAATGCTGCAATTTTGGGCCCCTGCGTAAGATATTCGGCTTTCAATACTTCCACGACAGCCTGAATGTCTTCTTCCGTTATGTATTGCCGGCCATACGGTATTGGTTTCATATCAGGCTTCAAAGGTAGAGTCAATATGTTCTTTGATTAAAGATCGAAGTGATTCAACGGTTTCCCACTCCGTATTTTCTCCGGAATTGTAACTAAAACCCGGCTTCACTTTTATGGCATTGAAATGAGCAACGTATTCATTTAATTTCCAACTCAATTGCTGAGGAAGGATAACGTAGTATGTCCCAACTTCCCAGGTATTGTAAGAATCAGAGCTTGTAATCATTTCTTCATGCACCTTTTCTCCCGGGCGGATGCCTACGACGGGTTTTTCGCAATTGGGGCCTATTGCTTCAGCGACATCCATGATGCGGTAAGAAGGAATTTTGGGTACAAATAACTCTCCCCCCCAGGCATTTTCCAACGCATACATGACCATATCTACCCCACCTTGTAGAGAGATGTTGAATCGGGTCATATCAGGGTCTGTAATGGGTAATACCCCTTCTATCCTTTTATTCAAAAAGTAGGGAATTACCGAACCATTAGATCCCATGACATTGCCGTATCGCACTACTGAAAATCGGATCGGGTTTACGCCCTTGATATTATTCGCTGCAACGAATAATTTATCGGAAGTCAATTTAGTTGCTCCGTATAAATTGATCGGCGCACATGCTTTATCCGTAGACAGCGCCACTACCCTTTCCACCGTAGTTTCAAGGGCGGCATGTATGACGTTTTGTGCCCCGCCTATATTCGTTTTTACACATTCATCGGGATTGTACTCTGCGATCGGGACATGCTTCATGGCTGCTGCATGAATGATATAATTAATTCCTCTAAAAGCTCGAACCAATCGTTCTTTATCTCTGACGTCTCCAATAAAAAACCGGATTTGAGGAAATTTGTCCGGCGGATATTCCAACGCCATCTGATACTGCTTTTGTTCATCTCTGGAAAAGATGACCAACTTTTTTAGATCAGGAAAATTAGTCAGGAGGTGCTTAGTCAGAGCTTTCCCCAAAGAACCTGTGCCGCCTGTAATCAGAATGGATTTATTGCTAAACATTTATAGTTTTTGATATTCGACCATTTCAGAAAAGTAGCCGCTTGTTGAAGCTAAGTGTTCAAAAGTGCCCACTTCTTCTATAGAACCATTTTTCATGACAATAATGAAATCGGCTTCTTTAACAGTGGAAAGGCGATGAGCAATCATCACTACTGTTAACTGTCCTTTTAACTCCCTAAGCGTTTCCTTAATAAAATATTCAGTTTCTGAGTCTAATGCTGATGTAGCTTCATCAAGGATTAATAATTCCGGTTCTTTAAACAATTCTCTGGCGATGGCAATCCGCTGCCTTTGACCCCCCGAAAGCTTTAACCCCCGATCTCCAATCCAGGACAAATAACCATTTTCAGTCTGCTCTATGAATTCATGACAATGCGCCAGCCGAGCCGCTTTTTCTATCTTTTCCTTCCCATTCACTGTTTGGTAATCAGTTTGCCAAAGGCAAATATTATTGGCTATAGTATCATCAAACAATTGGACATCCTGAGAAACAAAACCTATTTTTTGTCGCCAGGAAGTTAAGTTTAATTCTTCATGCGAAATTCCATCAACAACAATATACCCTCTTTCCGGTTTTAGTACCAGTGTCAATAAATCTACCAGCGTAGTTTTTCCCGCACCAGATTCGCCTACTAAGGCAACCATTTTTTTCACAGGAATGTCAACTGAAAAGTCTTGAATAACTGGTTTATGATTATACGCAAATTGTACTTTATTAAAGCTAATATTATTTTCTAATTTTTTCAACATAACGCTTCCTTGCTTCTCTCTTGACTGAATCGAAATATTAAACTCATTGATAACAGAAGATATTCCTCCAGAAATATTTAATATGTGTTGCCAATCCTTTTGAGTAATTAGGATGTTCCCAACGGCTCTATGGAATAAAAATATACTCATAAGCATAGAGGCCAAAGGTTTGCCCATATAAGAAACCTGTACCCAAATCAGGAAACAAACAAAAAAGACGGTAAGCGTTTCATAACTTGTATCAAACAGGTTTCTAATAAATTCGGATTTCAAGCGTTGCTTTTTTATTTTCTCTACTGAATCTTTAAGTTTACGATCAAAAATGTGGAATCCGCCAGTAGCTGCTAAATATTTAAAAGCTTGCATCGCCTGGATAAAAAACCCGGTAAGGAAAGATTCTTGTTGTGCCGTTTGTGTGCTTAACTTTTTAATCTGCTTATTGAACCCACGGAAGCTCCCTATCACCAATAAGCCAGAAAAAGCGGCTATCAGTGAAAACTTCCAGTCAATAAAAAAGGAAAAAGACAAGTAAGCAAGTGCTGCAAATACCTTAGTATAAAATTGTGTCAAGTAAAGAAATCCATTCAGGAATTGGTTCATTTGGGTGGTAGCCAAATTTGTATAATACCCGGTACTTTTTTCCTTAAAAACAGCATAGTCAATACACATCAAGCGTGTATAAAGATTGTATCTCATGTCCCTAATCAGGGCGGCATACATATACGACTTAATGGTGCTATTTGTAAACCCAACAATGAACTTAAAAACATATACTCCAGCAATAAACAGTAAAATATTATTTAAGTTTACCGGGATTCCAAATAACAATAATAATTGGTACGCAAAGTCAGAATTACCTTCAGCCACATTGACATTCAAACCAGTAGGATCCATGACAAGGTTAAGTAAAGGAATAACCATAGAAATCCCTATACCATCCAGGAAGGCAGGAATAATAGCCGTAAATAAAAAAAATATCCACCGAGTGCCAACATATTTTCTGTAAATGCCGGTGAAATAAATTAAGTCAGGAAAAACGGGGATTTTAGTCATGTTTAATTACAGCTATTCAGATAGCATTTATTAACGAACATTCTTAAGGAAAACATATTCTGCAAATTCAAAATCCAGCATTTCGTTAATGTCTATTGATGTTTCAGGCGGCATGACGTGCCCCAATGATTTTTCTCCGTAAGTCGTGCCATTAAGCAAATGGCTGGTTTTAAAGACATAAACAGCACAATTCCTGACAAAGATATCAGGCAATTCATGGGCTGCAGTTTGTTGTTTTTCATCAACGAGCCAGGATTCCAAAACTACGCCATTCATCTGTTTAAGCTTGTGGGGATGCAGCATGTGGGATACTTTCACCACACTTACAGCGCTGTCAGCATCCGGGTTTTCCATGAGCAATTTTATGGTGCGATCAATGTCCAATCCGCTTCGTATAGGAGAACTCGGCTGAATGATCACCACAAAATCATAAGTTTCTCCTTTTTGTTCAAGCTCTTCAAGCGTATAGAGCATATAATCAATGGCAGGAGACTCATCGGTGGCTAATGCTTTCGGTCGGTTGATTGCATAAATTCCCTCATAATGGGAGGCAATCGTCAAAACAGTTTCAGAATCTGAGTTGACCACAATTTTATCCAGCAGTTGAGCTTCTTTAGCCTGTTGGATAGCCAAATCCGTAAGCGTAGTTCCAGCAAAGGGCCTGAAATTTTTTTCAGGCACCCGTTTGGAACCTTCCCGAGCCGGAATGATGCCAAGTATGCGCATTTCAGGCATGAATTGAATTCAAGGCATGCCTCAACTTCTGCACCATAAATAATTCTGTTTTGGCAAACGATTCAACGGTGTTTCCACCAATATGAGGAGTAATGATCAGGTGGTCATTGCTTTGCGCGTACCGAACCACCAAATCATTGGCAGCGTCAAACTCCTGCTCTACTACGTCAATTGCTGCACCTTTTAGTGTCTCATTTTTTAATGCCTGGATAAGCGCTTCACTATTTACGACTCCTCCCCTTGCTGTATTGATCAGAATGCTTCCCCTTTTCATCTTGCTGAATGCATTGAACGACAACAAGTGGTGATTCGCTTTATTGTAATTTACATGAATACTGATGATATCGCTTTGCTCCAGCAGGCTTTCCATATCCGCTACGGGTTCGCAGATCGTTTCATCAAAAGGGACAATATCGTATCCGATCACATGGGCGCCCATTGCCTTGAAATATCCTGCAGTAATGCTCCCCAGGCGGCCAACCCCCAGAATTCCCACAGTTTTACCATAAATTTCATGTCCTTTAAACCTATCCCGATCCCAGGTCAGCTGTTTTACAGATGACACCGCCTGTGGAAGCAGCCGAAGCAAAGCTAAGGTAAGGCCGATGGTATGTTCTGCGGTAGCGCGCACTTCCCGTAAAAATGCAGTTTCCCCCCGGAGGCTTAGCACCTTTATTCCTGCCTTTTCGCAAGCATTAAGGTCAATATGGTCGAGGCCTGTTACCGGGCAAACGATATATTTACAGCGAAGCGGGTCCGGCAAGTTTTCCTTCATGATTTGAAAACCTAATCTAAACCACAAGACATCATAATTTTGTAGAACTTGAGGTAAGGAAGAAGGCGCAATATCATCCATTGTTACAAGGCACATATCCTGTAAAGCAGAAAGCGCTTCTCTGCTGAAGTCTTTTGTTTCTGCAATTAGTATTTTAAATTTATTTTCTATTTTAAGTATTTATTTTAAAATGGAATTTTGAACATGCTCTAAATATATTTTTTAATCCAGCTTTCCAAAATGAATAACAGCCACACCCGGTTCCAGTTAGAGTGGCCCTGTTTCCAGCTTTGCCACTCTGCCCGAAGCGCAACTGGGTTTAAATAGGTCTGATCGCTTAGCAACACTTGCTCCAGGCGAGACTCAAATCCAGTTTTAAGCCACTCTTGAATAGGCAGCTTGAAACCTCTTTTTGGCCTTTCGCCCAGTTCAGCTGGTAAATCTTTCTTAAACGCCTGAAAAAGCAAATGCTTGATTCCCAGTCGTTCATAGGCTCCATCTGTTTCATATTGCGTGAGTTGGACTGAATCCCTTATTTTTTTAATTTTCCAATTTAAAGGCGTAGAAAATACCGTTTCAACCAAGCGATGATCGAGGATAGGGAAACGCACTTCCATGGAATGTGCCATGCTTACTGCATCCGAATCACGCAAAAGGCAGGAAGACATAAATGTAGCCAGATGAAGGCTTGAAATGCGCTGTAATTCGTCGAATGCATTGCCAGGGTCACCACTTTTAAAAAATAATTCAATGTCATTTTCGTGGATAGCCGTCCGTATTCCGGTTAAACCTTCTACCTGTTTTGCCGAAAACAACCGACCCCATTGGGAATAGGCGCCGGACAAGGTCGCTCGCTCTCCCCATATATCAATCCTTTTTGAGACAGCTTCGATCTGTAAAAGGTCCAGCGCCGGGCGCCCTTGCTTCACAATTTTAGACCAAAAAGCGTACTTTTGATTCCAATACAATAGTCTCCGATCAATTCCGTACCCCGAAAACAGCTCATCCCCACCCAATCCAGATAACGCCACCGTAACATGGGGTGCGGTAAATTTACTTACCAACCAGGTGTTTAGTCCGTCAACGGAAGGCTGATCAATGGCCTCGATGAAGTCCTCTATCCCTTCAACCAGGTCATTTCGCGAAGCTTGTATGGATAAATGTTCTGTGCCATAAAAACGGGCTGTATCGGCTGCCTCAACTCTTTCATCTAATCCAGCTTTTTTCGTTTCAAACCCCACTGTAAAGGTTTTGACCTGGTTATGTCCGGCTAATCGCAAAGCAGCTAACATGACAGTCGAATCCAACCCCCCGCTCAGAAAAATTCCGACAGGCCGGTCAGCCACTATTTCTTCTTCAACAGCTTGGGTAACTAAAGCCCGCACCTCGACGATGGTTTCTTCTTCGGAATCGCAGGCCTCTCGTTTTTCTTTGAGGCTCCAGTAACAGTTTTTTTGAATACGACCTTCGTCGAAAGTCAAACTTTGGCCGGGCATAAGCGCATAAACCTCCTGAATAATGGTATCCGGTTGCTGCACATAGCCGGTGTTCAATAAAGCAGAGATGGCTTTTGGGTTAACGTCCCGCTGTACCAACCCGGAGGCTAACATGCCTTTTATTTCGCTGGCAAAAACTAAACCTTCCGGAGTAAGCGCATAATACAACGGCTTAATGCCAAGCCGATCCCTGACCAACGTGAGACACTCCGCCAGACAGTCCCAAATTGCGAAAGCGAACATACCCCGAAGCCGGGCAACACTGTTCGCTCCTTCCCGTTCCCAAAGATTCAGGATAACTTCTGTATCTGTCGCCGAACAAAAAGAAATGCCTTGTGCGATGAGTTCTTTTCTGAGTAGTTTATAATTGTAGACCTCGCCATTGTAAACGATGATATATCGTCCGGATGTGCTTACCATAGGCTGATGGCCTGCCACTGACAAATCTATAATAGACAATCGGTTATGCCCTAAATGCGTGCCTTCCTTTATCCATATCCCGTGATCATCAGGGCCGCGGTGTTCCATCGCGGCGAGCATAGTTTTCAGGTTAGGTTCTTTGTTGGTTTTTGATATAATGCCGCCAATGCCGCACATTTGATTCTGAGTTATTGATTTGATGTAATAAAGCTAACTATGTTTTCAAAAGCAGGTACTTCCGATTTAAAAAAATACTGAGATGCATAAACGCTGGCGCGTTCATTGATTTCATTAAATACCTGCGGCGATTTTATCATATTTCTTATTGTCAAGTCTAATTGTGTTCTGTCTGTGACATGAATAGTAGCGCCCATATCAATGAAATCCACCATTTGAAACTCTTCCATAAAATCCATCGTAATAACCGGCACTCCAATGCTCATAGCTTCAACGGCAACTGAAGAAGTGCCCGTCAGGAGTGCCGTTGCCCCTTGAAGCCACTGAAAGATAGATCGGGGAAATCCGGGCGATTCGTGGGCAATAATATTGATCCGATGGTTCTTGTGCTTGGCAAGTACTTCGTTGTAGTTTTCAATCCGGTCTTTCCGATGCATTTTTATGACCCATTGGGCTTCTGGATAGTCAGCCGCAACCTCAAACAGGTTTTGTAAAATTAACTGAAAATGAGCATGTGAAGTGGCATGCCCCGGGCCTGACATGGCAATGATAAAATAAGGTCTTGAATCTGTAAGTGCAAAATTTTTCTTCAATGCCAAATGAATACTTTTTTGAATATATTCGAACTTATCTAAATAAGGCGCTCCCGTTACGATTAGCTGCTCTGCTGATACTCCTTTAGAAATTAAATCTTTTTTTGCAGCTTCGCCAAATAAAAAAAACTGATCAACAAGATGTATTGTATCTAAGGGTTCTCCAGTTATACTTCCATGCATAATACAATACGTAGGGATTTGTTTATCCCTGGCCAGTGAGGTTAATAAACGCCCCTCGTAAGTAATATCATAACCTGGTAAAACAGATACTGGCTTTAATTTTTCTAATATTTCGAGCAGTTGTCCACAAAGATTCCATGCAGGAGCGCCATGCACAAGCAGCAATCGCTGTATTGTTTCTAAAGGCAGATTTCCTGTATTAACTGGTTCAAAATCCAAGATTACTTTATTTTGTTGCGCGCATAGTTTTTTATATTCATCGGCATGAGCAATTTTAAGTTTCCGGGGCAAATAGATTACAGGGTAGTCATTTTTTAGAACACGGAAAACGTTCATCCGGTTAGTCAGAATAAAAAATGGTTCTTCTTTTTTTGACAACGCCTCCCAAACCGGAGTGAACTGGAGGAGATGTGTAGGTTCTACAGGCAAAAATAGGATGGGGGGTATTCCTGAACGAGATTTTAAATTATTGCGATGAAAAAAATGATCTTTAATTTGCTTTAGTTTCCACTTTAAAGGCAATAATGCCATGCCTGTTCCTGAAGCTTTTGAAGCTTCTTTGTTTTCTTTTAAAGTTGATTCACGTAACAGTTCAAGATACAGCGGCGATATCGAAATCTGGAAAGGATTGTAAGCATGTTCTCTAAAGTAGGGTTCCGAGAACGCTACAAGATTTTTTAAATCGCGAAACAGTTCAAATCTGTTCATGCAAACAAAACATTCGCGTTCATCATCACTTCAAAAACTCTTTGAACAACTTTAGTCCTACTTCTCCGCTTTTCTCAGGGTGAAATTGGGTTCCCCATACATTTTCATACCTTGCTGCCGAACAAAAATGGGAATCACCAAAGGGACTTAGAGTCAATATATCCGACATTGATGACGGCACAGCATAATAAGAATGTACAAAATACATGTATGCCCCCTGCGCTGTTGCTTTTAGAAAGGTTTGTTCCCAGGGAATTTCAGCAGGCTCGATTCGGGTCCAGGCAACATGCGGTATTTTATTGAGGCTTCCGTCTCTTTGCTGCTCCGGAAATTTCACCACTTTCCCCTGAATTAATCCCAATCCGGAGGTAAGTCGCATTTCTTCGCTTCTTTCAAACAGCATTTGCATGCCCAAGCATACGCCAAGCAAGGTTTTTCCGCTTTTAACAAATTCCCGGATGGCTTGTACCATATCGCGTTTTTCCAATTCTTGCATCCCATCCGGGAAAGCGCCTACTCCCGGCAAAACAAGCTTTTCTGCCTGAAGAATTTGTTCAGGGTTAGATGCAATCAAAACCACTGCACCATTTTTTTCCAGGGCACGCTGCATACTCAACAAATTGCCCATTCCGTAGTCAATAATGCTGACACTTTTCATACGTTCCTGACGGGGATTTGGTGGTGAATGGCCTGATCCCGAATTTCCCCTATCCGCACATGTTCGTAGTGCAGTGCACGGGCGATTGCGACTGCATCGGCGCCTGCCTGAACAGAACTAATGAAATCGGCCGGCTTCGAGAATCCGCCACAGGCGATGACGGGCACATTGACGGCCGAAGAAACCAACCCAATCAATTCCAGGTCCATTCCTTTCATCGTACCTTCCCGATCTACAGAAGTAAGCAGGATTTCTCCAGCGCCTCGTTCTACAGCCTCTTTTGCCCAAACTGTTACTTCGGTATCGGTGTATTCTCTTGCCGAATCGTAACAGACCATGAATTTCCCCTCGTTATTTTTTTTCGCCTGGATGGAAATGACCATACATTGTACGCCAAAGCGGTTGGCAATTTCCGTGATCAATTCAGGCCTTTTAAAAGCAGCGGTATTTACGGCAATTTTATCCGCCCCACAACGGAGTATTTCATACGCGTCCTCTACCGATTTGATGCCCCCTCCAGCCGTAATCGGAACAAAAGCATCGGCTGTGGTCTGTTTGATGATTTCCTTAATGTGGTTGCGGCTGTATAAGCTCGCTACCGCGTCAACATAAATAATTTCATCAATGCCTTCGTGGTAATATCTACGGCAATAATCATTTGGATTGCCCAAAAATCTCCAGCCTTCCAGGTGGATGCCTTTGATCAAGCGGTCACCTTTCACATCCAATCTGGCTATAATCCGCTTGGCGGTCAAGCTCCCTGATCCGTTTGGGGACAAGGCTATTCTACTTTGTGTTTCAGCACCCATTCCCCTGATTTCTTTTCCCACAGATGTGGCGAGCGAGCACCATCAATCACCTCCCAATAGCGATCTTCCGTAATGCCGGTGTAGTTTAAAAAATCCTGAAAATATTTTTGCGGGAATTCGCCATCGTATTTGTTCATCAACTCCACCCCTTCTTCGCGGGTAATAAATCCGTCGCGAATGTCGCGGCAGGCATCATTCATAGCGCGGCCCTGGCCAAATTTAATGTACATGGTATAATAATGCTGGCCGTCTACTTTGTCGTCTAAACTGGCAAATTTAGAATAAGTGCCTTCGCTCCGCCCATCGGGGTTTGATTGAAAATTCGAGTGTTCCATTGCATAGTAGTAGTTTTCCTGGGGGGACCAATTGTAGTAGTAACTGAAGTAATGCACCTCAATTCCTGCCTTGCGGATTGGATCAGCCAACAAAGGCTTGTAAAGAAATAGCTCATTATCGGGAATGCCATATTGGTGCAGGTCCTTGATGGGTACCCCGCCAAAATACAGGTCATCTTCATCGCTTTCACGCGTGAAGTGTTCAATATTCATCAAGGGACTATAGTTTTCGCCGATTTTATTGTGGGCTTCCGCTTGATTTTCTCCATACATAATTAATTGTACCCCAAATTGGAGTGCCATTCTTGGCGCTACGTTTTTTTGCCCGATAATGAAAGGTTGAAATGGGTTGACTAAATTTTCAAAAGCAAGTTTCGTCAATATTCCATGTACCTTTCCATTCGGCGTTATGAGGATATTGTCAAAACCCGCGTCAACCATGCTCTGAAAGTTACTCCAGCCGATGTCTGTGTAACGGTGCGGCGCCCAAGTCACCGTTAGCGGATTCATTCCGTATTTATGCTTCAATTGATGGGCGACCAAAAAACTATCTTTTCCTCCACTTGAAGGTACAATGACATCGTACCTGCCGTCATTTCTTCTGAACCGGTCACAAAGTTCTTTTAGTTGGCGCTCCCGGTCAGCCCATTCTATTTTTTTCTTTTCTTCGAACCACCTGCAGGCATCGCAAACGCCATCTTCCCCAAAACCCACCGTATCAATCCGGGTATCTTTTTTTACAAATTCTCTTGAGGTATTTGGTCTTTGGTTGTTAATGACACAACGTTTGCAAAAAATTACTTTTTCCGGTAATCCGTGAAGCGTTTTAAGATGGAGCCCGCTCATGCAGTCAAATTTATATGTAGTGAAGAATTCATTAGTTCCCGGCAAACGATAACCTATTAAGAGCATGTTCAAAATTTGAACATGCTCTTAATAGGTTATTTTTTTATTAATAGAAGGTTGAACTTCAGCCAGCAAGTCTGCAATTTTCAAGCCTGCTTTCCCGTCTCCGAAGATAGAATCCGGAGGATATCGTCCATGGCTCAGTTGGTGCTCAACCATTGCAAAAATAGATGTTCTTTGATAGTCAACATCCACCACATTATGCCCTCTTTCCCGTCCATTTTGACGGCTTCCAATATTGACAACCGGCACGCCAAGGTAAGCGCACTCCCGGATACCTACACTGGAATTTCCGATCAGGCATTGGCTGTTGTACAAAAGCCGAAGAAAATCTTCAGGTTCCATGTTTTTAAAAAAATGAATATTTTTCGGCTGTTCTAATTCCCTGAATGACCGGATCGCGTTTGAAGTGCCATCCGCTCCGGCATCAACATTCGGCCAAAAAAAGAAGGTAGGAATATTCAGGGCCTGAATGGCGTAAAGGGTTTCATTCATTTGAGCACGTGATTGCCCGAATTCGGTGGTTACGGGGTGTTGCATAGCAATTATATAGCCGTTAGAAATATCCATTGCTTCCCCTACCCCGCCATATTTTCCAAAAGGATCGAAATTCAATAAAGGGTCAATCATGATTTCATGCGCAAGGTCAATCGAAGGGCACCCCGTAATAAATACCGTTTCTTCCGCTTCCCCCATTTTAATTACCCGTTTTGCTGCGTCAGGAGACGCTACAAAGTGAAGGTCAGAAAGCTTGGTAATCGCATGCCTTACCTTTTCATCAATATTCCCGGTGACTTCACCTCCCTGGATATGCGCCAAAGGAATATTCATATACGCTGCTGAAATGGCCGTTGCCATCGTCTCAAACCGGTCGGCAACCGTAACCACAATATCCGGTTTAATGTTGTCGAATACGGTAGACAACTCCAGGATGCCAATACCGGTTGTTTTTGCAGCAGCCGTGAGGTTTTCGCCTTCCAGGACATTAAATACCTTGGCCGTAATTTTAAAGCCATCTCTTTCGATGTAATTAACTGCAGACCCATACCGATCCAACAAAGCTGAAGCGGTTACCACCAATTGTAATTCCAGATCAGGGTGTTCCTGAATCGCTTTCAGGGCTGTTTTGACCCGACTGTAAGAGGGCCTGGCTGTGACCACCACACATATTTTTCTTTTTTCAGGCATCCATACTATCTTCGGTCAGAAAATCCCAGGCTGCTAAAGCCCGGTTTAATTTTTTTCCAATTACCCCCTGAAATGAAGTGGCGGAAATGCCATATCCTTTGGGTTTTTTGGCTTCTAAGTCTGCTTTGGAAATGATATGCCCGACAGGCAGGTCTTTGTTCACCGCTAAGGATTTTTCAAAGATATTTTTTAAGGTACCAAAACTTGTATTGTCTGTTTTATCCACCGGTGTAGCCAGCGCAGTTTGAATCTGCCGGACGCCCATGACCAATTGTTTGATCTGATCAATGGTCAGTGAAGCAGCCGCATCCGGGCCGAACATGCGTTTGTCAAACACGGCGTGAAATTCCAGGACTTCGGCGCCCAATGCAGTGGCGGCAAGGCCGGCATAAATATCCCCCGAATGATCAGAAAAACCCACCGGCAATCCGTAGCGTTTTTTGAGCTCAGGCAGGACATTTAAGCCCCATTGCGCTGGTTGGGTCGGGTAGGCCGTTGTGCATTGCAGTAAGGTCAGCGCATTCCCGAACGGCTTTAAAAAAGCAATGGTTTGATCCAATTCCTCCCAATTGCTCATGCCCGAAGACACCAGCATGGGTTTTCCGGTTTGCGCAATTTTTTCGAGCATCAAAAAATTACTGACTTCGCCGGAACCGATTTTATAGCGCTGCACCCCTACCCTTTCCAATAAATCCACCGCAGCATTGCTAAACGGTGATGAAATGAATTCCAGTCCTTTTTCTTCGCAGTGTTGCTTTAATCCAACCCATTGATCCAGCGTAAATTCCATCCGTTGCCAGTAGTCGTATCGGGTGTCGTCTTCGTAACTGAATTTCACTCGAAATGGCTCATAGGTACTGCTTTCCGCGTGGGCGATATGGGTTTGAAATTTCACAGCATCCACCCCCGCTTCTGCTAAGGCGTCAATGTAACTGTGGGCGATGCCGAGGCTGCCTTCGTGGGCTTGGGCGATTTCAGCGATGAGGAAGAACAACATTAAAATAACTCTAAGGTTAAAGTCTTATTTATTTTTTTTCCCATCCTCCTCATAATACCCGTACCCATATCCGTACCCATATCCGTACCCGTATCCATACCCTCGACCCGCCTTAATTCCGTTAAAAATCAACGCCGCGTGGTGGACTTTGCCTTCCTGGTGCAATTCCTCCAATTTGCGCAGCAGCGCTTTTTTGGTTTGCCCGTGGCGAACCACAAACAGGGTGCGGTCGGCCAAAGGCGACAGCATCAAGGCGTCGCTAACGAGGCCGAGTGGCGGCGAGTCAATGATCAGGTAGTCGAAATGGGCGCGCAGGTACTCAAAAAGTCGGGGCATTCGGTCGCTTTGGATCAGCTCGGCGGGGTTGGGCGGAATGGGGCCGCTGGAGATGTGCCAGAGGAACGGATGCACGCCGGATTCCTGCACGATGTCCGCTTCGGTGGCTTCGCCAATGAGGTATTGGCTGATGCCTTTGTGGACGACGCCTTCGCGACCTAAGTAGCGGCCAAGTTTGGGTTTGCGCATGTCCAAGCCGATGACCACGGTTTTTTTGCTGGAGAGTGCCATGCTCATGCCGAGGTTCAGGGTAATAAAACTTTTGCCTTCGCCGCTGAGTCCTGAGGTGATCAAATAAGCCTGACAGCCTTCGCCGGTGCGACCAAATTCGAGGTTGGCGCGCAGCAGGCGGAACATTTCCGCAATGGCCGAGCGGCTGCCGGGTTTCACCACGAGGTGTTCGCCCGATTTGCTGAAGCCGATGGTTCCAAAAATGGGGACCGATGAAATGGCTTTAAGGTCTTCTTCGCTCTGCAGGGTATCGTTGAGCAGGTCGCGTAGCAGAATCAGGCCGGCGGGCAGGCCAAGCCCAAGCATAAATGCAATAGTATAAATTAGCTGCGATTTGGGTTCTACCGGGTTATTGTTGCTTTTGGCTGCGTCAATCAGTCGGGAATTGGGGGTGGTGATGGCCAACGACAGCGCCGTTTCTTCCCGTTTTTCGAGGAGGTAGAGGTAGAGGCTTTCTTTGATGCGCTGCTGGCGGGTGATTTCCAGCAGTTCGCGTTCTTTGCGGGGTAAAGCGCGCACCTGACCGCGGAACTGTCCGGCGCGTGTCGTCAGGTTTTTGATGGCAATATCTGTCTCGCGTTCGAGTTGTTCCACGCTATTCAGGATGTTTTCCCGGGTGCTGAGCAATATGGCGGTTTGGCGGTTCAGGTCGGGGTGTTGGTCGCCGGCGCTGCGCAGGAGGCGTTCGCGTTCGAGCAATAAGGTATTGTATTTTTCAATCTGGCTATTGAGGGCTGCATTTGGGAGCGACAGGTTGGCGGGCAACAATTCAAATTTCCCCTGGCTGTTGCGGAGGTATTCTTTGACGTAGCGGATGATGCTGCGCTCGATCTCTAAGTTGCTTCGTTCTTTTTCGTAGGCATTGATTTCACTTACCAATTGGGTGCCGTCGCCTGCATTTTGGCTGACGATTTCATTCTCCCGTTTGTAGGCTTCCACATCTTTTTCCACGAATTCCAGTTCGCCGGTCAGCAGCGCCAAGCGCTCCCCGATGAAGTCGAGGGTATTGGCCGAAATTTTGTTTTTGTCTTCGATGGCGGCGGCGTTGTACACCACGATCAGGGTGTTCAGGATGTCCGCTGCTTTTTCGGGTACGCGGTCTTTTAAGCTGAGTTCCAGCACGCTGGCCCATTCGGCCACCGGCTTGATGTCTACTGCGTTGGCGTAGCCCTGGGCGATGCCTTCGAGGTCGCGGGAGCTGATTTGAATTTGTCCTGTAAAAGGATATTCCGGGGATTTGCGGATGACGAAAGCCTGTCCTCTCCGAACGATGGGCAGGTTGTAGGCGTATACCTGGCCGCTGTCGCCTTCTACTATTCGGAAGCGGTTGTCGTCCACCGGTTCCAGCAGCAAGCTACCCGAAAAAGGCTTTTCTGAAAGCGAGTCTATTTTTTCAAGCACCACTGGCGTTGCTTTGTAGACTTCGGAATCGCGCACCCGGCCTTTGCTGATGTAGGCGACGTCTAAACCCAACTGGCGGGCCACCTCCAGCATGAGGGTGCGAGATTTCAGGATCTGGATTTCGTTCTGGATGTTTTTGGAAGCGCCACCGAGGCCGAGTTCCTGCAACAACTGGTCTTCGGTTCCTGCTTCCCCTGTTGCTGCCGGGTCTTTGATCAGGATGGTGCTTTTGGTCAGGTATTGGGGGATGGCGTAGCGCAGGTAGAGCCAGGCGCCGGCCATGGCGAGCACCAGCCCGATAAGGTAGAGCCACCAGTAGTGGAGGATGTATTTGAAGAGAAACGCCCGGAGGTCGAAGGGTTTTTCTTCAAATTCGTTTGTTTGTGTGTGTGGGAAGTCTTGCATAGTATGTTGTGTGGAACTGAGGAGTTGGTTATTTGAGGGGTCGAAGTTGAGGATTTGAGGAGTTGAGGATTTGAGGATTTGAGGGGTCGGCATAACGCATCATGTTTGTCATTCCCGTCAGGGAATCTGCGACACCGCGCCGGTTGTTCATGTATTTATTGATGCTTGGGGGAAGGGCTATCATATTAAGATTGTCTTCGAAGATATGTACGGGTCCTATCAAAAGCCTTTCTCCTGTCGCAGATTCCCTGCGGGAATGACAAACCAACAAGAGAAAACAAACCTTCGGAATCACAAGCATGGAGGGTAAACGCTTCATGGTTGTCATTCCCGCTACCAGTGTGCTGCTGCAGTGCATAACACATCATTGTTTGTCATTCCCGCAGGGAATCTGCAATAGCGCGCCAGCTTTACAGGCTTTTGCAGATGCTTGGGGGAAGGGTTATCATATAAAGATTGTCTTCGAAGATATGTACGGGTCCTATCAAAAGCCTTTCTCCTGTCGCAGATTCCCTGCGGGAATGACAAACCAACAAGAGAAAACAAACATTCGGGAATGACAAACCAACAAGAGAAAACAAACCATCAGGAGTGACAAGCATGATGGGTAAACGCTTCATCGTTGTCATTCCCGCTACCGGTGTGTTGTTGCAGAGCATAACACATCATTGTTTGTCATTCCCGTCAGGGAATCTGCGAAAGCGCGCCGGTTGTTCATGCATTTATTGATGCTTGGGGGAAGGGTTATCATATAAAGATTGTCTTCGAAGGTATGCGTGGGTTCCTATCAAAAGCCGTTCTTCTGTCGCAGATTCCCTGACGGGACTGACAAACCAGGAAGCGTTTACTCTTCAGGCTTGTCAGTCCCGTAGAGAACCTCAACAGCGCGCCGGTTCTTCATGCATTTATTGATACTCGGGGGAAGGGATAAGGTAATGATGACATGGTTGAATTGCTTGAAAGCTTTTAATGCGAATGCTCACAAAATCAACGCTTTACCCTGTTTTTTGGTTCTTGTCTTCAATTATTATTGATAGAAATAATAATTACCAAATTGAGCACCGTCACTGCGACGGATACCCATGGGAAGATTTTGCTGGTTTGATCCGCGATAGAGGCTGATTTTTGTTTCAGGGGTTCTACGTAGATCACGTCATTTTGGCGCAGGTAAAAATAAGGCGACTCGAATACGTTGCGGTCGCGCAGGTTGATGCGGCCAAAACTTCGGGCGCCGTCCTGCTCCCGGATGACGAGGATGTTGGTGCGGTCGCCATACGTGGTCAGGTCGCCGGAGTAGCCGATGGCTTCCAGGATGGTTATTTTTTCCTCCGGAAAGCTGTAGGCGCCGGGACCACTCACTTCGCCCAGTACCGTAAAGGTGAAATTGGTGAAGCGCACGTATACGATCGGGTCTTTGAGGTACGGTGCTAATCGGGCCAGCAGGGTATCTTTAAGCTCCGTGGTGGTCAGGCCGCCTGCTTTGATCCGGCCCAGCGAGGGGTATTCGATGAAGCCGTCCAGGTCTACCAAAAAATTGCCCTGCACCACGGCTGCGCTGCCGGCGGTACTGCCCTGGGCGCTGCTGATGCCTAAATTAAACGGCGCTGCGGCGTCCATATTGATGGTGTGTACGCTGATGGCCAAAGCGTCGTCCGGCTGGATGCGCACAACGGGCAGGTTGGCGATGGCCTGCGGCGTGCCTGAAAACTCCGGCCCCTGGTTGAAGTTGACGAGCTGCTGGTGTTTGACGCAGGAGCTTAGGAGGAGGAGGGGGAGGAGGTGTATGATGTATCTCATGGAGTTGAGGATTTGAATATTTGAGGATTTGAGGATTTGAGGGGTCAGCATAACGCATCATATTTGTCATTCCCGTCAGGGAATCTGCGAAACCGCTCAAGGCTGTTCAGGTTTTGCAGATGCTTGGGGGAAGGGTAACGGGACATTATCTTCGACATTATTTACGGATTCTTATCAAAAGCCGTTCTGGTGTTGCGGTTCCCTACGGGAATGACAACCCTGACGGGAATGACAAACCAACGTATGTGCTGGTTCCAATCAAAAGCCGTTCTGGTGTTGCAGATTCCCTGACGGGAATGACAAACCAACGTATGTGCTGGTTCCTATCAAAAGCCGTTCTGCTGTTGCAGATTCCCTGACGGGAATGACAAATCAACAAGGGAAAACGAACATTCGGAATGACAAACCAACAAGAGAAAACAAACATTCGGGAATGACAAACCAACAAGGGAAAACAAACATTCAAGAATGACAACCCAACAAGAGAAAACAAACCTGCGGGACTGACAAACCAATTGGGAATGGCAACCCTGCGGAACTGGGGTAGGATACGTGTCGGACACCTCGGAGGT